>DUZK01000016.1 GCA_013349495.1 Deltaproteobacteria bacterium
GAATGCGCAACAGACAATCATGATTATAAAAGATAGAAAACGGTTCATAAGAAATTAGACTTCGGCAAAGCCATAAAAAAGCCAGAAAGACTCCGCAGGCTTCATGCCTTATGCCTTCCTGGCTGGTTATTTTTTAATAGATTTGGGTGGTTAAATGGCAAAATGCATCTTCTTGATGCATCTGATGGAACTATCCAATTACAAAAAAGACTAACTGATGTCAACATTTTTTTATTCCGATGTGTCCATCTTACGGTTATTACCTTCGGAACAGTTCCCGAACTTTGACCGGATAGAACTGAGCGGAGTTATTTGGAGCACCCCATCGTCAGCCGAGACCTTGCAATTAACCCCATAAACAGTTAGCAAAGAAATTGGGGACGGGTATTGATATATTGGTTGACATGATTTTATTAGTCGGCTTTTCATATTGGTATGCCACGCAAAGCCGGTATTGATGCTGCGGGTGCGTTACACCACATCATTGTGCGCGGAATCGAACACCGCAAAATCTTTAAAAAACAAAGGGGTAAGGTCTTGAATCTTGACAGTTTTTGAAGTCAAGGCAACAGAGCAGATTTCTATTCTTCACGCTTAAAGGATAAATCCCGTTTTCGGGGCGGCAGGGAGCTTTACTCGTTATTTCGTTTTAGGTCGGTCATTTTTGGCTCATCCTCACTTCTTCCAATTACGTTCACAGCAAATAAGATATTCACTTGTCAGTTCTTTCAATAAAAACTTGTTTATCTATAAAAATATTCTATTTGACATATTTTAGATTTTTTTATATTGTTTAAAAGATCATAAACACTCCCACAAGGAGCTTTTCCCATGTATCAATTCTTCGGCTTTACGTGAGCGGTTATCAAGCAATCTACCCGGGTTTGGTAGACCAGGCCGAAGAGTTGGATTTATTCCCCTGCTAAGTTCAATCAGAACCATCTTTCGTTTTTTCAAATAGCCTCCAATCCTGCGGTCTGATTCTTACACTTTTACTTCGAGGGCAAAGGTGCTGGGCGCCCGCCGGGCTTCAAACCCGTTGGGCCGGTCCGAAAAACCGGGATGAGGTTCGATTCCACCTGCCCCCTCCATCAGACATGTGTCAGGGGGCTTTGGGTAACCTCCACGAAATGAGAGGCTCATTATCAAAGGATCCTTTAGATCCCGCTCACGGGAGATGATCTGTCACAACAAAATACTCATTTTACGAGACAGCAGGCAAGAAATGTCACTGTAGCCGAAATAGAAAAGACAAATTTTTAATTTAGGAATTGAGTAAAAGGTGAAAAAGGTGAAGGAGGATAGATTCGAGCCCAAGATAATTGCTTTTATGTGTAATTGGTGTACTTACGGCGCGGCAGATCTTGCCGGGGTAAGCCGTCTTTTATACCCGCCCAATATTCGTCCAATTCGTCTCATGTGTTCAGCAACAGCATCGCCTCATCACATTTTAAGAGCCTTTCAAAGCGGTGCCGACGGCGTTTTGGTGGGAGGTTGTCACATCGGAGACTGCCACTACCTGTACGGTAATTACATGACGATCAAAAGAATAACTTTTTTACAAGAACTGTTAAAATTTATAGGGATGGATGGCCGCCTGCACCTGGACTGGATATCCTCGGCGGAGGCCCCGAAGTTTGCCCGGGTGGTGACTGACTTCACTGAAAAAATAAGAATTTTAGGTCCGAACCCCTTATTTAGATTTGCTAACCTGTCCGCCATCTCGGATTTATGCCATGCGGCACAGGATGCCATGAGCATAGAGGGAGGATAATATGCGACAGCAGGTAAAAGCGTGGCTTGAACAGGGAACCGTGAACATACTCTTAGGATACAAGCTGGGGCAGGGATACCCTTTGCCCTGCTGCTTTACCAAGGAAAATCTGGACGAGGCCGCTGAATTGATTGCCGGCCGGGCCCGATATTTCCTTATATAAGGAGCAATCGCCATGGATTACAAAATAATCTCTTCAACATGTTCATACTGCGGGTGCGGCTGCGGCGTCCTTTTCCAGGTCATGGACGGCCGGCTTATTGACACCCTGCCGATGAAAACGCACCCGGTTAATGAAGGCAAATTGTGCATCAAGGGCTGGAACCTCCACGAACATGTGGTCAGCGACAAGCGCTTGACGTCACCCATGCTGAAGAAAAACGGCCAGTTGCAGGAAGTTTCCTGGGATGAAGCCGTCCGGACCGTAGCGGACAGGCTTACGTCTATTATCGAAGAGCACGGACCGGACAGTGTCGGTGTACTGGCGTCAGCCAAAGTCACCAATGAAGAGAATTATCTGATCCAAAAATTTACCAGGGCGGTAATCGGCACCAACAACGTCGACCACTGTGCCCGTCACTGTCATTCCTCCACCGTGGTAGGTCTTGCCGCTGCATTTGGAAGTGGCGCCATGACCAATTCCATCGCCGAAATTGAGGATGCCGCCTGTATTTTCATTTCCGGTTCCAATACTTCGGCATGCCACCCGCTCATCGCCCGGCGTGTTTTCAAAGCCAAGGAAAAGGGGGCTAAGTTGATTGTGGCCGATCCCAGAAACATTCAGCTGTCACGATTTGCCGATGTCGCCGTTACCCAGCGCCTCGGAAGTGATGTGGCCATGTTAAACGGCATGATGCATATCATTCTCAAAAATGACTGGCATGCCAAAAGCTATGTCGAGGAAAGGTGTGAAGAGTTTGATGCCTTCAAAGCGGTTGTGGAAGCTTATACCCCGGACAAGGTGGAAGCCATCACCGGTATCGCCCAAACGGACCTGAAAAAGATGGCCGAACTGTATGCCACCAATACCCCGGCTTCCATTATTTATGCTATGGGGATAACCCAGCACACCACCGGTGTGGATAATGTCAAATCCTGCTGCAATCTGGCCATGCTCTGCGGCAATATCGGGGTAAAGAGCGGCGGTGTCAATCCCTTACGGGGGCAGAACAATGTCCAGGGGGCCTGTGATATGGGCGGCCTGCCGAATGTTTTTCCGGCCTACCAGCCGGTCAACGTTAAGGCAAATAACGAAAAATTTGCCAAAGCCTGGGGCAAAGATCTGCCCGATCAGATAGGATATACGATCACCGATATGACCCAGGCCATGCTCGACGGGAAATTAAAGGCCCTGTATGTAATCGGAGAAAATCCAAAGATGAGTGATCCTGACCAAAACCATCTTGACAAGGCTCTGGAAAAACTTGACCTTCTGATTTGCCAGGATATTTTCCTTTCCGAAACCGCAGAAAAAGCGGATGTATTGTTTGCTGCGGCCTCGGTGGCCGAAAAGGACGGCACGTTTACGAGTACCGAACGTCGCTGCCTGCGGGTCCGTAAAGCGATTGATCCGATCGGAAATGTTTTGGCCGACTGGGAAATTATCGCCAAACTCTCCACAGCTATGGGCTACGAAATGAACTATGCAGGCCCGGAAGCGATTTTCAATGAAATGGCCTCCGTGACCCCGAGCTATGCCGGCATGACCTATGAAAGATTGGGCCTTGACGGTCTGCAATGGCCTTGCCCCAACACCGACCATCCCGGGACCCGATTTTTACATAAAGATCAATTTACGAGGGGAAAAGGCTTGTTTCATGCCGTCGAGTATCTCGATCCGGCCGAGATGCCCGACGATGAATACCCTTACTTTCTTACAACCGGCCGCATGTTCGCACATTTTCATACCGGCACAATGACGAGAGTGTCACCACATCTAAATACTGAACAGAAAACCGGATATGTGGAGATTCATCCCGAAGATGCCAAGGCGCTGGCGATTAATGATGGTGATGCCGTCAAGCTTGCCACCCGCAGAGGTCAAATTGAGCTTCCTGCCCGGATAAGCAACAAGGTAAAGCCCGGGCTGTTGTTTGTACCGTTTCATTTCGCCGAAAACTCGGCCAATATTCTTACGAATTCGGCTTTTGATCCCATCGCCAAAATTCCGGAGTTTAAGGTTTGTGCTGTTAAAGTGGCACCGGCAGGAGTTAAAGGAACTCCCCATGTATAAATTCTTCGGCTTTACGTGAGTTGTTCTCAAGCAATCTACCCGGGTTTGGTAGACCAGGCCGAAGAATTGGATTTATTCCACTGCTAAGTTCGATCAGAAACATATTCCGTTTTTTCAACTAGCCTCCAATCCTTCGGTCTGATTCATACACTTCTATTTCGAGGGCAGAGGTGCTGGGCGCCCCGCGGGCTTCAAACCCGTTGGCCCGGTCTGAATAACCGGGAGGAGGTTCGATTCCCCCTGCCCTCTCCGATTAATAGAAAAAAGAAAATGGCTTGTTTGATGTGCTTTATGCTTGAGTCAGGCGAGAGGTGAAGATGAGTGATTTAAGGCTCTGGATCAACAATCGTGAGGTGAGCGCAAAGTCGAATCAGACCATCATGGAAGTCGCAGACGAAGCCGGAATTACCATTCCGCGACTTTGCTATCACCCATCGCTAAAGCCGAGTGGCTCCTGCCGGCTCTGCGCAGTGGAAATCGACGGCTATCGAGGACTCCCGGCAGCCTGCTCTACGCCGGTATCCGACGGAATGCGTGTGAATACGGCGACACCAAAGGTCCTGGAATTTCGCCGGGAAATATTGCGCCTTATCTTGCAGGAACATCCCAGGGAATGCCTTGGATGCCCCCGCAACGGAACCTGTGAATTGCAGCAACTGGTATCTTCCGTAGGGATCGATTTTCCATACCTTGTCCCCACGGTGGCTCGTCCTCCCGCAAAACCCGGAGGAAATTACTTTGAGCGCGACTACAGCCTGTGCGTACACTGCGGCCGGTGCGTTCGGATCTGCCATGAAGTGCGCGGGGCCAAGGCCCTCGTCTTCCGCGAAATCCATGGACGGCAGGAAGTGAGCACTCCGTTTGATCGCCCGCTGGAGGAGGTTGGATGCCAGTTTTGCGGAGCCTGCGTGGATGTATGCCCTGTCGGGGCATTGCGGGAGAAAATCGAACCCTACCAAGGAAAGATGCGCCGTCAGGTGATGCAGGTCTGTGAACATCTGGCGAACATCGTGATGGACCTCTACCGCAAGGAAATGGCCCTCAACCGGAGGTCTTCGCTGTGCCCCATCTGTGGAGCAGGATGCCGGATGGTGTTTGAACTGAGCGAATCGGAGGACATCATTCAAGCCAAGCCTCATCCTAAAGGACCCGCCAACCGGGGCCAGGCCTGTGTTCAGGGCCGTTTTCTCCTGAAGAAGTATCTCCAGAGCCCGGATCGATTAAAAACACCGCTTGTTGTGGAAAACGGCATTTTTTCGGAAAAAACCTGGGAAGAGGCCCTGGATCTGGTGGCCGGAAAATTTCAAAGCTTCGGTCCGGATGAAGTCGCCGTGTTGACCGATGCGCGGGTCACTAATGAGGAACTCTACCTTCTCCAGAAATTCGCTCGCGGTGTCCTCAAGACGAATGCCATCGGGTGCTTGACGCCTGCAGGACACATGGCGACTGCCGAAGTCCTTCGCAAACACTTCGGTATCATGGCAGCGACCAATAGTTTGAAAGACTTGAATCAGGCGGGATGTGCCTTTGCCATCGGCCTTAATCCCTCAGCAAGCCATCCTATCAGCGGGACCTACCTTCGTGACGCTACGCTCAATGGAACGAAACTGGTCGTGGCCAGCCCCTGTGTGACAGGCATCGCACGTTATGCCGACATTAATCTACACTATTATCCGGGAACGGAACTGACGCTCATCTCAGGAATCCTCAGAGTGCTGTTGGATGATAACCACGTCGATTCGGATTTTGCGAAGCGCTATCCTTCGCAACTGGAGGCCTTGCGAAACAGCCTCAATGGCTATGACCTGGAAGAGGTAGCCAGGACAACGGGAGTGTCCCACGAAGCGCTTTTAGAAGCCACCTGCATCATGGGCGAGGCCCCAACCTTGAACATACTCTATGGGCTGGGAGTGGCGGAATCCCCGCACGTATCCGAAATTACCGAAGCTCTGGTCGCTCTTTCACACATCAAAGGGAGCCTCGGAAAACCGGGCGGAGGCATTGCACCCCTTTACGGCAGCGGAAACTTTCAGGGAGCCTGGGACATGGGCATGGTTTATCACCTGCTTCCCGGTCAGGTGGAGCATGTGGATGCTTCAGCGCCCAAAGCTCTCTTCGACGAACTGGCTTCAGGAAAAATCAAGACGCTCTATCTGGTTCTGGAAAACCTTGAAAATAACTCTCTGAAGTATCTCGAACCTTATCTGAATACCCTGGACTTTGTGGTCGTCCAGGATGTGCTTCCACCCAACATTCGAGCTGACGTAGTCTTACCAATGGCATCCGTACTGGAAAAGGAAGGGACCCTCACCAATAGCGAACGCATGGTGCAGTCGGTTCAACCCGTTCTGTCTCCATTGGGTCAGGCCAAGTCCGTACGGTGGGTGCTGGTGGAACTCGCCAGGCGAATGGGCCATCCGGACTTTCGGTATGAAAACGCGGCAGCAGTGCTGAGCGAAATCCAAAAACAGGTTCCGGCTTACAGGGGCGTCACCCTGGGCGGTAAATCCGTTCAATGGCCCTGCCCCGAAAAAGACCATCCAGGAACGCCGGTGCTCTTTACGGATGCCCAGCCCCGGTGGGTCCCCTGGAAGTCAGGACCTCCCGGAGCACCTGAAGAAACTGTGGACAAAGAGTTTCCTTTTGCCATCATCACCAAAGAACGGCTGCGCCCCTTTTTCGCAGGCCCCCTTTTGGCTCAGGAATCTTTGGTCCCGCTCAACACCAACGGGGCCATTGAAATGAATCCCGCAGATGCTTTCAGCATGGGATTCCGACCTGGAGACACGATCCGCGTGGTGACCCGCTCGTGGAGATGTGAAGGTCAGCTTTCCATGAGCCATCTTTTGCCGCCCAAAATGGTGGCCGTTCCTGTGAAGATCGTTGAGGCCGCATTGGGCGCTCGCGATGCTGACGGTAGTATCTTTGCCGCAAGAATAGAAACGCAAAAGTAGAAAAGGATTTTGAGGATGTTTCCTATTGTTGCACATAATGAGTTGGCGCCGAAGGTTCACCGGATGAGCGTGAAAGCTCCTCTCGTTGCACAAAAGTGCAAACCCGGCCAGTTCGTGATTCTTATCATCGATGAAGAGGGCGAAAGGGTCCCCTTTACCGTAAGCGGATGGGATGCCGAAACAGGAACCGTGGACTTTGTCTATATCGAAGTGGGCAAAACCACCAATCAGCTGGGCACCTTAAAGGCCGGAGATCATCTTGCCCATTTCGTCGGGCCTCTGGGTAAACCTTCGGAAGTGGATCATTACGGTCATGTGGCAGCAGTTGCAAGCGGATACGGAGTGGCGGCCATTGTACCAATTTTGAAGGGCCTGAAGGAAAAGGAAAACCGAATCACTACCGTCCTGCAGGCCCCGGACCGAGAGCGATGCTTTGGTCAGTCGGAGTTGGAAAGGGTCAGTGATCGGTTAATCCTGGCAATCGGCGCTATCGGGGAAAACATGTCCACAAGTGCAACACAGCCTGTGCGAAAGCTTCTGGCGAATCTCGCTCAAAGCCCGGTGGATCGTGTCATTTTGATGGGCTCTCTATGTCTTATGCGAGTCATCAGCGAAATGACCCGCCCTTATGACATCAAGACCATGGTGCATCTCACGCCCCTTATGGTCGATGGGACGGGCATGTGTGGCGCATGCCGGCTGAGTGTCAAGGGAACCAACAAGTTTGCGTGCGTGCATGGTCCCGAGTTCGACGGTCACGAGGTGGACGGCTGGGAAGTTCTTATGGCACGGCGCTGCAGCTATGCCGATGAAAGCATTTTCCAGCAAGGCTTTCAGTGTCGTGGATGTTCTCAGTGGTAGGGAGTGACAAAAGGAGTTGCATCACATGAGTGAAGAAAAAGGACCCACGTCTGCCCACGGCACTGCCGGGGGTAAAAAATCCAAATTAAATCTGAATCGGTTGGAAATGCCCAAGCAGACGCCCGAAGAGCGCAAGCGCAATTTCGAGGAAGTAGCGACCGGCTACACCTTTGAGATGGCCATAGAAGAAGCCGGACGGTGTATTCAGTGTAAGAAACGCAACTGTCGACAGGGCTGCCCGGTCAACATCGATATCCCCGACTTCATCAAACACTTGCAGGGTGGAGACGTTGAAGGGGCATCGCGAGTGCTTAAAAGGAAGACGTCCCTTCCGGGCATTTGCGGGCGGGTTTGTCCTCAGGAGATGCAATGCGAGAAGACCTGTATCCTCAATAAAAAGGGGGCTCCCATCGCCATAGGACGTCTGGAACGATACATCGCAGACTGGGAGCGCCAGGAAGGAGCGACGACCATCCCCGAGATTGCCCCTTCGACGGGGAAGCACGTGGCCGTGGTGGGAACGGGTCCTTCAGGGCTGACGGTGGCGGCGGACCTGGCCCTTTTGGGTCATCAAGTCACCATGTTTGAAGCCCTTCATGTGGCGGGCGGGGTTCTGATGTATGGTATCCCTGAATTCCGACTACCCAAGGAAATCGTGCAGCGAGAAGTGCGGTACGTTAAATCCCTTGGCGTTGAAATTTTACTGGATACCGTAATCGGCATCAATTACAGCCTCGACGAACTCCTCAACACGAAATACCATGCCGTGTACCTGGCTACGGGGGCCGGACTGCCCATGTTCCTCCGGGTGCCCGGAGAAAACCTCAATATGATTTACTCAGCCAATGAATTCCTGACGCGGACCAATCTCATGAAGGCTTACCTCTATCCGAAATACGCCACGCCCATAAAGATGGGCAAACGAGTGGCCGTGATCGGCGGAGGGAACGTGGCTATGGATTCAGCCCGATGCGCTATCCGACTGGGAGCTCAGGAAGTTTACGTCATCTACCGCCGCACACGATCGGAAATGCCCGCCCGCCTCGAAGAGGTGGAAAACGCCGAGGAAGAAGGCATTCGGTTCCATTTCCTGTGTAACCCTACGTCATTTATCAGTGACGGTCGCAGCAACGTAGCCGCCATGGAACTCATTCGCATGGAACTGGGAGAACCCGATGCGAGCGGACGCAGGCGCCCCGTGTCCATTACCGGCAGTGAATACATCATGGAAGTCGATACGGTTGTGGTTTCCCTGGGGACTTCTCCCAATCCGTTGATTGCCTCAACAACTCCCGATTTAAAGACTTCTAAATGGGGAACGGTCATCGTAAATGAACAGGGCAAAACATCCAAAGCTCGTGTGTGGGCTGGAGGCGATATCGTCTCCGGGGGCGCCACCGTTATCAGTGCTATGGGCGAAGGGCGCATCGCAGCCATGGCCATGCACCAGCACCTCGCAGAGTAGAGGAATACGGGCAGGAGCGAATGATCTGTAAAGCAAATCATTGAATCGGTGAGCAGGAATAAGGAAAGACCATGTCGAATTCTTCTCAGAATCTAGTGGGCTCTGTCATGGTGGTAGGGGGCGGTATTGCCGGTGTTCAGGCCGCTCTCGACCTGGCCGACACGGGCTTCTACGTGTACATAATTGAGTCGAGTGAAGCCATCGGGGGGGTGATGAGTGCTCTGGACAAGACCTTCCCGACCAATGATTGTTCCATGTGTATCCTCTCCCCCAAGCTGGTGGAATGCGGACGGCACCCAAACATTGAAATCATCACTCTGGCGGAAGTGCAGAGCGTGGCGGGGAAGGCAGGCAACTTCCAGGTAAAGGTCTTCCAAAGGGCTCGTTTCATAGACATGGACAAGTGCATTGCCTGCGGCGCTTGTGCGGAGAAATGTCCCCGCAAGGTGGCTAACCAATACAACCTCGGGCTGAACAAGCGCAAGGCCGCCTATGTCAAGTATCCCCAGGCTGTTCCACTAAAGTATGCCATTGATAAGGATCACTGCATCTACTTCGAGAAGGGGAAGTGCCGCGCTTGCGAGAAGTTCTGCCCCACCAATGCGGTGAATTTCGAAGATACGGACCGGGAGATCACTCTCAACGTGGGCAGCATCATCCTGGCTCCGGGATTACAACCATTCGATCCCACAAGTTTCGATAGCTACGGCTATGCCCGTCATCCAAACGTCATCACTGCCATGGAACTGGAACGGATTCTTTCACCCTCAGGACCAACGCGGGGTAAGCTGATAAGGCCTTCGGACGGAGGAGAACCTGAACGCATCGCCTGGCTCCAGTGTGTGGGCTCCAGGGATATCAACCACTGCGACAACGGCTACTGTTCGGCGGTGTGCTGTACCTATGCCATCAAAGAGGCCGTTGTGGCCAAAGAGCATATTAAGGGCTCATTGGATACGGCTATTTTTTACATTGATATGCGGACCCATGGAAAAGATTTTGAAAAATACTATAACCGGGCTAAGCAATCGGGAGTGCGCTTCATAAAAGCCAGAATCAGTATCGTTTTCCCCGTCTATGAGACGGGCAACCTTTTCATTCGCTACACAGACGGTGCCGGCAGGAGGGTTGAAGAAGAGTTTGATATGATCGTGCTCTCGGTGGGTCTGGAGACGTCTCCGGCGGCTCTGCGGCTTGCCGAGCGATTGGGCATAGAACTCGATGACGGACGATTCGCCCTCACTTCTCCGTTCCGACCCGTCACCACCACGCGACCCGGTATCTTCGTCTGCGGCGCTTTCCAGGGGCCCAAGGATATCCCGCAGTCGGTCATGGAGGCATCGGCAGCTGCAGCTGAGACGGCCACACTGCTGGCGCCGGCCCGGGCCAGCCTTGTCAGGGAAGCGGTGGAATTCGAGGAAGTCGATGTTGCCGGTGAAGAACCTCGTATCGGCGTCTTTGTCTGCCACTGCGGCGTCAACATCGGCTCTGTGGTGAATGTGCCCGCCGTGAAAGAATATGCCAAGACCCTTCACTACGTGGAATATGTGGAGGAGAACCTCTTTAGCTGTTCCCAGGATACCCAGGACACGATGAAGGAGGTCATCGCCAAACACAAACTCAACCGCATCGTGGTGGCCTCCTGTTCGCCGAGAACCCACGAGCCCCTTTTTCAGCAAACCATTCGTGAGGCCGGGCTCAACAAGTATCTTTTTGAGATGGCCAACATCCGGGATCAGAACTCCTGGGTGCATCAGGCGGAACCCGACGCGGCTACCGGGAAGGCCAAGGACCTGGTGCGCATGGCGGTCGCCAAAGTTGGACTCCAGCAGCCCCTCGAAGAGACGAAGTTGCCCGTCACCAAGAGCGGTCTGGTGATCGGAGGAGGGGTTGCAGGTATGGAAGCGGCGCTGACTCTTGCAGATCAGGGGTATCCGGTTACGGTGGTGGAGAAAGAGGACGTCCTTGGCGGACATGCTCGGAAACTTCTGACCGCCTGGACCGGAGAACCCATTGCTTCGTTTTTAGAGGAACTAATCCAGAGAGTCCAAGCCCACCCAATAATCACCATGCGGCTCAATTCAGAAGTGAAAGAGGTCAAAGGGTTTGTGGGAAACTTTTCCACTACCGTGGAAGCGGATGGTATAGAGGAGCAAATTCCGCATGGCGTGGCAATCATCGCTGCCGGGGCACACTTCCACAAACCCACCGAGTACTGCTATGGAGAGAATGACCGCATTTATCTGAGTCTGGAACTGGATGAGGCTATCAGGGAGCGGTGCGATGCCGTGGTGCAGGCGAATTCGGCGGTCTTTATCCAGTGTGTGGGCTCTCGCGAACCCGAGCGACCTTACTGCAGCCGTGTCTGCTGCACCCATTCCATTAAAAACGCTTTGCGTCTCAAGGAAATCAATCCACAAATGGATGTCGCCATCCTGTATCGCGATATTCGCACCTACGGCTTAAGGGAAGGCCTCTACAGGAAAGCCCGCCGGAAGGGAGTTATGTTCATACGCTTCAATGTGGATCGGAAGCCTCAGGTGGAAATAGTCGCGAATGAACTCCGGATTACGGTCTTTGACCTCACCTTGCAGCGCTCCATCCTACTCAAGCCGGGCATACTGACCCTGGCAAGTGCCATTACGGCAAGTAAGACGGAATCCCTGGCGAAGCTCTTCAAGGTGCCTCTGAACCCTGAAGGGTTCTTCCTGGAAGCTCACATGAAACTTCGACCGGTGGATTTCGCCACCGACGGTGTGTACGTTGCGGGACTGGCTCACTGGCCGAAACCTACGGAGGAGTGTATAGCCCAGGCAAAGGCTGCCGCCGCCAGAGCCGCCAGAGTTCTCGCCAAAGACTTCATTGCCGCAGGCGGCGCAGTTGCGGTGGTGGACAAAAAGATATGCTGCGGCTGCCAATCCTGCCTCGGTTGCTGTCCCTTCGAGGCCGTTTCGTATCTGGAACAGGAAGCCCGCTGCGAGATAAATCAGGCCGTCTGCAAGGGCTGCGGCACCTGCGGGGCGGCGTGTCCATCCGAGGCGATTACCTTGCTGGGATTAAGCAACCAGCAAATCTATAAGCAGATTGACGAAGGCCTTTCGGGGTAGCATGTGCAAACGGGAACCGGCGGAGGCTTGAAAACCATACTCATGAGAGAGGGAGGATATGGAAGAGAAGAAGTTTGAACCGCGCATCCTGGCGTTTCTTTGTAACTGGTGCAGTTACGCCGGAGCAGATCTCGCCGGGGTAAGCCGCCTGCAGTATCCCTCAAATATCCGGGTTATCCGGGTTACGTGTTCAGGAACCGTGTCCCCCCACCACATCCTTCATGCTTTTCAAAAGCGAGCCGACGGTGTCCTGGTGGCGGGCTGTCACATCGGCGACTGCCACTACATCAAGGGCAACTACATGACCCTGAAACGATTGAAGTTTGTGGAAGGCCTGCTGGATTTCGCCGGCTACGACCCGAAGAGGCTGCGACTGGAGTGGATCTCGGCGGCCGAGGGAATCAAGTTTGCGGGCGTGGTGCGTGAATTCACAGAAACCATCAGACATCTCGGTCCGGCACCGCCTTTTGATGCCATACCTTTACTGGCCGGCAATATGTAAGGTTGATTTGGGCCCTAAATTACGACGATTGGGAACTGATCTATGAATACCAAGATACGAATTCTTTTGCAAGGGGGCCGTGTGGACGGGTTTTTCGCCTACAAGACCACTAGCGGATTTCCGTTTCCCACCTTGTTTACGCTCGAAAACATTCAGGAACTGGAGACCTGGCGTCCCACGCCTGCACGCTATCCAATCCTGAAGTTGCTCCTTGCCCAGGCCCGTAAAAATCCCCATGCGGCCTATGGTATTTTAGTGAGGGGATGTGAAGAGAGGGGGCTGCGCGAACTCTTCAAATACCAACAGCTCGAGCAGGACAAAGTGATTATACTGGGGCAGGCGTGCACGGAAGGCCTTGCCAAGTATTGTGAATGCTGGAAGCCTTATCCTGACGCGCTCGACTACGGAAAGCCGGCACCTGCTATGGCCAAAAGCCGGAAGGTTGAAGAGCTGGAGGAGCAGCACAGAGAAGCGCGACTGGATTGGTGGCTGAGTCACTTCAACCGCTGCATCAGGTGCTACGGGTGCCGGGATGTATGTCCGGTCTGCTTCTGTACCGAATGCAGTTTGGAGCATGCGGAGCTCATGCTTGGTGAGATACTGCCCCCTGATACCTCGTTCCACCTGGTCCGAGCTGTCCACATGGGAGGACGCTGCATTGATTGCGGCCTGTGTGAAGAGGTGTGCCCTGCTCGCATTCCACTACGCTCCCTCTACAAAAAAATCAACCGGCTGATAGAAGAGATACTCGGGTACAACCCAGGCATCAGTAAGGAAAAATCCCCCCTCTCTTTTCTTGGAGAAGAGATGTCGCTTCCTTCAGGACCAAGGTAGCCCTTTAACAAACCAAGCTCGATTTGAGTGTATGCGGCGTCTTGGATGGACCGAGAACATGCCCCAGGTGGGCAAATCTATTATTGAACCGGTATTGAGTGAGGTCAACAGACTCGTGGAAAAGCATGTCACCGTTGGTATAGCCGGCCATGTGGACCATGGCAAAACCGCCCTTGTCCGCTGTTTGACCGGTATTGATACTGATCGCTTGCCCCTGGAAAAGCGGCGTGGCCTTTCCATAGAATCGTCGATTGCCCCGCTGCAGCTGCCTTCCGGCAGGCAGGTGGCCCTTATAGATGTACCAGGTCACTCTGACTTCATCAAGAACACTATTCGCGGACTGGGCTGCGTAGACATGGCTGTGCTCGTGGTGGCTGCGGATGACGGTATCATGCCTCAAACTCTCGAGCATATGGAAATTCTTAAATTTTTCGGAGTCAAAAGCGGTTTCATCGTTTTGAGCAAAGCGGATTTGGTGGATCAGGAGACCCTGGAATTGGCCGAACTGGAAATCTGCGAAACGGTGAAGATGACCTTCCTGGAAGCGAAGCCTGCGCTTGCCTTTTCCGCTATTGATCAAAGGGGACTGGAGGGTATTCTGCGGCAAATGGAGTCCGATCTTGAGAAGATGGCGGGCAAAGATCTTAAGGCGGACTTTCGCCTTTGGATTGACCAGGTCAAGACTGTTACAGGGTTTGGTACCGTAGCCGCTGGAACAGTTCTCTCCGGCACCTTAAGTCAAGGTGACACTATACATATCTTGCCGGATGAGAGGGAAACCAGAGTTCGATTTATCGAGGTGCACCATGAGAGGGTGCCTCAGGCAGTTGCCGGTCAGCGGGCGGCCATCAATCTCCACAACGTGTCTTTCAAAGCAATAAAACGTGGAATGGTTTTGGCGAAGCCTGGGAGTGTCCGGCCAAGCTATCTTCTCAATGCTGAGCTGGAGGTTCTCAAGAATGCGACAAAGCCCATCTGCAACCATCACAGGGTAATGCTGCACTTTGGCACTTCGGCTATAAACGCCCTGGTGGTGCTTATGGAGAAAAAGGATCTGCTGCCTGGTGAAAAAGGACTGGTTCAGTTTCGCCTGATGAGACCGGTTGCTATTCTACCGAAGGACCCTTTTGTGGTATGTCGCCTTGGCAACAGAACCGTAGCAGGAGGTGGAATCGTCTTTGAGGTGCCTAGGGAGAAATTCCGGGCGGCAAAGGCAGAGAAAATACTTCCTTATCTTAAAGTCATGCAAAAGGGCGACCTGAAGGCGGTAATCGAATGTGTTCTGAAAAGAAGGCTCGACCGTCTAATCTTAGCCGAGGATATTGCCCGCTATAGCGGCATCCCCATCGAAAAGGTTCAGGCTGAGATCAGTGCAAGAGTTGATAAGGGGGACCTGCTTTCCTTTGAAGACCAAGGCTATTTAAAAAAAGAGCGCTATGAACTCTTGAAGAGGAACACAATAAAGGTTGCCAAAGAGATCCTATCTGAAAATCCACTGAAATCGACCCTGAACGGCGAAGAATTAAGAGACAGGCTGCGGGTTGAAGGTGCGGCATTTCAAAAAATATTGAAGGAACTATGTCAAGAGGGAAAACTCACTCGAACCGACAATGGCTTCAGGGTGCCCAACTTCTCAGCCCACCTGTTACCCGAGCTGGAAAAACTGGCGGCCATACTATTCGACTATGCGCAAAATGCCGGTTTTGTGCCTTTCAGCGCAGATACTTTCTGGAAACACCACAAGAAGAAGTTCAATAAGAACGAGATCCAGAGGCTGCTCGATCACCTATACAGCCAAAATAAATTGATCCGCCTGAACAACAACCGCTTTTTGACTTTTCAAGCCATGGAGGAAATAAAAGAAAAAATCCGGCACGTAATAGTGCGAAAAGGGGGCCTCACCCTTGCCGACTGTAAGGAAATACTGGGCTACGGCCGCACCGGTGGAATCCCGGTTCTAGAATACCTCGACGAGATCGGCTTTACTTGCCGGAAGGGCGACGAGAGAATATTGCAGCCATAAAAATCTTGTGTATCGCTTCAGTCGGGTGCCTGTTCAGGAGGCAAAACCGCGTGATGGGTAACCGGGCAGGCATCTATGCAACTCCTGCATCCGGTACACCGGTCCGGGTTAATACTGCGAGCGCGCTTTTTCACTTTTACTTTAAAATTGCCCTCTTCACCTGAGATAGATTCCACCTCCGCATACGTAATCAGTTCGATATTCGGATGCCGTCCGGTTCCAACCAGATAGGGAGAGAGAACGCACATGGAGCAGTCATTGGTGGGAAAGGTCTTGTCCAGCTGAGCCATGACGCCGCCTATGGCAGGACTTTTTTCTACCAGATAAACGTAAAATCCTGATTCTGCAAGATCCATAGCTGCCTTAATGCCAGCGACCCCACCGCCTACAACCATCACCGCACCGACTTTTTTATTGGTCATTCTTTACCTCCTCCTCTTTTAAGAGCGCTGTATGTTCAGGGATTTTCACCGATCAGTCCGCAGAAAATACGTCGCAGTATCTTGTCATCCAAATCCGCCAGCGGATTTTCTTCATCAACATCATACCCGGATGCTGTTGCCGAAGCGACATTTCCATGCTGCGCCTCGGAATCAATTTCGGTATCCACCACCGAAAAGGTTGTGCATCGATGTTTGATTAAGCAAGGTTCCAGTTCTTTGTTGTTTTCGATCCAACGGATGTAGTCATTATGATTGCCTATATACAGGATAAAAAGGTGTTCGCCTTCCTTTACGGTTATGAGGCGGTAGCCGCTGCCAAGGTCGTATTTTATACAATTTTTAATTCGCTTTTCGGTATAACTCCTTGTTCTAACCACTTGGCTGGGTCGAATATCCCCCTGATTCTTGAGTAGACGGATGATTTCTTCGGCTTTTCCGGCAGCAATAACGGCCTTTTTCTCTTCTTTGTAAAGTGTTTCCAGTCGCTTGACGAATTTCAAGTCCTGATGCACAAAACGGATCATCGTTTCCCTCCGGTGGGTCTGTCAGGCGCTTTTTCTCAATTTTAACTTAAGGGGGCTCGGCCCCAACTGCCGGATTTTCTCGGTCATTTCCGCGGCGATTTCGGCAAACCGCGATCCCATGGCTGAAGAAAGGTTGTACATTTCGACTCGCTCCGGTTCGAGGCCGACCTCTTCAAGGATTTGTTTGACCCGGTTCACGCGGCTTTTGGCTTTCAGATTGCCCGATACAAAGTGGCATTCTCCTTCAAGGCATCCGGCGACATATACGCCGTCGATGCCCCCTTGAACAGCATTCAAGAGATGAATCACGTCCACACGCCCGGTGCAGGGCACCTGTATGATCCGAATATTCGCTGGATAGGAAAGTCGCATGGAACCGGCCAGGTCGGCGGCGGCGTATGCGCAGTATTTGCAGCAAATGGATAGAATCTCAGGTTCAAAGCTTTTATTCATATCTACTCCTCACATTTTGGTGCGGACAAAATGGGCATCGCTTTTGACACAAACTTACCGCGTCAGGCCTCCTTCTCGATCATGGCATGAATCTTGGCATTAATCTGGTCATCGGTAAAATGTTGCAGCGTGATCACTTTGCGGGGACACTCCGCTGCACAGACTCCGCATCCGTGGCATTCGGACGGCTGGATGAACGCCCGACTGTCTTTGATATAAGGCACCCCGTAAGGGCAACTGCGTACGCATGCCAGGCAGGCGGCGCATCGGTCCGGATAGACCACGTCCGCAACGACCCCCCCAGCCCGGATGCCTTCCTGGGACAGGATTGTGGCGGCCCTGGAAACGGCCGCGCGGGCCTGGGCGATCGTCTCATCGATGGATTTTGGGTAGTGTGCCAATCCGGCCATGAAAATCCCTTCGGATGCAAAATCTACCGGTCTGAGCTTGGCGTGGGCCTCCACCAGGAAGCCGTCGGCGTTGACCGGCACCTTGAACAGCTCAAAGAGCTTTTTGTTTTCATTCGGTAAAACAGCCGATGCCAGAATCAGCAGATCCGGATTCATGTCCAGCAGCAGGCCGAGAATGTGGTCTGTGACGGTAAGCGCCAGCCGGTCCTGAGTTTCCAGTTCTACTTTCGGAGGACTTTCCGGATCATAGCGAACAAACAGCACACCCTTTTCCCTGGCTTGGATGTAAAGCTCTTCCCGGAAGCCGTACGACCGAATATCCCTGTAAAGGATAAAAACGTTTATTTCCGGATTCATTTTCTTTAATGCCAGGGCGCTTTTCAGGCTGTGCGTACAGCATACCCGGCTGCAGTAAGGGCGCTCCGAGTTCCGGGATCCTACGCACTGTATGAACACGGCGGTTGCAGCCGTTTGGATGCGTCCATCACCGCGAACCGTAGCCTCATCGAACTCCAGATGGGTCATTACGCCGGGATGCTGCCCGTAAAAGTATTCGTTGGGTTTATATTCCCTGCCACCCGTCGCCAGGATGGTAACACCGTGTTCAATAACGGTGGAAGAATCCGTTTCACCCCTGGATACCAACTTGGTTGTAAAACTTCCGATCGATCCGGTGGTTGCGGCAGCCTCGGTATTCAGAAATACGCGGACGTTGGGGTGATGTTCCAGCTTCACAATCAAATCGTTCAGATAGGACTGCACATTTTCACCCTGCCAGGTGGTATGGATTTTTCGTGCCATTCCGCCAAGTTCACCGCTTTTTTCAACCAGAAATGCCTTAAAGCCCTGCCGTGCAATCCCCAGAGCGGCTTCCATGCCGGCCGCCCCGCCGCCGATGACCAGCGCCGCCCGTTTGACTTCCAGCAGCACTTCGTGCAGGGGTTCGAGATGCACGGACTTGGCCACGGCCATTCGAACCAGATCTTTGGCTTTTTCCGTGGCCTGTACCGGATCGCTCATGTGAACCCAGGTATTCTGGTCCCGGATGTTGGCCATTTCGAAAAGATACTTGTTAAGACCGGCTTCCCGGATGGTTTCCTGAAAAAGGGGTTCATGGGTGCGGGGGGAGCAGGAAGCGACCACCACCCGGTTGATTTTCTTTTCGTCAATCACTTCTTTCATCCGGTCCTGAGTGTCCTGGGAACATGAAAACAGATTATCTTCCACGTGAACCACCTGTGGGAGAGTTGCCGCGTAATCGCGGACGGCCGGTACGTCGGCAACACCGCCAATGTTGATGCCGCAGTTACAGACAAACACCGCCACGCGCGGCTTTTCTTGTGAGAAATCCTTTTCCGGCGGCAATTCCCTGGTGCGGGTCAGTGACCACCTGGCATCGGCCAGATTCATGCTCGCCTCGGCCGCCGCCGCAGAAGCCTCCATGACGGACTGCGGAATATCCTTCGGGCCCTGGAAGGCCCCGCAAACATAAATTCCTTCCCGGCTGGTGGCGACCGGGGCCAGATCCAAGGTCCGCGCAAACCGGTGCGCATTTAAATCAATCCCCAGTTTTTCAGCCAGGTTGACTGTCTGGTCGATGGCGGCAAGCCCTACCGACAGTACAACGATGTCAAAGGTTTCTTCGATCAAGGCGCCGGATTCCAGGACATAGCGCAACCGCAGCCTGTTGTCTTGCGCCGGTTCGACCGTATGGACCCTGGCCCGAATGAAACGCACATCGTGCTCCTGTTCAGCCCGCCTTACATACCGGTCGAAATCCTTACCGTAAGTTCGCAGGTCCATGTAAAATATCGCCGTATCGAGCGGTTTGTTACTGTGCTCCTTGGCGATAACCGCCTGTTTGGCTGCATACATGCAACAAACCGAAGAACAGTAACCGTTGTCGCACCGGTTGATGTCGCGGGATCCGACACACTGCAGCCAGGCGATCTTTTTGGGTTCGGCGTGATCCGAAGGCCTGACCAGATGTCCCCTGAACGGACCCGAGGCCGACAGGAGTCGTTCGAATTCCAGACTGGTCAATACGTTCGGATAGCCGGTATAGCTGTAAGGTGCGTGAGGACTTGGATCGAACGGGATAAAGCCGGGAGCCATAATAATTGCACCCACCTCGACGGTTTTGGCTTTGGGCTTCATCCCATGTTGGACCGCTTCGGCTAGGCAGGCACCGACACACTGAAAACATTCACAGCAATATCCACAGTTGATGCAGCGCGAAGCTTCGGCGCGGCCAGGAGCCTCATCATAGCCAAGCTCCACCTCCTTAAAATTGCCTTTGCGCTCGGAAACGGCAAGCTCCGGCATCTTGGCCCGCGCCCGTTTCGGCTCATCTTTAGGAATCGGACGGTACACTGGATTTTCTTTTTTAACCGGTTCACGACCCGCAGCCATGTCACGACCGTCCAAATACCGCACGATCGATTCGGCCGCCTCGCGACCAGCCGCAATCGCGCCGATCGCTACCCACGGACCGGTCTGCAAATCACCGCCTGCAAACACGCCCTCACGACCCGTGGCATACGTGATTGCATCCACCTCCATCGTGCCCCAGCGCGAAAACTCGAGACCTGTGATATCCTCGATCGTTGATAAATCCGGACGCTGGCCGATCGCCGGAATCAGTTGATCGATCTCGATCTCGTATTCGCTGCCCGGTATCGGAATTGGACGCCGGCGGCCCGACGAATCCGGCTCGCCCAGCTCCATCCGGATGCAGCGCAAACCCACCACCTGACCATCGCGCGATAGCACCTCCTGCGGCGCCGCCAGATACATAATCTTGGCACCCTCCGACTCGGCTGCATGGATCTCTTCCTCCCACGCCGGCATCTCCGCCCGTGTCCGGCGGTAGATGATATTGACCTCCCCGGCACCCAGACGCAAGGCACTGCGGGCCACGTCGATGGCCACGTTGCCGCCGCCGATGATCGCCACCTTTTTGCCCGTCTCGGCGCGGCCCGTCAGGTTCACTTCCTGCAAGTACGCAACACCCTGACGCACGCCGGCAGACTTCTCGCCCGGTATGCCCAGTTCAATCCCCTTGTGGGCACCCAGCGCCAGATACACCGCCTTGTAACCCTGATCAAAGAAATCATCCACCGTCAAATCCGGCCCCAGCGGCGTGTTGGTCTTGATCTCAACCCCCAGGTTCGTGATCACCTCAATCTCCTGGTCCAGTATCTCCCGGGGCAAACGATGTGCCGGAATCCCCACGCGCAGCATGCCGCCCGCCGCCGGCAGTGCCTCGTAGATGGTCGACTTCACACCTTTGCGCGCCAGATGATAGGCCGCCGAAAGACCCGCAGGCCCCGAACCGACGATCGCCACCTTCTCATCGCGCGGTGGCAAACATTTGATCTCTATCCCGCGCGCATTGAACTGATCCGCCGCCAGACGTTTCAAATCCCGGATCGCCACCGGCTCGTCTATCTCGCAACGCCGGCAGGCATCTTCACAACCGTGCGGGCAGATCCGGCCCAAAACCCCGGGCAACGGCAGATCCTCCATGATAATCTCCAGGGCCTCCTTGTATTTACCGGCCTTGACCATCTGAACGTAACCCTGCACGTTCAACCCCGCCGGACATGCCAGGCGGCACGGCGCCGTGTCGGCTTTTTCCACGGCGTAAGCGCTCGGCATTCCCTGGGGGTAAAGCTGATAAGCGGCCTTTCGATTACCGAGATTCTCATCGAAAATATTGGGCAGTTCCACAGGGCAGACCTTGGCACATTCGCCGCAGGCCGTGCATTTTTCGAGATCGATAAAGCGGGGATGTTCCAGCAGCCTGACCTGGAAGTTTCCTGCGGTTCCGGAAACTGACTCGATTTCCGTCATTGTATGCAGGTCGATGTTCAGATGTCTGCCGGCCTCGACCAACTTGGGTGAAATAATACACATGGAACAGTCGTTGGTGGGAAACGTCTTGTCCAACTGGGCCATCACTCCGCCGATGGCCGATTTGCTCTCCACCAAATGAACCAGAAAACCGGCGTCTGCCAGGTCCAGGGAGGCCTGAATCCCGGCGATACCGCCGCCGACAACCATGACCGAGCCGATTGCATCTTTTGACATGGTGGTGTTCTCCTTTATTTGAATTTGGGCGTGGTCTGTTTGCTATGACGCGGTTAACCCTATGCGGGTAAATTAATGTCGATTAAATCCGGTCCGAAATCAACCCGTTCGTTTTCTCCAAGCACACCCAGTGCAAGGGCGATGACAGACCACAAATTCACGGAACGATAGGACCCCTTGGCGAAATGATGGCTCAAATCCTCGATCTGGGCATGACAGTTGTGACAAGGGGTGATGCAATAGGCGGCACCGGTGTCCATAATCTGTTCGTGTTTCAGTCGGCCGTAATAGTGCCGCGCTTCATGGTAGCCGGCCTGCAAAAATCCGCCGCCGCCGCCGCAACAGTAGTTGTTCGACTTGTTGGGGTACATTTCCACAAAGTTCTCTTCGCCTACGACGGTTTTTACCACAAACCTCAGTTCATCGGCATATTCGTCGCCATACCCCTTGCGAACCTGGTTGCAGGGGTCCTGTACGGTGAACTTGACCTTGAGGTCTTTATTCCAGTCCGCGTTTACCTTCAGCTTGCCCTCACGAATCCATTTAGCGTAGTACTGGACGACCACGGCGATTTCCAGATCGGTTTCGATGTTGAACCTGCGTACACCCTCCCTAACGGAAAAGGTGGAATGACCGCATTCGGTGTTGAGGTAAACCTTGCATCCTAATTCCTCGGCCTTTCTAACGGTAGCCGAGGTAATGTGTTTCCAGGCATCATCGTCGGCCAAAAACATGCAGTAATTTTCACCGGCCCAGGCCGTGCTGCCGTATGTCCAGTCGGCTCCCACGATATGCAGAATTTTCCAGAGGGGTATCATTTCGTCGGGAAGGCTTACCGGTTCCCGTGAATTCTGGCTGAGGAAAAACGTAGCATCCTGCTTGTCGATGGGCGCCTCTAATGTTTCCCAGCCGGGCTGGGTTTCACGGACCTCCTCGAGAACGTCTTCCACCACGAAACGAAAGTCTTCGGGCGGTGTTCCCAAGGCGCTGGTGCTGGCATTTCTCAGCGCCATGTCACATGACCTGAGAATGCCGTTCGGCCTTTCTTCACGCGGCCAGAGCTTGCGGCCTTCATAAACCAGCCCGGCGATATTGATTTTCATGGGGCAGACATAAGTGCAACGCTGGCACATGCTGCACATCCAGACCCAGGGATGCCTGGTGAGTTCGTCGTCCATGCCCAACGCGATCATGCGGACGAATTTGCGGGGGTCCATGTCTTCCAGTCCGGTGGCCGGGCACCCCGAAGCGCAAGCGCCGCACGTCAGGCAGAGGTTGAGGTTGGCGCCGTTGGGCAGCAGCCCCATGATCTTTTCTTTGAAACCGGCCTTTTTGCCCTTTCCAATGAAAATAACTTCAGACATAGTATTTTCCTTTCACGATGAATCAAATCGAGTTCGGGTTGAAGCCATATTTAAACTAGCCGGTTAAGCAGGAAGCGTATGGCGGGACAGCCGAAAAAAATCTTACAAAAGGCATACATGTCTGCCTATGCATCCGATACAGGCCTGAAGCGGTTCAGAAACGTTCAGTGGAATAAATTTGGAGAGTATATCGATTTTTCAGGCTGTCCTTTGCCTACCAAACCCGGGTAGTTGTTCGCAAGTTCCCTCAGGTAAAGCCGTAAAATCGATACATCCTGGTAGTCCTTTGAATGGAAAGGTTAATATTTGTACATTGTTCAATAATCAATACTATCCGAAATGTCAAAACGAAAATATCGATATACATTACGGATTCTATTGAAATATTCTATTACCCCAAATGAGCGTAAACAAGCAGTAGGCACTTAGATATAACTATCAACGAGCAACCAGCATCCTGCAATCCACATCCCATATCGCATATCCCACATCCCGCCTGCCCGGCGCAGCCTAAAGGGCGAAGCCTGGGCACCCCGTAAAGTGTGTAAAAACTACACAATTTTACCGCCACCAAAACACCGCTTTTGTAACCTACGGCCTTTTGGGCTCCGCTCGCGCTCCGTCCATCAAGGCAAGGCCGTTCGAGCCGACCCCGCCCGTTGGGCGGCTTCGCTCCGCTGTGTCGGTTGGCACGGCAAATTGCATAAATGCAATTTCCGCCCCCAACCGACGGCGGCTCAATAGCGGCGTTATCCGCAATATTAGAGCGATGAGTCCTTCAAACCCCTTGACACCTGTTACGTATCTGGTTACAATACGGTTGCATGATACAGAAATTCAAACACAAAGGTTTAAAACGGTTATTTGAATCTGGCAGCTCTGCAGGTATCAACCCACAACATGTAACGCGCCTACGACAAATTCTAGCACTGCTTGAGACCGCTGAAACCTTAGATGACATGGATTTGCCGGGTCTAAATCTGCATGAACTTAAAGGTGAACGTAAAGAAACTTGGTCAGTAAAGGTAAGTGGAAACTGGCGCGTAACTTTTAAACTGCAAAAAGGAGATGCCTTCGACGTAAATTATGAAGATTACCATTAAAGGAGTATCCCATGCGTATGCATAATCCACCTCATCCGGGTGAGATCATAAGAGAGTTTTGTGTTGAGCCTTTGGATTTAACCGTAACCGAGGCAGCCGAAGCTCTTGGTGTTACTCGGAAAACCCTTTCAACCCTCTTGAACGGCAGAGCAGGTATTAGCCCTGAAATGGCCCTAAGACTGTCAAAGGTTTTCGGTCGTACACCCGAAGGATGGCTTCGGTTGCAGCTCCAGTTCGATTTGTGGAAAGCGGAACAATCCATCGATATCAGTGGGTTAAAGCGTATAGAGGCTGCATAAGTTTACAAAGGAACGGATAATCGGGTAGCCGGGGGTTTTTCTCCCCAGCCCCCACAACACCCAGCATGCAGGTCCCCTCCGGAGGCGGGCAAGCGCACTGGGCGTTTCACAGAGCTTATCCCGCCATGCGGCGCGAGTAATGAATCCGCCTTCGCTTGTAAGCTATGTCGGGACAAGTTTTCACCCATTGTCCCGGCAGGAACCGGATCATCGCGACATGACCGGAGAACCGCATGCAGCTTTTCGCAACCGACCGCAACCGGCTGGCGTTCATCCTGGAGACGGACGACGCGCCTGATCCGGACCTCGAGGCCCTGGCCGGTTAATTGTAGGTATTATTCTTTGACAGGCAAAACGTGTATGGCCTTGATGATCAGTTCGACGTCTTCGCCCTTTTTAAGCTTCAGGTCGTTGACGGATTCCGTGGTGAGCACGGACGCCATCTCATGCGGATCGGTGACGGTAAATTTTACAAGGGACATAACATCCCCCTTATTGATGCTCTTGACCTTT
The DNA here is from genome assembly GCA_013349495.1 of Deltaproteobacteria bacterium. Taxonomy (GTDB): domain Bacteria; phylum Desulfobacterota; class Desulfobacteria; order Desulfobacterales; family SURF-15; genus DUZK01. Next base: position 24,955 of record DUZK01000016.1, read on the forward strand.
GCTCGGATTTGGTTGCGGGCGCCATATTTCATAGTTTCCTCCTTTGTGTGATCCATTTGTGGGGTATCAGTGCAAATAGATGCAAACATCATGTTTCTTATATAAGCAGTTGCCGACTTAGAAATCAAACCCTATTAAGTGCCATCATATGCTGATTACCTTGTCAGCTAACTGCATGGCAGTGACAATATCCAGCATATTCGTGGTTTCCCCGACCTTTTTAGCTTCAAGTAAACCAAAATGAGTCAGGCAGGTACCGCACACCAAGATTTTGAGTCCTTTATTTTCGAAGTCCTTGAGATCATCGAGCACCTTCGAGCCGTCGATCGTCAGTTTCACGCCGTTGTTTACGAATACCAGTCGCCACAACTCATTCCCCATTTCTTTCAGCGTGCGCAGGAAATTGATCATCAGCTTCAGGCCCAGTTCATCGTCTCCGAAACCCATGCGGTCGGTGGCGCATACGACCATGATCTTCTTTACATCGGATTGCTGCTCGGTGGATAACCGGGGTTGCTCCTTCGGCTCTGAAACACACGTTCCGATGACCAGGTAGTCATCCCCGTTTTGTTCAAGCGTCGTCTGAAAACCCTGCGACTCCAGGAAGCGCTGAACGTTCTGCTGGGAGGCCGCGTTGTCGACAACAATTCTTACGCTTTGAGGATTCTCCTCCTGCAGCGTAGCTTTGGTTTGAAGCACAGGCGCCGGGCAGGCCAATCCGCGGGCATCGATTTCCTTCATGATAAAACCTCCTATGTGACTGTTATCTCGAACACCTCATACCACCCATATTTTCTCTGCCGGGCCGCTCAGTATTTCCCCGATCTGGGCAGCATCGCCGATACCCGCATCTTTCAGGGCCGCAACGAGTTCGCCGGCTTGATGACCGTTCACGCTAATCAGCAATCCGCCCGAGGTCTGGGGATCGAACAATACGTCCTGCCGGGAACGCTCCACCATTTCCGCAAAGTCGATCATTGATTCCCGGAATTCCCTGTTTTTGTATGCGCCAGCGGGGATGAGTCCCATGGCAGCGAATTCCAAGGCTTCCGCAATCACCGGCACCTGCTTTGAAAAGACCCGCACGCTCATGCCTGATCCGCATACCATCTCGGCAAGGTGCCCGAGCAGACCGAAACCGGTGACGTCGGTGCAGGCACTGACATTAAAATTCGACATGATTCCGGCAGCGTCTCGGTTGAGCGCGGCCATCAAATGGGTAACTTTGCCTGTAAGGTCCGCAGAAGCCATACCCGCCTTGATGGCGGTGTTGACAATTCCTGTGCCGAGCGGTTTTGTCAGAACCAGCCGGTCTCCCGGCTGCAGGTTCCTTTTGGTAAGCACCCGTGCCGGGTGTACGAATCCGGTGACGGATAGGCCGTATTTCAATTCCTTGTCTTCGATGCTGTGACCGCCGATGAGAACAACGCCCGCTTCGGCCAATTTGTCGATCCCACCCTGTATGATTTGCCGCAGAACCGCCAGTTCCATCTGTTTGACCGGAAATGCTACCAGGTTCATGGCGGTCTTCGGTATCCCGCCCATGGCGTAGACATCGCTCAGTGCGTTGGCGGCGGCAATTTGTCCGAACCAGTAAGGATCGTCCACAATAGGCGTGAAAAAATCCACCGTCTGGATCAGCGCCAGGTCGTCGGAGATTTTGTAAACGCCGGCGTCGTCCGCACGATCCAACCCGACGATAACATTCTCATTGGTCGGAAACACCATGCCGCACAGCGCCCTGTCCAGGTCCCCCGGAGGCAGCTTGGACGCTCAGCCGGCACCCGTCACCGTCTCCGTCAGGCGTATTCTTTTGGTATCCCCCATGGGCATTCTCCTTATGTTATTTATCCAGTATTTTTGACAATGCTTGCGGAATTTTATCAATCAGTTCGTAAACCTGAGTAGCAGGTGTCGGATTGGCATAAAAACCGGTCCAGCGATTGGCTTTGGCTGCCAGAACCGCAGCGTTTGCCGGTTTTAAATCGCCTCCGCACAAGACGGTCAGCAGTCCGGTTAAGGTGTCACCGGTACCGCCGATGGCCTCCATGGCATCAAAGGATGGGTTATCCACGGTTTCGACAACTTGCTTTTCATTTGCGATATAGTCCGTTTTGCCTTTTACTAAAAGATAGCGGGCGGCATTTTGATGCTGATAAGCCCGCCGGATCAAAACCGGCACGTTATCATTTTGGTGTAGAATAAAACCCCGCGTATAAAAAGGATGCGGTGCCATCTCATCCGCCAAAAACGCCAACTCGCCGACATCCGGGGTGAAAAAATCGTAGCAAGGGGCCTGCCCGCTCATTTTCGCAGCATACATGAATCCGGCATCGGCAATCAGGATTGGCCGCCGCTTCATGGTTTCGACGGCGAATAACACCTTGTTGTGCCAGTCCACATCCGGTTGAAGATAATGAAAGGTCAATACCTGAAAATTAAATTCGGACAAATGCTGCGCGAGAAACTGATACAGCTTGCGGCTTCCGTCTCCTTTGCCGATGTCTCCGACTAAAAAGGCATATATCTCCGGGCCATTGATGAATTCGGAAGCCTTTAGCGCTGCCGCCAGAAGCGCAGGAGTGCAGCGATTTACGGCAATGCTCCGGTCGTTTATTTTTATATGGCCGTCGACCCAGCGGACTTTTCCGTGAATCAGCGGAAACTGACGGTCTGGAACCGTACCGACGATGCCTAACATTTTCGAAGCAACTCCTCGTATGCAAGCTCGAGGGCATACCCGCACAGGGTATGCCCCAAGTCCCTGGGCCTGGGCGCTTCGGCTAACGTTTTTCCCACCATTGCCAGGGCCAAAAAAGGAACGTCCGGGCACCCGCCCCCCGAAATGTTTACTATTTTCAGGCTTTTTTTTCGACGGTGATTTTCATGTTGGCCGCGCGAACCATCAGATAATCGCCAAAATCCTTGGTATGAAACAGGTCGACGGGTGTAAGCAGAGGGGCCGTGACCGGCACAACGGATAGCGGTGCGATATTAACGTTATCGAGCTCCCGCAGGATATTCAGTTCTTCTATTAGCGGAAATTCGATGACCAGATCGCATCCGCTCTGAATTTCCGGAGGCGGCCCCATCACCCGAACGGACCAGCCGGATTTTTTAAGGACGTTTTCCGCCTGTATGACGTCGCTGGTATTTTCAAAAACCAGAATCCCTCGGTCTACTGATGTCCTCCTGTCCTTTTTGGGGCGATCCGGCTTTTCTTTTCTAAAAAGACCAAACACCGTTTAACCCCTTGTAATCGTGATACGGTATCCCTCTCCTTCAGGAGATACCTCATTGATTTGGCATCCTTGACTGGCGGCGGCCCGCATCACGTTTTCCTTTGATGTACCGGTATCCACCAATACGATAATATCCTTATCTTTGCCGGTTTTGATTTCATCCAATGTCATGATTACCGGCTGAGGGCAGGAAAGCCCTCTTGCATCGACGGTTGTTGCCATTTTCTACCTCCTTATGCAATTTTCTTTCTCATGGTAAAACCGATAAACACACACACCAGAAGTCCGATAACGACCGCGGCTATGCCATAGGGGCCTACGCCTTTGGGCGAACTTGCCAGGCCGAAGTTATGGGCAAAGCCCGCGCCCACGATCATCCCCAGCACAAATAAGGCGGCATCCCCATCCCCTTCACCGGAGAGAAACATCTGCCGTCCCGGGCATCCACCGGCCAGGGCAAAAGCGAGCCCCGCCAGGGTCATGCCGGCAAAATTCCAGGTATGCATGGTGTGAGCGACCGGTTGACCGGCAAATCCCGGCTTAAACTGTCCCAGGATCAGGTTTGTCAAAAAAGCAAAGACAATCAGACTGATGAAACCGATCAGCAGGTGCATCTGGCCGAACAGAACTGTGTCACGAATCGCACCCATGGTGCAAAACCGGCTGCGCTGGGCCAGAAAACCGATACCGAGCCCCACGATTAAAGCCAACAACAGAGGGGCATGCATCGCACCGGGACCCTTCAAGCTGTAAAACAGCACACCGCTCTTGTCTTGACCCTCTACTTGTGGAAAAATGAGCATCAGTACCAAGAATCCGAGCATGATCAGCGGCAGCATCCACCCAACGGTGGTGTGGGTTGTATGGGTACGCCCCAAATTGTAACCGTTTTTAAGAAAAAGGGTGCCGATCCAAATGCCGAACGTCAGCCCCAACAGACCTAGAATGGCATTCCCGTCTCCACCGGCAAGCCGCAGTACTGCCCGCCATGGACATCCCAGAAAAACCAAGGCGCCGATCATGGCAAAGGCGCCCAGCACGAACCGGACGATGGGCGCTGACCCGACCCTTGGCCGATACTCCTTGAAAATGTATGCGGCGATCATCGACCCAAGCACAAAACCGATGATCTCGGGACGAATGTACTGCACCACCGCCGCCCGGTGGAGACCGAGTGCGCCGGCAATGTCCCGCTCAAAACAGGCCACGCAAATCCCCATGTTCCCTGGATTGCCCAGTTTCTGCAACACGGGGGCCAGGATCCCGATAACGGCCCCAACTCCGATGATCCCCCATCTCGTGGCGAAAATATTTTTCCCTTGCATCAATCCTTTCCTCCTTTCTACACTTTCCAACGTAATTTTACCCCGTAAACGGACATGATAACTCACTGACATGATACACATGCTTCTTGCCGCAAAACGGACAGGGTTCGTTGAGTGCCACCTTCGCATCCAGAGTCTTTTTTCCGGCCTCGTCGGTTATGACACCCCTGTTTTCCAGGACCCTGAAATCCGCACTCTCAAACACTTTGTTTTGAGTCGGACAAACAAAAATAAATTTAATGTCTTTTGTTGGCATTGTTTTAATATCAAGAAAGTCAAATTTCAAACCTACATGACGCCATTCTAAAATGCCGAGCGCGTCGCATCGAATTCCACAAGCTTATGGCGGCCGCTTTCTGGCAGTTTCGACCAGCCCGCAAAACACACACCGCAAATCCTTATCAATTAATTTCAACAACACTTCATTGTCCGCATCCTCTTCGAGATCCGCTGAATCGGCGTTTGCCGGACTTGCGGGTGGCTGTGTTTTGTCAGAAACCCGAAATAATGTCCCATTTCCAGTAGCGACCTCTTTTAGCCGGCTGTTGTTTTCAAGCCAACGCTGACATTCATCGTGCGTCCCTAAAAAGGGGATAAAAGCCTTCAACCCTCGCTGCAATGTGATCAGCCGATAACCGCATCCCAGATCGTATTTGCGACAATTTTTTATACGTTTCTCACCGTACCTAGTGTAACTGCCGATCGCATCCATATGGTGCCGGATGGCTCCCGATGCGAGGCTTTCGATGATGCGTGTCGCTTTTTGCGCCAATACGATTCCCGCTTTCCCTGAATGTTTGAGACTTTCAATACGGCGGCTGACTCTTGCGCCTATATGAACAAACTTCATAACGAACCTTCCAAAACGAGGTCAGGTTTTTTTCAGCATTTTTCCCCTTGGGCCACACTTTGCCCCTCATTTGTTGTCTCATGCGATTTCGCGTGCCATTTTTTGTTTGGCGGCAATAAAATTCATGTCGTTTCAACGGTAAGTAGCGCTGCGCCAAGGGCGCCGACCAACTGCGGATCGTCCGGTATAAGAACCTTACGATTCAATTTTTCTTCGAGCAGGACGCGCATGCATGGATTTTTAGCCACGCCACCCGTGAAAACAATATCTCCATCTGAAGATACACGGTTGATCATACCGGCGGCCCGGCGAATGACGCTAGTGTGCAGCCCCCGGGCGATTTCCCTGCGGCTTTGGCCTTTGGCAATCAGGGAAGTGACCTCGGATTCGGCAAATACCGTGCACATACTGGAAATGTTGAGATCTTTTTCCACCATAAGCGCTTCCTGGCCAAAGGTTTCGATTTCGAAACCCAAACTCTTGGCCATGATCTCCAGAAATTTGCCAGTACCGGCGGCGCAGCGATCGTTCATTTCAAACTTTTTCACCTTGCCGTTTTCGAACAGCGCAATGGCTTTGCTGTCCTGCCCGCCGATATCCAGCACAGTTTGAGCATCAGGAAAAAAAGCCCGTGCTCCCCTGGCATGGGCTTTGATTTCCGTGACCGTTGGGGCATCGAAGGAGAGCTCGAACAGGTTGCGACCGTAGCCGGTGGCCATGATGCGGTTATACACCACCCCATTGAGCAGCTTTTTGGCCTCAACCATGGGATGAAAACCGGTGTCTGTCTGACGGCTGAGCATGATTTCACCTGTGTCATCCACTACTACCAGCTCAATGGTGCGCGAGCCGATGTCAATTCCCGCAAAACGCATACTCACCTATAACTCCTTAAATCTACCGAAGTTGCTCGATAAAGGCTTCAATCCGGGTTTTCAATTGGCCGACATCCTCCATGCTGTAATCGGTTTCAATGCGCAGGCAGGGAATATTCTTTTCCTCCAGAGCTTTTTCCACCGGCATGGATTCCATGAGATAAGGTTGGCAAAACTGTAGACCGTAGTGGATCACACCGTCGGCCCTGTAGGCGGCGACCATTTCTTGAATATGGTCCAGACGTTCAGGATTGGGCGTGAAAATGGCACAATCCACCTTGTAGTAACGATCCACAATAGCTTCCATCATATCTTCGACCGTTTTGCCGGTATCATCCGTGAGGTTGCGGGTGCCGCGTTCGCCCACGCAAGACTCCTCGCCAACGATCACCGCGCCGGAGGTTTCCACGATAAAAGGCAATTTCCAGTTGGGAACCGCCTGGGGGCAGCCGGAGACGAGGATACGGGGAGTCTTTTGCGGGAAAACACCCTTTTCCTGCTCAATCCGTTTCTCCAATTCATCACATATTTTATTCACGGATTCTGTAAAACGAGCCGGGTTGTCGTAAAAGAAAACTTGGTTGGCCAACAGGGCATCCAGACCGGATATGGGTGCCGGGTCGGCCTTGCGCAGGGAGGAGAGGCGTTGAATGGCAGCACGCTTGGCATTTACCGACTGGATGGCCTGTTTCAATGATTCGGCAGTGATAGAGACACCGGTCAGCCTTTCGACCGCGGCCTTGAAACGATCATATTCAGCCCTTAGAAGTGCTCTGCCTTGCTCGGATTTCACCTGGGGCAGGTCCATCACATAGAGATTTTTTACCAGACTATTTAAAGATTCATAGGCTTTTTTCTTGCCGTCACAGGTGTTCTCGCCGACAATCATATCTGCACTTTCCAGATAAGGACAGACCTTGCCGAGTTTAAACCCAAACGATGACTTGATCAGGGCGCACGTATTGCGCGGCAAGAGCTTTTCAACCTCCTCCATGGCAAAATCAGCCCCGGAACACAGTCCCACCAGGGTGGCGTTGGCGGCCAGAACGATTTCTTCAGGCACAAATACACAATATGAACCAATAATCTTGCGGCCTGCTTCCTTTTCATCGAGAAGTTCCTTGATCCGCAGGCCATGGACCTCGCTCATGACGAAGTCAAAGTAGCCCATCCCCTCCGGGCGATGTTTTTGTGACAAATAAATGTCCTGATAGGCTTTTCCCAAGACGCCCAGAAGGGCATCGTGTGCTGCAAGATCAAGTCCCAACGCTTCCCACATCCTTTTGTAATCGTCACTCATCGTTATCTCCTTTCTTCAAATTCGTTCAAGGCATCCAGTAATTGTATCTCCTTTCCCAAAACCAAATCGGTTAATGAATAAATGGGGCGATAGGACAATCTGGGAGAATACTTAAAACAATGCATATTTCGTTATTTTATTTGGCGGGAATTGTCAAATTGATAATCTGTATAACTTAATGATATTTCATTGAAAATTTCTATCACCTTAACTTATTTTTTCGAAAAAAAAAGAAAAAAA
>DUZK01000017.1 GCA_013349495.1 Deltaproteobacteria bacterium
ATCACCACATTACCGGTGAACGGTTGACGTGCAAATCGATATGCCGCTTCTACTTGTCATTACAGGTATATGGATAGAAGTGATAATAACAATACCCTTCGGGATCTCCGTATAACAATTCCGTTTCGGCCATACACCCGCCGATTGTCGATTTAGACTGCTGTTCATAATCGGACCGATGTTCTTCTTCCTTTTTACAGTTCAAACAAATAGCCTGATGGTCATATACGGATAGTATCCGTTTGTCCTCGGGATTCAACTTCGTCGCACACTTGGAACATTCGATGGTGCATGAAATCCGCTCCTGCCAATTGTCTTTCATTTGATATCATCTCCTTTTCTATGGATTTCTGTTTTAATCTATACCCAAAACATGGTTGGATCAAGGCTTGCTTCGACAAAGGTAGGCGTCAGATTCCATATACGGACGTGGTTCCCAATGATTGTGATAATTCATATTGACATATAAGCTCACTATATTTATGCGTTGGGATATTTTTGTAACCGGAGTTTGTTCTATTTCTCATAGATTAACCGTCTGTGCCAAGAAAAATTATCAAATGAATCACTCACAAATAATACAATCAAGGAATCAAGAAAAACAGACAAAGGAGGATTAGATGGCATACGATCGACTCATTCTGAGAGAAAGGGAAGGTGACCCGATACGGGTGGCTATTATCGGTGCAGGACATATGGGCGGCGGCACGGTTCATCAGATGTCAAGAATGAAAGGCATTGAAGCATCTATAATTGCAGAGCTGGATGTGGATAAGGCTCTCGCCGTCTTTGAAATCAATGGATTCCCAAGCGACAGGGTTCTTGTCACCAACAACCCCGATGATGCTGAAGATGCCGTTTTGAAAGGAAAGCCGGTGGTCACCGAGGATGGAGAGTTAGCCGCTCAGATCTCTGCTGTGGATGCAGTTGTGGAGGCAACGGGTCTTCCTGAAATCGGTGCTCGGGTTGCCTATGCATCGATCATGGGAGGCAAGCATACCGTCATGTTGAATGTGGAAGCGGATGTGGTCATTGGGCCTATTCTTGCAAAACTAGCGAACAATGCCGGAGTGGTTTACTCCATCGCCGCCGGCGACCAGCCTGGAGCGATTTGTGAATTACATGACTGGGCAGTATCTCTGGGATTCGAGGTGGTCACTGCCGGAAGGGGAACATGGTCGCGACCGGGTTGTCATTATCTGACACCGGAAAGCTTTATCGATCTCGAAAAAGAGATGGGCGGAAGCGCCAAAATGTACTGCTCATTTCACGATGGTACCAAGCCGAATATCGAGATGGCGGTAACCGCCAACGTGCTCGGACTCACACCGGATGTCAGAGGGATGCACGAACCGTTTGCCTATGTGCACGACTTGCATACGATATTCAGTATGAAAGAAGACGGAGGGATACTGTCTCAAAAAGGAGTGGTAGAACTTGCCAACCAGTATACGCCGGAAGGAGAGCAGATCATTAAAGGGACCGTCGGGCAAGGGGTATTTTTGGTCGTAACCTCTGATCACCCCATCATCCAAAGAAACATGATGCACTTATTTCGCAGTGTCGAAGCGAAGGGCCCCAATTACGCACTGTATCGCCCCTATCACCTGACGTGCGTTGAAACCCCCATGTCTGTCATTCAGGCCTGCCTTTACGGCGAGTCCACCGGCACTCCCAGAGAAAAATTGGTAACCGAAGTTGTGGCAGTCACCAAAAAGGATTTAAAAGCCGGTGAAATCCTGGACGGCGGCGGCGGCTATACCGTACATGGCGTGATTGAACGGGCGGATGTCGCCCGGGAAGAGAACCTGTTGCCTTTAGGATTCGCTTATGACATTCCCCTTGTCCGAGACGTCCCGAAAGACACTCCCATTGCTTACGGAGACGTGAAAGTGGATACCAGCGGTTTTCTCTACAAACTGAGACAGCTTCAGGATGCAAGTTGAATCGAGAGTATCACTTTTTCGACGATTTTTTCACGGGAAACCGGGTCTGTGAAATGGATGTGGTTCAGCATCGGATACAGCACCTGCGTTGCGTGGATAGCGGCATTCTTCGTGTATCAGGGTGGAAGACTTCTAGGATTCAGCTAAATAACGACCCTCAATGTGACAGCACGACGGTTCTGCTGAACCGGACGAAGCACAACCCGATTCAATGCAATAACAATCCCGTGCATAAATTCTGCGATCGTGATATAGACTCCTTCCAGCAGAATAGCGCGCCTTTGAAGAAGTTAGGAAATATTCAGCGGAATTAAAATATGCAATTGTATCTGTACAATACACTGACTAGAAAAAAGGAAGCCTTCAAACCCATAGAGGATAAAAAAGTCGGTCTATATACGTGCGGGCCAACCGTATATAACTTTGCCCATATCGGGAACCTGCGCACCTTTATCTTTGAAGACATATTAAAACGGGCGCTTCTATACAATGGCTACCGCGTCAAGCACATCATGAACATCACCGATGTCGGGCATTTGACCGGGGACCGGGATATGGGTGAAGATAAAATGGAGAAAGGCGCCCAGCGAGAAGGAAAAACCGCATGGGAAATTGCAGAGTCATATACCCGAGCCTTCAAACAGGATATGACGCACCTGAATATAATGGAGCCTTCCCTCTGGTGCAAAGCCACCGATTCCATACCCGAACAGATCGAACTTATAAAGACACTGGAAGAAAAAGGATTTACATACAATATCTCGGATGGGATCTATTTTGACACATCCAAATTTGAAGGCTACACCAAGCTTTCAAGTCAGAATCTCGAAGCACTCCAAGAAGGGGCCCGTGTGGAAAAAAACCCGGAAAAGCGGAATGCCACGGACTTTGCACTCTGGAAATTTTCTCCCGATGGCGTCAAACGCCAGATGGAATGGGACTCTCCCTGGGGCGTGGGTTTTCCCGGCTGGCATATTGAATGCTCCGCCATGAGCATGAAATTTCTGAGGGATCAGCTCGACATACATTGCGGCGGCGTGGACCACATCGATGTGCATCACACCAACGAGATTGCCCAGTCCGAGGCTGCCACCGGCAAGAAATTTTTCAATTTCTGGATGCACGGGGCGTTTCTGATCATCTCGGGCGGTAAAAAGATGGCCAAAAGCGAGGGAAATTTCCTAACCCTTGACAGCACCTTCATTCAAAACGGAATCGAACCCCTGGTATATCGGTTTGCTACGTATCAAACACATTACCGGAAACCCATGGAATATAGCGAAGAAGCCGTGCAGGCCGCACGAAACGGTCTGGAACACTTGAGAAATCAGGTCCGTTCGCTCATGAGCAAAGGGATGGTCGATACAGCTTCAGTGAACGATGAGTATAAGCAAAAATTCATAAAAAGGCTGAATGATGATTTGAATATGCCGCGCGCACTGGCATCGGTTCAGGAAGCCCTGAAATCCGATATGGATGACTCGGAAAAACTGGCCACTGTCCTCGATTTTGACCGGGTGCTTGGGCTGGATCTCGAGAAGGTCACCGTATCTGAAGAGTTGCCGGAGAATATTCAACAGAAAATCGACGCACGTAAAAAGGCCCGGGCCGAGAAAAACTGGGTTCTGTCGGATCAGCTTAGAGATGAAATCCAGGCTCTCGGATATGTGGTTCAGGACGTCAAAGACGGTATGACGGTTTTCAAAAAATAATCTGGGTAAGCCGTCGTTCACCCAGTATTGTTTGGCAACATAGATCTTCCATATTGTATGAGATCGCTCCAATGAGCAATCACAACGACCCACATAAAAAGAATAAAACTTCATTACAAAAACAGCACCTATCAAGAAGAAACCCATTCGTCGATTACCTTATCCGGGTTACTGAAGGCACTTTGAAAATCTTTCTAACGGCGGTCTTTGCAATGTCCGTCAGCACCGGATTCTTGTATCTTTTCCGGCTGTTTTGGCTTGGCTACCTATCTGTGCCTGTGGGGCAAAAATTTCTTCTTTTCAGGAAAACAGCGTCATTGAATTCTGTCTTCAATCCTAACGTTTCATTCACACTGGCTGCACGGTTCATCATTTTTCAAAATCTGTAAGGCTATTTATAAATTGGCTCTACATGCGATGGCAAAGTCCTCCGGGTAGTGGTTGGTTATCCAGCGAAGCTGAGTTTCGCTGAATGCGCCGGGAGATTCCGGTATTCGCGGTAAAAAACAGTACAACAACCGTTGATCCTCATCCGATGAGTCAAACCGTTTGGAAAATTCGATGCCTGTGATCATTCGAGCCCCCATGGCCTCAAGTACCCTCATGGCCACCAGCATGGCTTCATCAATACATTTGCGGGCAGTCGTGTCCGCCTCCAGAATATTGCCTACCGGAACATGAGGCATGATCTGAAGTTCCCACTGTGAGGTCTGCGCCTTGGGAACGAAAACAAGGACCTTCTCATTCTCATATACAATGAGACTGCTTTCCCTGTTCTTATCACCGCAGGTTCTTTCATTACTTCGAATAGCCTGAATATAGGTTTCAAAAAACTTCTTTCCGGTTTCCGAATGATACTGCCGGATAAATTCTTTAACCAGATCACCGCAGGCATACGCAGGATAAAGCAACCCGGTCGTATCAGGATTTCCGGCGGCAACCGTTTCCGGCACCAACGCGTACTGCTGATGGATCTGTTGATGAGAGGCGTGCAACCGATATTTGCTGGGCGCATAGTCGAATCCGAAATTCCAGCCCCACAGCGTGGAAGTGAAGGGCAATGCATCGGTGCTGCCGGTTGTAGTGAGATTGTTTATGATTTTGCGCCGCAATGCCTCCAACTGAAGGAGATCAAGTCGCTTTCTTTCGGATTCAAATGGAATCCCGAGCATTTCAGCCACCCGGAGATAGGTCCGCTGATAATAGAGATGACGAATCCCCGTCATATCCTCCATGCTTAAATCGTGGATGCGATACCTGACGGAATCGTTGGCCATATTGGCTGCATAGTGCCCCCAGGGGATGTAGCTGTTCCGTCTGAGGTATTCGAAAACGTGGCTCGAATTCTTATGGGTCAACCACTCCCCAACGATTTCACTGTCCCCCTGCGCTCCAGGCTTTAAGACCATGATCTCTTTATATACATCCGGCAGATGGAAATTATTGGCCAGCACTTTGAATAGAGCGTAATTCCGGATTATCGGTTTTCTTGTACCGTTTTCATCTTGGACGTAGACCAAACCGGTTGGGTATTTAGAGATTGGATCGTGTGTAAACTCACAACTTAATTCGGCCAGCAGCTCGAGATCTTCAGGATCGGTTGAGTTTCCGGCTACGGCCATCTGGATCGATTCGGGCAGTGAATTGAACACTCTTTTTGTCTTCTCCATTGACCACTCAGATTCAGAAAACCACTGTGAGGCGGTTTGTGTAAAGGACATTTCCGGACGGGCCGGCAGTGAGATATCAAGGGGGTTTTGCGCCCATCCATCGGCAATCGGTTTTGAAATATATGTGGCGCCCCAAAAGGGAAATGCATTTGGGATTTCATATATCCAATCGGCATTCGACTCCGCGATGTCGCCGGCCGGGAAATTGGGATGGTTTTCTACTAACGATCCATCCTGGAATTCACCCAATGGGCCAATGTAATCTTCCTCACGGATGTTTTGGACGTTGTAGGCGGGCTTATGGGCACCGATTATAAACCGGCCGGCTGGTGCAACACAGGTTCTCAGATTCATGCGATGGTATTCCCCGATTCTATTTATTCGCCTTTGCCAAAATACCCTGCAGCTTGCTGCGGGGAGCTTCATTCCTGCTGCTTCTATATATAGCATAAATCATACAAACTCCGCACCCCGCATCCCATTTCCGGTATGAAACTAATTTGCATTCGCATATGTTTGTTGCTATATTGGGTTGTCATCAATTTTTATATTTAGGCTCTTGGAGTTGATATTACAGGACACATTTTCATAATAAGTATAGGATATTGCAATTCAGTTGCAAAGAATGCAATTTCGATCCGTTTTTCTACCAGGTATGGCAGATGCATTATTCCGTAAAACTTATAATCAAAATTACCGGAGTCGGTTTGTTCTTTTTTTATTGGATGGCTCCCGGTGTTTTTGCAGCTGAAAAGATCGATGTGTTTGTAAGCATTCTGCCGCTGAAATATTTGGTGGAGCAGGTGGGGGGAGATTTTGTGGATGTATCGGTAATGGTAAAGCCGGGGGCGGACCCGCATACCTATGAACCGAAACCGAAACAAATGGTGTCTCTGTCAAAGGCAGCTGCATATTTTACCGTCGGTATTACATTTGAAGACGTGTGGCTGCCAAAATTCAAGACGGCCAACCCAAATATGATTATAATCCATGCGGATGAAAACATAGAGAAAATTCCCATGAACACCCGGTCATTTTACTCTCGGCCCGAGCATGATCACGGCTTGTTGGATCCCCACATCTGGACATCACCTCCTTTGGTTAAGACTATTTGCAAAAACATTCTAAACGGTCTGGTCAAAATCGATGCGGCCCGTCAGCCGGTTTACACGGCTAACCATGAAACGTTCGATAAAGAAATAAACCGTATCCATGGCGAGCTGGAAAGCATTTTCGAAGGGAAAAAAGGGTTGTCGTTTATGGTGTTTCATCCGGCATGGGGTTATTTTGCAAAGACCTATGGACTAAACCAGATACCCATAGAGATTGACGGCAAGAAATCGAAGCCGGCGCAATTGAAACGTTTGATCGAGTATGCCAGGAATCACGGGATTAGAATAATCTTCGTGCAACCACAAGTGGCTCATCAAAATGCGAAAATCATAGCAAAGGCCATTGATGGAGAACTGGTTCAGGCCGATCCGCTGGCTTATGATTGGACTGAAAACATCCGTAAACAGGCGGATAAATTCAAATCAGCATTGAAGTAGGAGTACCGGATAATGCAGTTCGCTCCACTAACAGTTTATTCGAGTGCATGATATATATCCTGAAACAACACCATGGTTTCAGTGTTCTGGTTTCAGTATTCAGTTCTTAAGCTCGGATGTTTCCTGACACCCGAAACCTGACACCTGAAACCCTAAATAATGATCATTTCGAAAATAGAGGCCAACACCTATATTCAATGTAGTGTAATGCTTAACCGGATAAGAGAATATTATGAGTCAACCGATCATTGAGATTCAGAATCTTTCATTTGCCTATAATAGTCAGAAAGTGCTTAAGGACGTGAGCCTAACAATAAAGCAGGGAGAGTTCCTGGCACTCATCGGTCCCAATGGGGGCGGAAAAACCACTCTGCTGAAGTTGATTCTGGGATTGTTGAACGCTGATAAAGGTACCATTCGTGTATTTGGACATCCTCCTCGAAAAGCTTCACACCGGATCGGCTATGTTCCTCAAGATGTACATGTAAACAAGGACTTTCCGGTAACGGCAATGGATGTGGTGCTTATGGGGCGGAGGACATCCGGCAAGGGACGGGCACGTCATTCAAAAGAAGATCGGGGCGCCGCTCGAAACGCACTGGAAACCGTGGGGATGGGTGATTTCATTTATCGCCGGATCGGCAGACTCTCCGGAGGTCAGCGGCAACGGGTATTCATTGCCAGGGCATTGGCTACCGACCCTGACGTTTTGCTGCTTGATGAACCCACAGCCAGCATCGATCCCCAGGGGCAAAGCGATTTTTATACCCTGCTAAAAGATCTGAATGAAACGGTCACCGTTGTCTTGGTGAGCCATGATTTGATGATATTAACCAGCTATGTGCGATCCGTTGCATGCGTCAATCAACAGGTTCACTACCACGAGGAGGCTGAAATGACCGAAGAGATGTTGACCATGTATGCCTGCCCGGTTGAATTGGTGGCCCATGGAATACCTCACCGTGTTTTAAGGAAACATTAATGATTGAAGCGCTTCAATTTGAATTCATGCGCAATGCACTTCTGGCCGGCCTACTTGCCAGTATCGTATGCGGCATTATCGGAACCTTGATTGTGGTGAATCGAATTGTTTTTCTTTCCGGAGGAATCGCCCATGCGGCTTACGGGGGGATCGGCATCGCCTTCTTTTTCGGTTGGCCCCACATGGTGGGCACTATCGGCTTTTCATTGATAATCGCTATGATCATGGCGGTAATCACCATTAAAACCAGACATCGTGCCGACACCATCATCGGCGTCCTGTGGGCGGTGGGGATGGCATTGGGCGTTATTCTTCTGGATCTCACCCCGGGCTATAATGTCGATCTCATGAGTTATCTTTTCGGCAGTATTTTATCCGTACCCGATTCCGACCTTATCCTTATGGCGACCATATGCGTACTCGTGTTTCTCACTGTATTCTATTACTATCATGACCTGTTGGCCATGTCTTACGATGAAGAGTTCGCCCAGTTAAGGGGCGTGCCCGTTAAATTCCTTTACTTCCTCCTCATCGGAATGACGGCGCTTTCCATTGTAATGATCATCCGTGTGGTCGGGCTCATTCTGGTAATCGCACTACTCACCATCCCGCCGTTCATTGCGGAAAAATTTTCAAAATCCTTGTTCCAAATGATGGGGGTTTCAACAGCTTTATGTGCGATTTTTTCTGTTGCCGGGCTTTGGCTCTCCTATGTGTTTAACCTGACATCCGGCGCTTCCATCATTATGGTGGCTGCTGCCGGATTTTTCATGTCGTTTATCATCGAACGTCTAATCCTTATACGAACATCGAAAAAGGAATCCCATGTGCCATCTGTGTGACTATCCTGAACTCCTCGAAAAATCAGGACTCGGTGCCACATCCTATCGTTTGAAAATTCTGGAAATTGTCGGAAACAACAACAGTCCCCTAAGTGCCCGGGAAATTTACAACACATTGAACCGCAACGATGAAATCAATCGGGTCACGGTTTATCGAATATTAGAGCTTCTTGTGGAAAACGGTCTGGTCGACCGCATCAGCAGCGGGGGGCGCTCCTTTCGCTACGGATTGGCCCCCAATGAGAACCATGAACCCCATGCGCACTTTTACTGCACGGAATGCGGAAATTTGGAGTGCTTAAATCCCGAAAGTCTACGCTTGGATATGGAACCGATACAACGCACCTTTCCCGGAAAGGTACGAAATGTGCAGATCCGCCTGGATGGATTATGCAAGACATGCCTGCAAAGAGACAGAAAGGTACTTCACTAGGTGGCCGTGATGTTTCGACCGGTTTTTCTACTTCTACTATTTACATGGACATGGACCCTTTTCTCATGCCGATCCGGAGCTCAGGTAAAAGAGAATCCCGCTTCTCATTTCAACCCCATGGTTTCAGCAATACAATTCTACAGAGGGCCTTTGAACCATCTTGCCGCCGTACGGTTCGGCGAATGCCCCATGCATCCGTCAGATTCCGAATACAGCCTGGAAAGTTTCAACAAACACGGTTGGGTGTTGGGGTGGATTATGACCATGGACCGTTTGCTGAGATGCGGCCGTGATGAAACCCGAAGATCCCCTCCGGTCCGGGTGGATGGGAAATGGAAGGTCCATGATCCCCTGGCAAACAACGACTTCTGGTGGTACCAGCCTGCTTCTTCCGGCCAATAGCCCTGCCCGGTCACTTTCGATACACGCTGGGTTCAATATATTTGAACTTGTGTTTGACTCCGGTAAGACTCTCGGAATGGCCGATGAAAAAATAACCGTCCCTTTCGATGATATCGTAACACTTGTTAACTAGCTTTTCCTGTGTCGGTTTATCAAAATAGATCATTACATTTCTTAAGAAGACCACGTCAAAGGTATGATTGGAAGGAAACGGGTCCATCAGGTTGAAACGTTCGAATTTGATGACCTTTTGAAGTTCCGGTTTCACCCGATAGAATCCCTGCCATTTTCTGATGCCCTTTTTAAAATAGGCCCGCTGTAGCTGATACGGAATTTTTCCGACTCTATCCTTATCATATATTCCCTGTTTGGCGGTATTCAGCAGGGGTATGATTTCTTGATCCGAAGCCTTTTCGGTCAGATAACGATAGTAATCCTTGACGGATGTAAAGTCGGATTTGCGTAATATTGTGGCAAGTCTTGCTTTTAATAGTTCCCGTTTGCCGTTGTGCAGGTTGATGCCGCATTTATCATAAATCAGTTTGCTGAAGTTTGAGAAATCCTTTTCTGTGAGTTCAATCTGCATGTGCATCCGTCCAACAGGTCCATTTCACCGGAATCTATAACTTTTCCACAAAATCGAGTGATGTTTGACTAATATGATTGAGGGCCACCACTTTCTCAGCCCCTCCCATCTTGATCGCCTCTTTCGGCATGCCGAAAACCACGCAGCTTTTTTCATCCTGCGCAATGGTTCGAGCGCCCGCTTCCTTCATTTTAAGCATACCTGCGGCTCCATCCGCTCCCATACCGGTTAAGATAACGCCGACTGCGTTTTGGCCGGCATAATCGGCCACGGATTTGAAAAGCACGTCCACGGAAGGTCTCTGGTGGTGGACCATGGCCCCGGTTTTTACCTGAACGTAGTACCGTGCGCCACTTCGTCTCAGCAGCATATGATAATTACCCGGTGCAATCAGTGCCTTGCCGTTAACCACGGATTCCCCGTCTTCCGCCTCTTTAACCGATATTGCACAGAGAGAGTCGAGCCGCTCGGCAAAGGATGTTGTAAATTGTGCGGGCATGTGCTGGACGATGACAATGCCGGGAGAATTGTGAGGCATCCCGGTAAGAACCGTTTTGATGGCCTCGGTTCCCCCCGTGGATGCCCCGATGGCAATTATTTTGTTGGTTGTTGCGGTCATGGCCCGAGCTTGAGTGCCTGTCCGGACAGAAACCGTGTTTATTTCCGTCTGATTTAGTGACGGCATCTTTGCATGGAACACCGCTTTGATCTTATCCGCCAGCTGAACACTCATATCGCCAACTGAATAGGATCCAGTAGGTTTCGAAATGACCTCCAGCGCTCCGTTGGAAAGGGCTTCCAGAGCAAGCTTGCTTCCCCGCTGGGTCAGTGAACTGACGATAATGACCGGAAGCGGATAGTACTTCATCAGTTTTTTCAAAAACGTGATGCCGTCCATTCGGGGCATTTCAATGTCCAAGGTAATCACATCCGGTTTGAGTTTAACGATTTTATCGCGGGCCACGTAGGGATCCGGAGCGGTGCCCACCACTTCAATGCCGCGTTCGCGTGACAGGCCCTCTGACAAAACTTTTCGAACGATAGCGGAATCGTCAACTATGAGTACGCCGACATTCTTTTTCATGGATCCTCATGCTTGGAATGAAAGAAGAAAAGCCGGCCGATATTCGAGAGTTAGTATGGGTATATTGTTTTGATATCTTTCATATCTCGATGATTCCCTTTCCCGATACTTTGAGCCAAACGCCGCCGTTTTTAATGGACAATTTCAGTGTCCGGTTAGAGCTACCGCCTATATCTTCGTAGTCGACCATCACGTTGTTCTTCCAGAAAATCTTGCGCAGTGCCATGTAATTCCGCTTGCCGATGTCAAAAAAACCCTGTTGATCCATAACCTTAGCCCCGCCTGCAATCACCACCTTCATCCTCTGTTTCTTGGCGCCCAGTTTATAGGCGGATTTAAACAATGGGGGAATGCCGGAGTCTGCAAACATATACGGATTATTTTTAGCCTTATCGGAGTCCAAATTCGAATCCGGCAACATATAGTGCAGCACCCCACCCACACGGGCCACAGCATCATAAATGGCGACACCGATGCAGTATCCCAGTGAATACGTCACAATAGTGGAATCTACATCATTGCTCACCTTCATGTCCGAAACGCCGACAATGATGTTCACTGAATTATTCCCTCTTCAACTTCCACACGTTTTACGGCAGATCCGTTGGCAATTTCAAAAATACCGGAAATATCTAGAATCAGTCCGACCCGCCCGTCACCCAGAATCGCGCCTCCGGCGATACCCTTTACGCTTTTCATGTACTGGCCGATGCTCTTGATCACCACCTCTTCTTTGCCCAGAAGTTCATCCAGCAGCAAACACCGCTTTTCGCCGTCGTTTTCGACGGTTACCACAAGCCCTTCCCACGGTTTTTCAGCGTCTCCTTTTACCGAAAATATTTGATCCAGTCGAATCAGAGG
The DNA here is from genome assembly GCA_013349495.1 of Deltaproteobacteria bacterium. GTDB lineage: Bacteria > Desulfobacterota > Desulfobacteria > Desulfobacterales > SURF-15 > DUZK01. The sequence goes on from DUZK01000017.1 coordinate 12,069, forward strand.
AATCAAACGACCCCGGGATAATATCATCTCTCCTTTCTGCTTGATGGTGGAGTATTGATCTTTTTCCGGTCTGAAGGATTCCCGAATGGCAAGGGTCGGAATAATATACTTATCGTGGCCGACTCTGACCAGCATACCCTCAATAATGGCAAGGGTCAGCGGAAGACTGATGAGGAATTTAGACCCATGGCCCGGCCGGCTATCGATTTCAACCCGCCCTCTCAGCTTTTCGATGGCCTTTTTCACAACATCCATTCCAACACCCCGGCCGGAAACGTCTGTTACGGATTTTACCGTTGAAAAACCCGCATGGAATATCATGTTGTAAATTTCGCTGTTGGTTAATTTCATGTTGTCGGTAATCAGGTTTTTCGATTTGGCTTTTTCCAAAATTCTATCTTTATTTAACCCGCGACCGTCATCCTCGATTTCGATAATGATATTGCTTCCCCGCTGATACGCCCGGAGATTGATCGTGCTGCTCTTTTTCTTTCCGACGTTCTCTCGATCCTCAATAGATTCGATGCCATGGTCTATCGCGTTTCGGATCATGTGAACCATGGGCTCATAGAGTTCTTCGACCACATTCCTGTCAATTTCCGTGTCCTCACCGGACATTTCCAAAGCCACTTCTTTACCTGATTTTTTCGCAAGATCTCTCACCAGTCTCACCATTTTCTGGAACGTGGCTTTAATGGGAACCATCCTCATGGCCATGGCCGTCTTCTGAAGGCTGGAAGTAATTTGGGTTAACTGATTCATAGTGTGGTAGAGTTTTTGATCGTTGGCCAGGACAATGGTATTGTTTTGCTTTAACATGGCCTGGTTGATGACGAGTTCTCCGGTGAGATCCACGAGATTATCCAGTTTTTTGGTATCTACCTTGACTTGCAATTCAATTTGACCGTGTTTGAATTTTTTCTGTTCTCTCAAGCCGGAGATAACGGTTTTGGAATCGATCTTTTTTTGTTCCACCAGTATTTCACCGATCTTTTTTCCCGGTTCTTCTTTCTGTCTTTCAAGACTTACCTTAATGTCTTCCGGTGAAACCGATCCGCTTTCCACTAGGATCGCACCGAGGGTTTTTTCTTCAGTACCGGATGCTCGGGTATTCAATGCCTCAATACGTTGGGTTAGATCGACGGTAGTAATATTATCTTCAATGACGGAACCGGACTCGAGTGCTCCATGAACATTTTGAATCATCTTTTTCAGCATATCCACCGACTCGAGAATAATATCGATAATGCCGGCATCAATTTGTATGGCTCTGTTTCTGGCATGATCGAGAAGATTTTCCGAACTGTGGGCAAGTTTATTGATTTTTTCAAGATTCAAAAAACTGGAAACACCTTTGATGGTATGAAATGGTCTGAATATGGCATTTATGGTTTCAACATCGCTGGGATCCTGTTCCAAATCGATGAGACTGATCTCAATGGCGGACAGATTGTCCAAAGATTCCAGAACGAAATCCCCCATAATTTCTCTATCTTCCGCACGAATCTCAATGAGGGCATTTGTTTCTGCTTCAGGGAGGTCTTCAGTCCGGATATCTTCTTCTTTGACGGCATCTGATTTTTCATATCTTAGGGCTTCCAGCAGGCCTGAAACGTCATCATTCACATCCTCTTCATTTTTCAGTGACCTGAATATCTTCTGAAGACATTCAATCCCCTCTTCCAATGGAGTCATATCTTCGGTTTCAGCCATTATTATACGCTCAAGATAACCCATGAGGGCTTTAATCAGATCTGAAAATACCGGATTGTCAATGCTCCCGAACGCTTCCTCAATTTCTTCGAAGTAGTTTAAGATTTTACCCATAGCGGCAATATCCTGATCGGCAAGTGTGACCACTTCAAGGGATATCGCTTGAAGATGATTACCTATTTTCTCCATCAGTTCGCTCACGGTTTTACCCTCTAATCGTATCGGTATCGTTCGATTGAAAACCGAATCTAATGTTTCGCACCACTCAACTGCAATCTGCTTAGGATCGTTGATGAAGGAGATCTTCAGCCGAGAACCTTTTGCAGCTTTTCGCTAAATGTATCCGGAGTAAAAGGCTTGACGACAGAGTTGGTGACACCGGCTTTTGCAGCCGCCATCACATTATCCTTTTGTCCTTCGGCAGTAATCATTATAAAAGGAATACTTTTAAATTCGACATCTCCACGAACGGCCTTGAGTAATTCGATCCCGTTCATTACCGGCATATTCCAGTCGGATATTATGAGTCCGACCGATTCTTTTTTTAGTTCCTCAAGGGCTTTCTGGCCGTTTTCAGCCTCGACAATATTGTTGAATCCCATGCCTTTCAAATTGTTTTTGATGATTTTCCGCATAGTAGAAAAATCATCGACCACTAACACCTTGATCCCAACATCCACGATTCATACTCCATTATTTTCGTTTCCATCTGGCGAGCTTTTCAAATGCCTCCTCGGCGGTTCGACAAAGAACTCCCAACTCCACCGGTTTCGCAAAATAATCGTCAAAACCGGCCTCCCTGCAATCGCGGAGTTCAAAAATCGATGCATATCCGGTAACCGCGTAGATGATCGAAATCGGTTGATCTTTTCGAATCTGCCTGCAAAGATCCAGCCCGTTCATTCCCGGAAGTCTAAGATCCAGATACATCACATGGATGTTGTTGGTCTTTAAAACATCCAGTGCCTCCTCACCGCTTTCCGCCAGATATGTTGAATACCCGACTTGTTCAAAAGCCATTTTGAATGCATTACGAATCTGAGCTTCGTCATCGACAATAAGAATCGCCCTGTCAGTCATGATCTTTCTCCAAATTATTTTTTTTAACAGATACCTTATGCTGCTTTTTCAAGTCTCGATATCTCCTGTTCGCCGAGAACGCGGTCGATATCAAGAAGGATTTTAACACCGCCTTCCATTATGGCCATTCCAAGAATATAATCGGTGTTTAACTGGGTGCCGAATGTCGGAGTATCTTCAATGTCATCTCCTTTTATATTCAGCACTTCGGATACCGCATCCACCACAATGCCGATGGTGATTTTTCCGGAGTTCCCTTCGATTTCAACCACGATGATACAGGTCCGTTCCGTGTAATCGATGGCGTTCAACCCGAATCTGAGCCTGAGATCCACAACAGGTATCACCTTTCCTCGAAGATTGATCACGCCTTTAACGAACTCGGGAGTCTGGGGGACTGACGTAAAGGCCATCATTCCGATGATTTCCTTGATTTTTAAAATTCCGATACCATACTCTTCTTGATCCAGGCTGAAGGTAAGGTATTTTCCCTCTCTGTCGCAATTGTCAGTGTCCTCCATCAAGGTTGTGTTCGCTGCTTCTCCACGCATTGTTCTAATCCTCCCGTAAAAGATTAAAAATCAAAATATCAACCGGACCGCCGGACTGACTGCGCCTGAGCGTATGATCTTTAAAGCTTGGATTCAATTCCTATCGGCTGAACGGTTTTTTCGGTTTTCGAATATCAATGTCCATGGACGCCTTATGAATATCCAAAATTTTTCTGCCGAGTATGTACTCTTTTGTTTCGTATGTGGTTATTTTCATTAATTTTCTTGTAATATCCCCCATTCTTCGGATTTGCTCGATAATGCTGCTGAGATATCCATGCATGAGGTGATCTTTTGGAACACCTGTCATCATCAGCTCCGAATAAGTCAAGACGCTCTGCAAGGGCTGGTTCAATTCATGACAGATGGCCCCCGCCGTCTCCAGCGCACCCTGAAACTTTTGGCGTTCCAGCTTCTCCTTTTCCGCTTTCTTCCTTTGGCGAAGCTCAAAAGACGCTTCTCGATATAAGAAAAATATGGCAACACCCAATAAGACACATAATGCTATTATTAAGAATGATGAAGATTTAAAGGCAGGGGTGGATAAATGCTCCGCTATTTTCTTTTGGCTATGTAAATAGATCAGATCCCAGCCCGGATTTTCGTCTATGTGTTTTCTATGAAGCCGGTAGCGATATCCATCTTTATCTTCAATTATTGATTCTGATTGATGTTTCAGGCCAATCCATTCCCACGGGCCTTTTCCGAACTGTCTGGACTGATCAATCAGGTGAATCTCTTCGGGAGTGAATTGCCATAATGTTTTAAATAACCAGTCCTCTCTGGAAGAAAGGAATACCACCCCATGGGGATCCGTCATTAATACCTCCCCTTGATTCGCCGGGGAAAACCCGTCTTCAAGGACATCCACATAAGCCTTGATCACGGCGACCCCTATGGGCGACGTATTGTTTTCTGCATATATCGGGTGACTGAAATATGCGCCACGCTTTCCGGATGTAACACCGAGTGCAAAAAACACGGCAGGACGTCCTGACATCGCCTTTTTGAAGTACGGACGGAACCCGTAGTTTTTTCCTAAAAAGCTCTCTTTGCTATTCCGATTACTGGTTGCGATGGTATTTCCAGCCGCATCCATGAGATAGCAAACGCTTACCTTTAAAGATTCCGTAAAATGATCGAGGACTGCGTTGGTCGCATCCAATGAATATCCTTCTCTTGATGCAAACGCCTTTCTTATTTTTTCAAGACCGGCCAGTACCTTAACCGACCTCTGATATTCAGTTAAAAGAGACCTAACCTGATGCACAATCAGCCCGAGTGTGGAAACCGCTCTGCTGTGCGACTCTGCTACAGCAGACTGCTTCATGGAGGAATAGTACAGAAATCCCCCAATGGATGCGGTAAGCAAACAGATAATCGATAATGTCAGTATGATGACCCGAACTTTCATGCCGCCCTATTTAATTCTGAAAACATCATATGCAGATGGTTGTTTTTTTATATCTGATGGAATCGAATATATTAAAGCAGGAATTGTGCCAACATATCCATTTTATATTAAGGATCATCTCCAAAAGAGTTGGAGTGATCCTGAGGGTTCAAGGGGTCAAGGATTCAAGGATTCAAGTGAAATACTTAATATTTTCAATATGTTTTAAATTGAACCAAGCTCTTTGCCGTGTGTTTCCGGCAAAACGGCGAAAGCAGCGAGGGATATTCGGATCAAGACGATACCGGCTCCATTCGATCATGTTTGACAGCCGATATCCTTGTTTTGAACAACGGATCCAATTTCTTGATATCCGGGTACTAAAAACCCTCGAACCCTTGAATCCTTGGACCCTTTTCTCCAACTAAATTGGAGAAGAACCAATATTAATTACAATATTATTAGAATGTTATGTAATTTATCGTGTGAGTGAGAAGTGTGATAATCCGTTCTGGGCAGGAAACTGTCTCTTATTATGTACGATAAGTCTCTCGAAAAGAGACCATAAAGCCGGTGTAATCATCGTGAATTTGATCGGAGAGAGGGAATTGCACTATCTATTTTGTCTTTCTCGAGACCCAATTAGCCGGGCAGGTCTCTTCGATCTCCATCTTTAACCTTTGATAGGACTCCGAGAGCTTCCGCTTTTCATCTTCTGATAAGGAGGGGGTTCCGTTGGCAACACGATCTGAGGTGATTACTCCGTCAATAACCATAGTATGCTTAAAACAGGCCAGGGCCTTATCAACAATTTTCCCTTCCTCCCGAACCACCTGCAACCTCTCAAACTGTTTGAATATATTGCGATAGATGCCCATAAGGTGTTCATCACCCGTATAGCATGCATGCCATGCGCGTTTCCATTCACGAGGGAGAACATTTCCCGGGCCGGCCACCACCCCGATGGGAAACGTATCGTGTGTCAAAAAACGATTCCAGTATTCCTTGATCTGACCCCAAATGGATCGTTCCAGATGGAACACGTCGAAAATGAGCAGGGCGTTTCCGATGTAGATGGCAAACTCACCCTGATCATTGTAGTGAGAGGCGCCTCTCATATAGTTGCCCAAAACGTGTCTGGACGCAGAAACCTTTATTCCGAAAACATAGGGCAGACGACTGAGGCGTTTGACGTCAAAGGTTTTAAGATGGGATCGTCTGGGATCGACTGCGATATCCTTGTTGTCGTATAGAAATACAGGAACGTATCGACCCCTGTTTTCAAAAAGATCACTGATCTGCCGATGAAAAAACGATACAACATCATCCAAATCACCGATGGATAGCGGTGCGATAACCACGGCATCAGTTCGATTGTCAAGCGCGCATTCGATGTTTTCAAGTGTGAGTGATTTTGTTTCAGCCGTTACCCCGGCCCAGCCTTCGATAGGGCTTTTCTTCTGGTTGATAAGCACCTCATTGATCTTCTTCACTTCATCCGACAGGATATGAATCAATTTTTGTCTTTCATCATTGGATATTCGATTATATTCCCCCGTGGTGCCGACACCAAAAATAATGTCCGCTCCTCTTCCCTCTTGGGCATTATATTGAAACACCTTTCGCTGTTCTTTTTCTATTATTTTTCCACTCTCATCCAGTACGGTAATACTCGGAATACTCAATCCCCTGCGCACATTCGGCCGGATGTCGTACCCAAAGAGCGAAGCATTCACTGGATTCGGAGCATTCATGATCTGATTTCCTTATTTACTAAAGTTTTTTCAAACAACTGTCGATTTAACGGTTGCACCTGCTTGGATTGCATAAATAGTATCGGATGGAAGGAGTTTGTTGAGCAATGAAAGCAGCAGAGACACGAGAGCCCCAGGACTTTGTTCAGAGAATATTCCGGCTTGGGAAAAAAATTGAACTGGCATTCGATCATGACTCCAAGCATCCCATTGTAAGATCCACCATTATCAACGAATGTGATTACGATAATAAAAATATAACCATCGCTCAAGCGACACCAAGGATTCTTCCCAGTTTTAGAGAAAAAAATACCAAAATGACGACAATGGTGGCAAGTAAAAAGAATGAAACAATGAGAGTCGGTGTGATTTGCTCAATCCACCGGTTTCTAAATGATTATCAATTGTCAGCAGGTAAAACAGAACCCGCTGTAGTTGTGGAATATTTTTTGCCCATAAGCCGCTCCAATATTCGGGGCGCTTATCGAATCCGGCCGAATACAAAATATAATGTAAAAGGCAAAATTGTCATCAACGGTCGATCGCTATATTCGGACCAGGCATTTCGAATAAAAGATATTTCAGGCACCGGCATCGGATTGCCAATCATCCGTGTCTATAATAAAAGCAACCCGTTGTTGAATCTGGTAAAAGGTAAAGAAGTGGTAATCGAACTGACCCTCGAAAACCTAATCAAAGATCAAATCATCACCATTGAAACCAACATCCAGGTTATCCGAAATAGTCGATATTCAAACCGAATAGATGGATTTATCGGCGGAAGATATGTCGGGGTTCGTCCGGGGGACGAAGAACGCCTGTTTCAGTTCATCCATGATGCACAATCCTATGAAATCAGAACCGGATTGAAAAATTAGCATTCCATTTCCCGGTTCCGGGTGGCGCATATATCCTTTTTTAAACCCAAAAGGGTTGAATTAAGAGCAGCTACAGCGTAGAATTATACCTACCCTGCATATATCAAATGCCAAACAAATAACAACACGCGGCGCAAGCGCCTGCGCTGCGCGTGATCGAAATTCAAAATTCAAAACATGCTCAGGATATGGAAAAACGAACCTATCAATGTTTTGGTCATTGAATATTGTAATTTGAGTTTTATTTGTAATTTGGTGCTTGGTATTTGAGATTTTAGCAATTAGTGCTTGTGTATTGGATAAATCGGATGCCTGGAGTTCAAAACCCGTTTTGGAAAATCAAACCGATTGATCAGATGACCCGATCCGAATGGGAATCATTATGTGACGGTTGTGCACGCTGCTGTCTGCATAAATTTCAGGATGAGAGTACCGGAGAGGTCTCATATACTTATGTCTCATGCCGATTTCTAGAAGTTCACCGGTGTCGGTGCACGATTTACAACGATCCTTATATCAACAATCTAACCTGTAGGAAGATCTCGCCAGATAATATCAGGCAGCTCACCTGGCTTCCGGAAACCTGTGCTTACCGTCTTATTGCTGAGAAAAAGGATTTAGCGTGGTGGCATCCGTTGGTATCGGGTGACCCGGATACTGTTCATCTTGCAAGCGTCTCCGTGCGCGGCATTGCGGTGCCTGAAGAAAATGTCCATCCCGATGATATGGAAGAATTTATAATCTCCCTATGAATAAAAAATGCGCTTTTGATTTCATCCATAAAGGACAAGTTCCGAATATGCACTTGCTCTTTTTAGGATTTATCGGAAAGAGAGTTTAAAAAATCAGTCCAAATACTCTGTCGGCTCCGATATGAATCGATAGATATCCTGCAACCACATATTTCCCGGTAACATAATAAAGCTTTTCTTGGTTCCTGCCGATTATTATAGTGTTCTGATTGATTGGGGTTATCCAGGAGACAACCGGGCATCATAATTGGATAGGCGATATCTCGAATTCTCAAAATTTATTAGAAATGGTGAAAATTATGGAAAATTCAGACAAACAAATATCGCTTGCAGAAAAGAGGAAGTTTCCCAGAAAGGAATGTTCAGTTCCAATCGGATACGCGGTATTAGATGAAGATTACATGGCTTTGATTGAAAATATCAGCTATGGCGGCGTGTTTATCGACGCGGTAACGATTCTCGATATCGGTCAGGAGATATTGTTGAACATTCAACTCACCGAGGATACGCAACCTTTCACGATAATTGGGGAAGTTGCCTGGCACAGCCCGAAGGGCATGGGCGTAAAATTCAAAATGGGTTTTGATTTATCGATGTTGTGTGGATTGGATTAGGCTATGGTTCTCCCTTATTGAACCCATTCCCCGCTTCACATTAATACACCACACCCACCAGTTGTTGTATTCTGAATTACATCTTTTCTTAGAGAAAAATCCGTACATAGAATTTTCCTGAAAAAGCTTGCAATGATTCGAAAGCAGGGATATGCAATCGACAATGAAGAACACGGATATGGCGTGCGCTGTGTTGCCGCCCCGATTTTCAACAAAATCGATGAGGTTTTTGCCTCCATCAGTATTTCCGGGCCGCCGGCTCGAATAGACACTGAAGATTTTCCCCGGCTTTCTGAGCTGATAATGGCAGCTACACCCGAAATTTCAGAAAAACGCTCAAGTTTCGCACCATAGAATTGACTCGGATTCGATATAAATGGGTATCGGTTCTATAACCAAAAGAAGGCTAAACCTTTGGGGAGTTCCAACTGAATTGTTCCTAAAACTTTTAAACTTTTTAAGATTACCTTTTTATGGGTTATCATTCCGAAAAACATTACAGGAGGGAGGTGGTAAACTATACCCTCTGGAATTACCGGATCAAGTCTTCGGTCTTGAGGGTGCCATGGACTTACCTGCTCATGTGCTTTCCCATTTTTGTGATCCTCATTCTCATTCATAATTTCAGAGATATTTATACGAATATCCGAATTTTCATGGGCAAGGCAACCGAGCGCAAGGAGGTGTTGCCGTGGCAATAGCGGTGTGGCTGACGGTATTCCTGTTGATTTTCGCTCTCGGATACCCGGTGGCGTTCGGGATGTTTGCGAGCTCCGTCCTCTACCTCATGATTTCCGGCATCGATCTGTCCACCGTCATGGATACCATGGTGATTGCATATGAAAACCAGTTTGTTTTGCTGGCCGTGCCGTTGTTCATCTTCGCCGCCAAAGTCATGAATGCAGGAAAACTGACCGATCGGCTGTTCGATTTTGCCAAAGTCATCGTCGGACCCGTGCGGGGAGGGCTCGGTCATGTCAACATCGTTTCAAGCATCATCTTTGCCGGCATGTCCGGTTCGGAAATCGCCGATGTGGTAGGCCTGGGAACGGTTGAAATCAAAGCCATGAAAGATGCCGGTTACGACGGGCCGTTTGCCTGTGCCGTCACCTGCGCGTCGGCCACCATCGGGCCGATTATACCGCCCAGCATTCCCATGGTGATCTACTCCATGCTCTCGGGAGCGTCGGTGGGGTATCTCTTTCTGGGCGGTGTGCTTCCCGGATTCATCCTGGCCGGTGTTCTCATGGTTCTGGTTTTTATTCTTTCTATCATCCGGAACTACCCGATCGAAAAATGGCCGCCTTTTGCGGAATTCGTCAGGATTGTTTTCCGGTCCATCCCCATTTTATTTGCGCCGGTTATTCTCCTGGGCGGGATTTACGGCGGCGTATTTACTCCCACGGAAGCTGCCGGTGTCATCGGGGTCTATGTGCTCATTCTTTCGCTGTGGGTGTATCGGACCCTGGGGTTCAGAGCCCTTTACAAGGTGTTCATAGAGTCGGTGGTCAGCAGCGGATTCGTCAGCTTCATCGTGGCCTGTGCGTTTATCTTCGGCTACGTGATTGCGCGGGAGGAGATACCGGTGCTCATCACCAAGGCGTTTATCGATCTGGGACTCATGCACAGCCAGATGTCCGTGCTCATCTCCCTGAACATTCTATTCCTGGTGTTGGGCTGTTTTATCGATGTCTCAGCCATTCTGCTCATCATTGTGCCGCTGGTCAAAGAAGCCGGAATCGACCTGGTCCATTTCGGGGTCGTCACGGTTTTCAATTTAATGATCGCCCTGGACACACCGCCCTTCGGTCCCACTGCGTTTATCACCAGCAGAATCAGCGGAACCCCGCTCAATTTGGTCATAAAGGAACTCCTTATCTTTATTGCATTTGAACTGCTCGCGCTTGCGATCATTACCTATTTCCCGGATACCGTGCTCTGGGTTCCCCGCCTGGCAGGATATCAGGGTTGAAATCAGTGGAAACGGAATTGTGAAAATTACAAACAGCAAAAACGAATAAAAGGAAGGTGCTATGGATTTCAAAGAGTTGGTCAAAAAAAATCGATCATATCGCCGGTTCGACCAGAGCCATTCAATTTCAAAAGAAACGCTCTTGGAACTCGTGGAAATGGCAAGATACTGTGCTTCGGGAGGCAATCGCCAGTCACTGCGCTTTCTCTGTTCCTGCGCACCGGAATGGAACCGGAAAATCTTCGATGCTCTGGCATGGGCGGCCTATCTGCCGAAATGGCCGGGTCCGTCGGAGGGTGAGCGCCCTACCGGGTACATTGTGATCCTGTGCGATCCGTCGGAATGGAAATGGATGATGGCCGATCTCGGAATCGTTGCCCAAACCATCCTCCTTGAAGCGGCGAACATCGGGCTGGGTGGATGTATGTTCGGAAACATCAATAAGAAAAAGCTGCAAAAGGAATTCAATATATCAGAACCTCTGGAAGCCATCTTGGTAATCGCTTTGGGAAAACCCGTTGAAAAAGTCGTCATCGAGGATGTGCCGGAATCGGGTTCCATAAAATACTATCGCACGGAAGACGGTATCCATCACGTTCCCAAACGCAGTCTTCAAGATATCCTCATCGAGATATATGAGTAATCCCGATAACAGACGATTCTGAATTAGAAAAAATCAGCCACCTTGCGTTTCAGTTCATCAAAGCGGGGACCGAGGCTTTCCAGAATATCGGTCATCACATCGCCGACGCCTGTCACCTCGGTGATCAGCCCGGCAACCTGCCCGCAGCAGATTTCGGCTGCATCTGCTTCTCCAAGGTGCTGGGATCGATACTGGGAATGTTCGTCCAGATAATTGTTGATCACTTCCGGGTCGGCCCCGGCTGTCTTAAGCGCCGCATACTCTTTGGTGAAGTTGTTGATCAGGTCTCTGGCCATCATATGGTCCTTCGGCACCGAGACGGTGCATGCGTCTTTTCCGCCGACAATGGCATCTTTCACGCGGTTATGACTGTTCGATTCTCGGGTGGCCATGAATCGCGTTCCCATGTAGATGCCGTCTGCACCCAATACCAGGGCGGCCAAAACACCCCTTGCATCTCCGATACCGCCGCCGGTGATCACGGGTATATTCACCGCATCTGCAACCATAGGCGTGAGCACCAGGGTGGTCAGCTCCGTGAATCCCTTGTGGCCGCCCGCCTCATAGCCCTCGCAGATCACCGCATCCACTCCTGCTTTTTCCGCTTTTTTTGCGTGCCGCGGGGTGGAAATGGCATGGAGCACTTTTATACCGGCATCCTTGAGTTCCTGGGTGTAAACATCGGGGCTCCCGACCGAAACGATGGCCACGGGAACCTCTTCTTCAACAATCACGTCCACCATTTTCCGCGAGTACTTGACGTCTTCTCCAAAACCCACCACGATATTCACGGCAAACGGAGCTTGCGTGTGTTTTCGCACTTTTCTGATCTGAGCCCGCATTCTCTCCCCGGTGAGTCCCACGTCCTCCGTGATATGGTCGGCACCGGCGTTGGGGCCCAGGGTTCCGAGTCCACCAGAATCGGATACCGCTGCAACAAGATCAGCACCACTCACCCAGTTCATGGGCGCTTGAATGATGGGATACCGGATACCCAGCAACTCACAAATGCGGTTTTTGCTCATATCTTCCTCCTGTTATAAATGTCTCTATAGCGTTTCGTTTCCTACCTTCAAAAACGACCAGTCCATCTTCCCATCTTTCGAAAGCCTCACCTGCAAGTGCCCCTTCCAGTTTGCATCATCCTGGTTCGGGAAATCCTCCCTGAAATGGGCGCCCCGGCTTTCTTCCCTTTGAAGTGCGGCTTGAAGAATCAATAAAGCGGTTCGGGCAGCGAACCGAAGCTCCAGGGTGTTCTGTATCTGCCGCGCATGACCTGTCACAGGCATTGCAGATGCATCCTGATGCATCGCATCAATTTCACCCACGAGTCGGCTGAGCCCTCTTCCGTTTCGGACAATACCGCCGTCTTTCCATAAGATATCCCGGAGGTGCGCCATCACAGAAGCCGTGTTCAATTCTTTTTTCCCCTCACGGGAATCCATACCGGATACGTTTAGATGCCTTGAAACAGCCTCAAGCTGTTTGTCAGGTATAGATTTGGACCAGGCCGCTGCCGCCTGCCCTGCCCGAGCACCGAATACAACCGTTTGCGTGAGCGCGTTTCCGCCCATGCGGTTTGCGCCGTGGAGGCCGCCGGTCACCTCACCGGCCGCATACAGACCGGCAACCGATGTTGCACCCATGGGGTCTGTGCATACCCCGCCCATCACATGATGCGCCAGAGGGGCGATCCGGACCGGCCGGTGTTTGGCGCCATAGCGCTCCCCGAAAATGATGCGGGTGGATGCGGAAAACGGATCAATATTCCAATCGGAATCCGACACGCTCCGAAGGTCCAGCCATACTTCGTTTGCCTCGCGATAGGTTTCCGTGAAAAGGGCCTGTGAAAGTCGGTCCCGCGCCCTCTCTCCTGCAGGACGCTCCGTGATATCGTATTTTTCATGGATATCTTCATTTTGATTATTGTACATCGCGCCGAAGTCTGCAAGTCTCGGCGCAATCAAAAAAGGCGGACTGCCCGGCTCTGCCAGGCCCAGGGGATAAAACTGCACAAATTCCATGTCCTGAAGAACTGCACCCGCCTTCAAAGCCAGACAATAGCCGTCGCCCAGAATCCGTTTGGGATTGTCATGGCGAAGATACAATGCTCCTGACCCGCCGGTGGCCAGAACCGCGGCTCTGGCTGCAATGGTAAGCCATTCGTTGGCATCGATTGAAAAGACTTTTACTCCGGTGGCGCCACCATCGGCTTTCAAATCGACCACGAATAGGCTGCTTAAAAACCGTACGCCCAGGGCGTTTGCCTTTCGGACCAGACAGTTGATTATACCCTCCCCCCAGATGGTTGGACGGCCGTGAGTAAAAAGATACCCTTTATGAAATTCTCCATCAACGCCCCATTTCACCATTTCCTTTAGTCTTTCCGGACCTTCATCAGCCAGTATCTTTGCAAGCTCCGGCTGATTGATGCCGCGTCCGGACTTGAGGGTTCGCTTCAGGTGAGTTTCAGTCGATGCGCCATCCCGGGTGCCGGCAAACACTCCCCCGCTTAGGATGGTGCAGGTTCCCTTTCCGGCAGATGCCTTTGAGATCACCATGACATCGACGCCTTTTTCCTTAGCAGCAATAGCGGCTCGAATGCCGGCAGCCCCGCTTCCGATCACCAGTACGTCGCATGTGAGATGTTGCATGTCTGTCTCCTTTGCCGGTTTAAAGATATTGAACGTTTCTCTTTACCCAACACTGCCTGTCTTTATGCCAGACATCACATAAACAGTAAACAGGTATCCTAAACGCGAATTGCCTCATATTAATCATACCGGTGTTTTTTTATATGGTCTTGATTCTTTGCGAATCTTCAACGTATGATTCCCTCAAGAAGAAAACCCGAAAAATTCCCGTGGGGGTGAGAGGAGCACAGACAAAATGGACAAAAGGGACCTTGTAAGTGTTTTCGACTATGAAGCCGCAGCACGGGAGAAGCTTCCCAAGATCGCTTTTGATTACTATTCGAGCGGGGCCAATGACGAAATCACCCTTCGCGATAACCATGCGGCCTACGAGCGGATACGGTTGAAGCCCAGGGTGCTTAAAGACATCAGTCAACAGGATGTCAGGATAACCCTGTATGGTGAAAATATCTCCATGCCGATACTGGTGGCACCCACGGCATTCCACCGCATGGCACATCCTGAAGGAGAGGTGGCGGTAGCGCGGGCTGCCGGAAAGGCGGGCACCATCATGATTCTCAGCACTCTTGCCAACAGCTCCATCGAGGAGGTGATGGCCGAGGCCACCGGACCGGTCTGGTTTCAGCTCTATGTGTATAAGGACAAGGAGGCCACCAAATCCCTTATCCAGAGGGCCGAAACCGCGGGGTGCAAGGCCATTGCGTTGACCGTGGATGCCCAGATCTGGGGGCGCCGGGAGCGGGACATAAAGAATCGGTTTCGCCTGCCCGAAGGTCTTTCCATCAAAAACCTGTCTTCCGGGAGCGACCAGTTTCCCGATGGTGAATCCGGTTCCGGACTGGCATCCTACGTGTCCTGGCAGTTTGATCCGGCCTTGTCCTGGAAGGACGTGGAATGGCTTTGTGCCAATACCAAGCTTCCCGTATTGCTGAAAGGGATTCTGCATCCCGAAGATGCGCGGCTTTCCATCGATCATGGCGCTGCCGGTGTGATCGTATCGAATCACGGGGCAAGGCAGCTGGATACGGTCCCGGCCACAATCGATGCATTAACCGATATCGTGGAAGCAGTGGAAGATCGAATCGAAGTGCTCATAGACGGCGGTATCCGCCGGGGTACGGATGTGCTGAAAGCCATCGCAATGGGAGCCAAAGCAGTCGGTGTGGGAAGACCCGTTATCTGGGGGCTTGCCCAGGACGGAGAAGACGGCGTTAAGCGTATATTGGACATTCTTCGTAACGACTTCGAGCTCGCCATGCGATTGTGCGGCTGCACTTCGGTTAAGGAAATAAGTAAAGATTTGATCTTTTGATACCTGGAATCTTGAAATATAGTTGAGGGATAAGGGATGCATCAAGCACTTGAAAAAACCGTTCTGATCATCGAGGACGACCCCAACACGGCCGCACTGGTGGCACTTTATCTGGAACGCGAAGGGTTTCGGGCGGTAACGGCTGAAAACGGTGAAACCGGTCTTGCCCTTGCCCATCGACACCGGCCGGTTCTGGTTGTTCTGGATCTGATGCTTCCGAAGATGGACGGATGGGAGGTCTGCCGGCAGCTGCGGAAGAAATCAGAGGTCCCGGTCATCATGCTCACGGCCCGGGACGAGGAGATCGACCGGGTTTCCGGACTCACCCTTGGAGCCGTTATTCAGTTCCACAGACAAGTACGACTCCAAAACGGGCTGGCCGAGCTTCACTCGGCCGCTGGCGCCGGAAAACGTCTTGGAGAAGACGGATCGGAGCTATTTCATGGCGCGCACCGAAGTTCGCAGCAAACACGGCGACTCGCACCTGGGTCATCTGTTCCCCGATGGACCCAAACCCACAGGTTTGCGATACTGTATCAACTCGGCCGCGCTTCGGTTCATTCCCAAGGTAGATTTGGAAAAAGAGGGGTACGGGAAATACAGGCAACTGTTCGAGTAATTCGAATCGGAGAATATACCATGAAAACCTACCTTGCACTAATCGTCGTTGTAATCGGTTTTGGAATAATAGGGGTCGGAGAGGCATTGTCTGAAGAGCCGCCGCTTTCTCAAATCGTATTCTATGTTCGTTGATACGACGTCGGCAAATCAGCCCTGCCACTTACGACCCAAACCTGATCACCCCGGATGAGATGGTGGCCGCCCTGAAAGCGGCGGGTACATATATCGAAACAGCAAAGGAGTAACCTTAAATCTGGATAAGCGCATTGCAGTTCCCGCCGAGAACCTGCGTTTGCAGGAATATGAACTTGACAGCCGATGAGAGGGAATACTATTCTTCCAGTCCGCTTCAGGCATTTCCAGAAATGTTCATGTTCAATGGGGAGGTGAAAGATGGAGATATCCGATCTTGTCGGCAAGGTTCAAACGGTTCTCGGACCCATCGATCCGGATGACCTGGGATTTACCCTCACACACGAGCACATATTCATCGACATCTCGGTCCGCTTCGTACCGCCCGGGGATGATGCCGTGATTCGGGCAAAGGCCAAGGCGCCCGTGAGCCGGGAGATTCACGCCTGGCTTCGATATCATTACAGTGAAAACAAGGACAACCTGATACTGGATGATGAGGAAACGGCCATTCAAGAGCTGCTGCGGTACAAATCCGCCGGGGGAAAGTCCATTGCAGACCGTTCCAACTGGGGCTTGGGGCGGGCGCCCGCATCCCTGGCCCGGGTGTCGCGGGCCACGGGTCTCAACATCATCATGGGAACCGGTTATTACACCCTGCTCTCGCAGACGGATTCGAATCTTGCAAATGAAGCGGAAGAGGAGATCGCTGAGAAGATCGTCCGCGAGATCACAGAGGGGGTGGACGGTGCATGCGCCGGCTGGATCGGTGAAATCGGAACCGAGTGGCCGCTAGTTGAGGAAGAGCGTAAATCGTTGCGGGCCGCCTGCCTGGCGCAGCGTCGCACCGGCGCACCGTTGGACATACACCCGGGTCGGTTCGAAACCTCTCCCATCGAACTGTTGGAAATCGTAGAAGACGCCGGGGGCGATCTCAACCGCACCGTAATGCTGCACATGAGCCGGACACCGTTTATGCTCAGCTCCCGGTTGGACATGCTCTCCACAGGCTGTTACATCTCCTACGACATGTTCGGATTCGAAATGTACTACACCAGGAAATACGGCGTATTCGACCTATTGAACGACAACCAGTGCATTAACGAGATCATGGAGCTCATCGCAGAGGGGTATCTCGAACGGACCCTCATCTCCCATGATACGGCGTTCAAACACTGCCTGTCCTACTATGGCGGCCGAGGGTATGCCCACATCAATGAGAATGTGATCCCCCTGATGCGGGCCAAGGGCATGACCGACGACCAAATCCATACCATCACCGTGGAAAATCCCAAACGGCTGTTAACCTTTGTGGAACCCGTGGAATAAATCGAGATAAAGGAACATCCATGAACCGATTTGAAATCAGCGCGATAAAGACCCATGAAATCATCGACAACAGGGGGACTCCCACCATCCGGGCCTATGTGTGCGTGGCGGATAAATTCTGGGGACGGGCAGACGTTCCCTGCGGCTCCTCCACCGGCACTTATGAGGCAAAAGAACTGCGGGACGGCGATTCGCGGTACCGGGGAAAGGGAGTCAGAAAAGCCATCCGCAATATCCAGGAAGTTATTTATCCCCGCCTCCGCGGCATGGATGCCACCCGACAGCGGGAGATCGATTATGCCATGATCGAGCTTGACGGCACCGATGACAAATCGAAACTCGGAGCCAATGCCATCCTCGGCGTTTCCCTTGCAGTGGCCAAGGCCGCCGCCGCCGCATGCCGCCTTCCCCTCTATAAATATCTCAATGCCAACGCTTACATCCTGCCGGTTCCCCAGGCCTGCATGATCAACGGCGGCATTCACGCCGGCAATGACCTCGAATTCCAGGAATTCTGCGTGATGCCCGTGGGTGCCGAATCCTTCACCGAGGCGGTCAGAATGCTCTGCGAGATCAACCAGAGCCTGGGTGAACTGCTGACCGAGACATTCGGTAAAGGCGCCACCAATGCCGGTGAAGACGGAGGTTACGCCCCGCCTGCGAGATCTGCCGCCGAGGCCATGTCCGTGCTGACCGAAGCCGTTCGGAATGCCGGATATGCCGACCGGGCCGTCTATGGTTTGGATGTGGCAGCCACCCATTTCTTTCAAAAGGAAAGCGGACGGTATTTACTGGAAGGGACGGAAAAGAGCCGAAAGGAGATGATCGAATTTCTCGGGCAACTGGTTGCCGAATATCCTGCCATCGTTTCCCTGGAAGACCCTCTGCACGAGGACGATTTCGAGGGTACCCGCGAGATCACAAAAGCGCTTGAGGACATTATGATTATCGGGGATGATTTCTTCACCACGAATATCAATCGATTGCGGAAAGGTGTGGCGGCGGCGGCGGGAAACGCCATTCTCTGGAAGGTCAACCAGATCGGCAGCCTGACCGAAGCGCTGGATGTGGCTGCCTATGCCAGGGATCATCAGTATGCGGTGGTGGTGTCCGAGAGATCCGGAGAGACAGAAGACGACATCCTGTCGGATATCACGGTGGCACTGAACGCAGGCGTCATTAAGACAGGCGGGGTGAGGGGAAGCGACAGGGGCTCCAACTACAACCGGTTTATGGAGATAGAGGAAGAGCTCGGCAGTGCGGCCGTATATGCCGGAAGGAACTATATACGGCTGCCCTAGAGCCGTTAAATACATCTGGGGAAAAAGGTTTCTGGGCATGATTAAAAACCGCGAACAGCTTCTGTCCCACGGATGTGTGGAAGGCAGGCGATTGGCCGCAGATATCATCGACTACTGCCTCGGCGAGGTGGACCCCCACAAAGCCACCAAAGAAACCGTGCGATATGAAGACGGTCTGCTCCAAGTGGAAGACGACGTTTTTGACCTCAACGATATAAAAAACCTCTACGTGGTCGGCGCCGGCAAGGCCACCTACCCCATCGCCCTGGCTCTGGACGAAATTCTCGGGGAGCGGATCACCGATGGGTTTGTGTCGGTAAAGGAAGGTCAGAAGGGACCGCTTTCGAGAATTCGGGTTTCCGAAGCCTCCCATCCCATCCCGGATCAAAGAAGTATGGATGCCTGCAAAGAGGTATTCAAGATTGCCGACCGCGCCGGACCGGGCGACCTGGTCATCACCATTGTCACCGGCGGTTCATCCGCCCTGTGCTCCCACCCGGTGGCCGGGATCACTTTCGAGGAGAAGCGGGCTGTCCATGATCTGCTGTTGCGGTGCGGTGCGGAAATCAAGGAGATCAATACGGTTCGAAAGCACCTTTCGGCAATAAAGGGGGGGCGATTGACTCAGCGGATCCTCCCGGCAACGGTGGTGAGTCTTTGCGTTTCCGATGTCATATACGACCCC
>DUZK01000018.1 GCA_013349495.1 Deltaproteobacteria bacterium
AAAGGATATGGCTTACAAAATCGCTCTCCCCTAATATTCTCTGATCGCTCTTGATGCGATCCTGTCCGCTTAGCCTCATCTTTTTGACTTCATCCCAACCCCCGTGACTTTCGTACATTGGATTATTGGTTGTTCTACACCCCAGATATAAACCAATATTCCAATGGACGTCCCGAACTTGCCCACCGAACTTGCCCAATCACGCTTTGTGGATATCTCAGAAAATTATCAGGATGAAAACGCTGATCGCTTCGGTCTCTCAGCTCTTTCATGTTTTCCAAAACCACTCCAGGCGTGTGGATGCCGGTGGAACGAATATAGCAATCCTAAGAAGATACCGCTGTTTTTTCGGTCCGCCGGATCACGAGGACTATCAAAACCACGGCGGGTATCAATGCCAATGCCGAAAGGATGCCTCTAGGATAGTACAGGATAAATAGCGCCACCAGGAGGACTAAAAACCTTGCAGGAAGGTCATGCCTTTTTTCTTCAAAAAGGCTGCCGTGGATGGCGGCAGCTGCCGTCAAGCATCCGATCATTAGCGCACCCAGAGCAGCCAGTTGTGCTAAACCGGGTTTCAACAACAAAATATCCCAATTGAAAATCGCGAATGTGAGGAAGAAAAAAGGAGTAGATATTTGCAGCGTGACCATCATCGTCTTCATGAAGGAGGCTCCTGAAATACGGGAAGCAACCGCAGCGACAAGTGAGGTTGGCGGCGAATATTCGGATATTACCGCTACGAAAAATAAGAAGAAATGAGCGATCCAGGGGTTGATCCCCATTCGTGTCATCGGCGGGATGACGACCACGGCTGAGAGTATGTAACAGGCCGACGGCGGTATTCCCAGCCCCAAGAAGATCCCAATGGCGAACCCCACTCCGATGAGGGCTACGATATGGAATTCTCCCACCGTCGCCAGTAGTGCCATCAGCTTAATCATCCATCCACTAACCACGAACAGATTTACCATCACCCCGAGCATGGCGAGCAAGAGAATCAGGGGGGCGGTAACATCGGCAAACGCCAATAAGGCCCGGCGAAAACACCTGCCCCATTCCTTTATCTTATCCCAGGTCGTCCCGGGATGGGAATATATGCGGAATACGGATCCGGTGATGAGGAGACCGATGGCAATGTTCAGTGCGGCTCTGGATGCTTCGAACCAAAGGACACCCATCAAAATGATCAAAACTCCGATGAAGGCAAAGAAAATCGCCGTGTTGACTACGTCCGTTTTGGAAAATCTTTCGATAAGGGAATCCAATTCAGAATTTGAGCCGCTTCCTCTTCCCCGCAGGAAGCGTGCTGTAAAAAGGTAGACCGAAAGCGATATGATGCCAAAGAAAATAAGAGCCGGCCCATATGCGCGAGCGATAACCTCGAAATAAGACACGCCGAGAAAGTCAGCCATGAGGAAACCGGCGATTGCCATGACGGGCGGCATGAGCAAGCCGCCCAGCGAAGCTGAAGCTTCCACAGCACCGGCGTAAAGAGGGGGAAACCCCGCTCTTTTCATCAGCGGTATCGTGTACTGCCCGGTTATGGCTGCATTCGCCGCTCCCGAGCCACTGCAGGTAGCAATTGCCATCGAAGTCACTACCGCCGTTTGGGGAATGAGGGTTGTATGTTTGCCAAGTATACCGACGAACGTTTTGATAATGGATTCCTGAACGCCAAATCCCTGGGCAATGCCCAAAAATATGAAAAATGCCGCGACCACGCCGACCCCGATTTGGGCATACGTTCCAAACAGGCCCAATGTGATCTCAATGGAAGAAGATGTTATGGCTCTCGTCCAGGAGACCCCGGGATGACCGAGTAAACCTGGGAAAAACCGACCGTAAACGGAATAGATCATGAGAAACAGGATGAGATAAAAGAGAATCGGATGTTCCCGTCTTGCATATTCGAGCACGAGACCCAGCATCATCGCCCCTACGATTTTGTCAGGGGTGTTGAAAAACCCTGTCCTGTCATAAATGAGGGCGTCAAACTCCACTCTCATGTATATGAGTGAAAAGATGCACATGGCGATGCACACGCCGGCTATGGCATGATTGAGTTTAAGTCCTAGACGGGGATACGGCAGCTTTCCGGCTACAAAGAATTTCAATACCCACAGCACGTAGGCCATTGGGACGAGCGTTATGCTAAGGAGGGGGGTTCCCCCTAAGCCGGTTACGAAATAATGCAGCGAAAATGTTAAATATACGATAATAGCTATAAAATAGGAGGAGATTATAAATTTATGCATTTCAGCCGATGATTTCGCTCCATCTGACAACGGATTTTTTTCCATCTGTTCGCCCCCTGACGGTGTTACCAGAAAAGAGTGAACTCACCCCTTGTTGACCTTTAACAGGGGTGAGTTCACAGTTATTTACGCTTACTACCCTTAATTTCGCCCCAAAAAGATCATTTCGCTTTCATCTTCTCTATCGCTGACTTGATCGTTTCCTCGCTGGCGATTACCCAGGACGAATCCCATAATCCCTTTTCCTTCAGATATTTCGCCAATCCCGGATGTACCGGCATCTCGGGAATGCTCTGAATCCCCTTGACCTGGAACCCGGCGCAGTCTGCGGCCAGAGGTCCGAACCCCGAGTCCAGCTTGGCCAGATCGGCCGCTCCGGTTTCAAGTGCTTTGAGCATTTTATAAACGTCCTCAGCCGGGAAATTGAGCCCGTGGTGGTAACCGAAGTAAAAAGGCACGCCATAGAGTTCAGACACTCCCAGGTCTCTGGTATAGGCCTTCTTAAGATCGATCTTCGCGGGGGTGAAGCCTGCCGCTGTGAGCTTCTTGATTTGTTCCGGGGTCGGGTTCACTCCCTGCAAGGGAGTGGCCACATCAAGCACCTTGATCCAGCTGGCCACCGATGTCAAAGCGGTTGTGTAGGCTGCGGTGGCGTCTATGGTTCCCGCCCTGAGAGCATCCGCGGTCTTTGACATATCAATTTCGACGTGCTTGATCTTCAAGCCGCAGACGTCTTGCATCGCTCTGTGGATGTTGATATTGTTCATATATCCAGACTTGGTCATGTAGATTTTCTTGCCGTCCAAATCCTCCCAGCTGCGAAATTTGTCTTTGTTCTCCGGTAACGTCAATATGTGTGTTTCCATGGTGTAGCTCCAGAAAGACTGCACCACCATTTGCTTCACGTTGGGTTCAAAGCCCGCAAATGGTTTTTGAAAAGCGTACAATTTTTTCAATCCCGGTTCGGCCGAATACGCGGTTTCCAGTTCACCCACCAGAAAGCTCTTGATGTTAGCGGTGGTATTGGCAAACGGATAAACGGTAATGTCGTAATCCGGCAGAGCCTTTCGCAACATATCTGACAAGAAACCGGCTATTTTATAACCGTAGGTCCCTGGATCAGCAGTCCCCAGGCGCCACATTTTTTTCTGAGCTACCGCATTGCCGGGTAAAGCAAATGCCGACATTAAAACAACCACCAATCCTAATATCAATCCCAACTTAATCCTTTTCATTTTTACCTCCTTTTGCTTTATTCCTGATTTAAGATCTTAACATTCCGAACTATCTACATCAGTAAGCACCACCTCCCTTGCCATTTTATTAGGTTGTTTATTTCGCCCCTTAATATCTTTAGTAACTTTATCTCTTTGTTTCTCATAAAGCTCATCTGAAATTGGTTCACCATCTTGGCAATAACATTGAAATGCGATACCTGTATGGGTAAAACCTTCAACACCTAAATCACCGGCGTAACGGGCAGGTACTTCCTGATAATCATTATATTTCAGCTTCAAAAGCTTCTGGCAATATTTTTCCCAGGCATCTCCACCAATTTCGCCTCCGCTTAATTTCAGCCTTTGTTTCAATTTTGACAAAAAATCATGAAATTCAGAATTAATGCGATTCAAATTTTGATTATCATATTCCTATTTGCATGGCAAAATATAATATTAACAAATAAATACAAAACTCTGAATTACCAGTTTTATTATTATAGCTTTGAAAAAGGAAAATTGTATCAATATTTGAATATCATTTAGAGATCACCGCTGACCCTGAACCTGTGATGATAATATGATTTATGAATAATACTCTTTGAAACCTGGAATTCGCCATTAACTGGAAGCAGAATCATTTGAAAAACAACTCAATATATTGTGGTCTGCCGGAATGCTGTGTGAATGGTTATATCAAAATGTAAAACCAAATATCACCCAAGTACGCATTTATTGAGATAATCACAGGCATCAATGTTAACAATCTTATTCCATGTATCCAATAGAAATCAATGATCTTGCTGGGCGCTCCAAGTAACGATACGTAAGTCAGACTCAATGAAGATTCGGAATTAGGGTTAGGATTTCAAGCTAAGACACATAACCTTTATCGCAAATTTCATATTAACATCAATATATTCCTACCTTGACGACTGATTTCATGACGCTGATAGGGGAGCCATAGGCCAACCCGGGTGCACGGATAGTCCAAAAGGTGGGACGACTTGGTCTAAGAAAGATGGGACACAAACAGATTCTAATCGGTTTTGGATACCAGATCACCCTCGATATACCGGTGAATAATGCCGGAAATGAGTGTTTGATACGGTATCCCCTTTTCCATAGCTTTTTTCTGAATGCCTTTATAATCATGGTCGTACAGTCGTATGGTGATTCGCTTATCTTTCTTGAACGTATTTTTCGCAATCGCCTTGATTTTTTCTATTTCTTTTTTCGATGGCGTCGAAAGTTTCATTTCCCCACCTTCGTACGCATCCAGGATATTTTTTTCTTCTTTATCGTATTTCATTTTTGCCCTTCCTGTTCTTTTTGATAAGCCTTCGTGGCTTTTCTGCTCGGGATTATAGTTTTCAGAAATATATGTTCTTTTCTGATAATATGCGGGACCAGATAAATATAGCCGTCAATGATAACAAAATATATTTTTTGCCCCGGATATGTTGCTTGATCCGGATGATCGGCAAGTTTCCAGACATCACCTTGTGAGAGATGAAAAACCATCTCTTCAAAAGAAATCTTTCTTTCCTTTTTCAGCCAGGCATTTTTCTCTGGGTTCCATTCGTATTTCACACTTTGAACGTACATCTTTTGCATGTACAAGTCAAGACGTCTCTTGTGCCGGGGAGGCAACGGAGTATCGCCAGGCTGCTCCATGCAGTTTGATCGAGTCTGTGTTAAGGAATTTTAAGATGTTTTATGGTATGAATTAAGTCTCGCGACATTTTTATTGAAGATATAATCAAGAGGGGACATCCTATATTGTTTTTGTCCTAATGTCGGTTAAGAGATGTGAGTTGAGTCCGGAACAGTTACTTCTTCAGGATCACCGGATCGGGCAGGTATTTTCCGTCTGCAACCTGTTTCCAGAAGGTTTTTTCGCTTTCCATCCATTTGGATCCGAACTTCATGTTGAAAAAGTCGCCGAGCCGATGAACCACTGATTTGAGGCTGGATCCGTGTTCAAGAGACAACATGTCTTCAAGAAAAGAAGCGATGTCCGTCATCTTTTCTTTTGGGATATAGGCCCGGGCGCCCATCTCAATGGACTGCTTGAGCGTATCCACGGAAAGTGCATGAGCGGTGAGCATCACAGTGGGAAAGCCCAGGTGCACCGAGGCGTTGAGAAGATCGAACCCGCGAACGCCCATGATGTCTAAAATGACGACGTCATAAGTCCAGGACCGCAGCAGATGATAGCCGGTGTCATACTCCGTCGCCTTGTCAAATACGAGCCCATTGAAACCTTCAAGCAATTCTTCGAGCGTATCCAGCACGTCGGGTTCATCATCTACCGCCAGAAGGCGTTTGTTGTCCAAAATACTCTCAGACATGGCTTACCCTCATTATTTTAATCGCTGGTAAGTGTTCACAAGTTCTGGGTTGACCTTTGCATCCTGAACTCTGAACCTCTGAACACTGAACCCGTAAACGGTTATAAACCGGTTACCCCTTCTTTGGACAAGCGCCGCCGCTCTTCATCCCGGATTTCTCGGCGAAGAAGTTTTCCCACCTTGGACTTGGGCAGCATATCCCTGAATTCGATATAACTGGGGACTTTATAGGCTGCCAGCCGGTCACGACACCATTTGATCAGTTCTGTGCCGCCCACGCCCCTGGCACCCTCCTTCAGAACAACGATGGCCTTGATTCTCTCACCCACCGTTGGATCGGGAACCCCGACTACACAAGCGCCGATCACCGTGGGATGATCCTGCAACACCGCCTCCACTTCAGAGGCTGAAACCCGGTAAGCCTTGTGTTTGATAATATCGGCAGAGCGCTCCACATACACCAGTTGACCGTCACTGTCCCGGCTGACAAAATCTCCCATTCGATAAAAAATCTTGCCGTCTATCTCGGTATAGGATTGCTTTGTCTCCTCCGGTTTATTCCAGTACTCCTTCAGGGTATATGGAGAGGTCACCAGAAGCTCACCGCTTTCACCGGGAGGCACCTGTTCCAGGGTTTCGGGGTTCACCACAATGCATTCTCTGCTTTTGAGGGGGTAGCCGATGGTTGTCGGTTTCGGTTCCTTTTCGATCCTGCTGTAAGTCACATGCCCCGCTTCAGTGGACCCGTAGACCTGATAAATGGGAATGCCGAACCGCTCCTGCCAGCGGTTGAAGACCTCTATGGGAAGGACATCTCCGCCGCAGTAGCAGTACGTAAGAGAGTTGAGGTCATACCGGTCGAGTCGGTCGCTTTCCAGGATCATCCGGTATAGCGCAGGCACACCAAGGAACCATCGGGCGCCGTACCGCTGAATGGTCTCCATAATGGCATCCAACTGGGGCACCGGCATGAGCAGGACCGTGTTGCCTTTATTGAGTCCCACCGCCATACAGAGCCCCAATGCCATGATGTGAAAAAGCGGGTTAATGGCGATATATACGTCTTCGCCTTCCTTCAGATGATCGCCTGCAACATCATCGGTTACGTCATTGACATAGGATGTCATGCCGATGTGATTGCCCTGCACGCCTTTCGGAAAACCGGTCGTTCCTCCGGTATAAAGGATATAGGCGAGGTCTTCTCTGGGGTCGATTTTAACTTTCGATTCCAGCGGTGCGTGCTTCAACAGTGATCGGAAAGAGTGGATATTAAAATCCCACTCCACCTTGCCTTTGGGTATCTTATCGAAAAGGATCCCGAGGCAGCGCTTCCAGAAAGGAAGCAGTTCGGACAGATTGGTTACGATGACCCGTTTGAGGCCGGTTTTTTGAAAGACCTCCTGCACATAGCAGAAATTGGTGTCCAGGCAGATGATGGTCTCCGCCCCGGAGTCATTGACCATATACTCGAGTTCATAGGACGTATAGATTGGAGAGACCGGCACAATGACGGCGCCGATTTTTTGAATGCCCAAAAAAGCGATCAGCCATTGGACGCAGTTGGAAATATAGATCATGACCCGATCGCCTTTTTGAACGCCGATCGCCTTTATGGCACCCGCAAACCGCAGGCTCAACTCCTGAAGCCGCTTGTAGGTAAACCGCTCCCCCAGGTAGACCACGGCTGTCCGATCGGGATATTTTTCACACATCCGGTCAAACCGGGTGAATGTCAGTTCTTTTTCCAATGCGCTCTCGTATGAATCCATCATCGATCCTGTATCTTATTTGCCTTCTGGCTTAATTTATTCGGATTGTATTTTTTTCACCGCCCACTCATCCCATTTCATAGGACTCGTTAGAGACGCTGAGAATACGGATAGGACAGTGGTTTATTTCTTTTCGCTATCTCAACGAAAAGAAATTAGAAAAACACTCTGCGACCTCTGTGTCTCGAGCGCAGCGGGCGGTTATATTCATATTCCGAAATAGGCCGACCGTATATCCGGGTTATCCAGCAGTTCTTCACGGGTCCCCTCCATTACGGCGGCCCCGTTTTCCAGTATAAACGCATAATCCACAATGGGAAGAACCGGCCGTGCATACTGCTCGGTCACGATAATGGCAATCCCCTTCTCCTTTCCGATCACCCGGATCGCTTTGACCAGAACGGCCTGAATCAGCGGGCTCAAGCCCATCAGCGGCTCATCCAATAGAAGGAGTTTCGGCTGCGCCATTAATGCTCGGCCGATGGCCAGCATCTGCTGCTCACCGCCGCTTAAAAAACCGCCGATCCTCTTTTTAAGCTTTTCAAGCGCCGGAAACAATTGAAACACATAATCGAGGGTATCTTTTGCCTGAGCCGGCTTCGCAAGATATCCACCGATGCGCAGGTTCTCCATAACCGTGCTCTCGGGAAAGATTCTCCGCCTTTCCGGACAAAGAATAATTCCCCGTTTAGCCCGCAGGCTCGGCTTCAGCTCCGTGATATCCTCTCCCCGGTACCGGACCTGACCCAGCACCGTAATTCGTTCACCACCCGCCATTTGCTCTTTTTTTCGAATATCCTCCATTATGCCGGAAAGCGTGTACATCAGAGTGGATTTGCCGGCGCTGTTCGCTCCGAATACACCGACAATCTGGTTGTCCCCGCATTGAACACTGATATTGTTGAGCGCCAACATGTTTTCGTAAAAGACCATCAGGCCGCTGGCTTCAAGCATAGGTCATAACCTCCTCCACCTCCTCCGACCCGAAATAGGCTTCTTTAACTTTTTCGTTCGCCATGACCTCCCCGGCCGACCCCTCCACGAGCTTCTCTCCGAAGTTCAATACCATCACCCGGTTGGCCACGCGGAAAAGCTCCCGTAATCGATGCTCGATCATAATCAGGGTAATTCCATCCATCTGCAATCTCTCGATCAGCGGCACCATGCTTGCGATCTCACTGGCGCTTAGTCCTGAAAAAATTTCATCGCAAAGAATCATTTCCGGTTTCAGGGCCAGACATCGTGCAAGTTCCAGGCGTTTGAGATATCCCGTGGGCAGACTGGAAGCAGGCTTATAGGGAACATAGGAATCGCGCTCAAATCCGATCTCCTCCAGGATATCGATGCCCACCGTATTACGGTCTCCGAGCTTTCCCCCGCCCCGCCAGCCGCCTGTCCGTCTGGCCCGGGGAGAAAACAGCGGGATAACGAGATTCTTATAGGCCGGCAGGCTGAAGTAAGGCCGCATGATTTGAAAGGTGCGGGTCAGCCCCATGTCTGCAATCTTGTGAGGCGCCTTGCCGCTGACATTCTTTCCTTTGAAGGCTACCCGGCCAAAAGTCATTTTTACGAATCCGGTAATGCAGTTAATCAGTGTGGTCTTCCCTGAACCATTGGGGCCGATGATCCCCAGTATCTCCCCTTGATCAACATGGAAGCTGACGTTGTTGAGGGCAAGAATCCCGCCGAAGGTCTTGGTAACCTCTCTGACATCGAGGATCGGCTCTGCGCTCATACTTTGACCCACCTTTGGAATTGATGATATTTCCGCTGGCCGAATACCATGATCCCTTCGCTGCGGAAGATGATGAACCCAACGAGGATGAGTGCATAAAAAACAATCCTCAGGGTCCCGAACTCCCGGAGCAGTTCTGATGCCGGCACGAGAATCAGGGAGCCTATCACCGGACCCACCAGGGTGCCCCCGCCCCCGATCACCGTTGCTGCGATGGGAATAATGGAAAAATCCAGGGCAAACAGGGACATCCCCGACCACATATAGATGTGCACCAGACAGGCCCCTCCCAGGCAACCCATGGCGGATGCAATGAACACGGCAATCGCCTTGTAGAAGGTGATACTCATGCCGGATGCCTTGACCGCCTGGTCATTGTCCTTGACCGCACGAAAAACCAGACCGAGATCCGTATTCACGAGCCGCCTCATTCCGAACAGAAAAATAAGGGTCATCAGAATCATGAAATACCGCTCAATCCATGCACTCGGAAAACTGTCCAGTCCCATGATTCCGTCCGTTCCCCCCAGAATATCCAGAGCCTCTATGAGACGGGTCATAAAGAGCGGATACATGAGCGTTACAATGGCGAAATAAACTCCCCTTAAAGGAAGGCAGGGGAGCAGTACGAGGGTGCAGAACGCAGCCCCCATGAGGGTCGCAAGCGGGATGGTTAAGAAGATGGGCCATCCGAAAGAAGTGTTGAATACAGCGGCTAAATATCCTCCCACGCCTATAAAAAAGGCTCCCCCGAGGGATACCAGACCCAGAAAATGGGCAAGGAAATCAAAACTGAGGGCCAGCAGGGCATAGATGCACGTGATGGAAATAACACGCTGCCAGTACATGCTGGTCACCGCCACCGGCAAAACCAGCATGCCCGCAATCAGCACCAGGCGGGGCAGGGTTAAATAAGACAATTCTCTCAACGACATCAAGGCATAGATTCCATCGGTGCGCACCTTGATGCCGCGGTCGATGCGCTCTTTGCGCTGCTGTTTTTTGCTCACGATTATACCCTTTCTTCCAGTTCTTTCTGCCGGCCGAAGAGTCCGGACGGCTTTAGAATCAGGGTTAAAATGATTGCCAATAATGCGACCACCATCTGGTAGTGGGCGCCCAGATATACGACCGTTAGGATCTGGGCGAAACCGATCAGAAACGCGGCCAGCACGGCACCCATCCAGCTTCCCAAGCCGCCCACGATACAGACGGCAATGGCCAGAATCAGGATATTATACCCGGCCTCCACCACAATGTTGCCCAACGGGAGCAATACGATGGCGGCCAAAGCCGCCAGCATGGAACCGAACCCCATGGCCGCCACCGCCATCCGGTCGGAGTCGATTCCCAGCATCATGGCAGCGCGCTCATCCTGAGCCATCCCGCGCAGCGCCAAACCGATGCGCGTATAGTGGGTGAACAACCACAGCAAGGCCACCACCGCCACACCGATGCCGACCACCAGCAGACGCTGATAGTCCACCGACACTCCGGCCAGTTCCGTGCTGCCCTCAATAAACGCCGGCAGCGTATAGGTCATACCCTTAAACCCGCCCCATCTGAGCCCTTCCAGTATTGCCAGCCCCATGGCGTAGGAAGCCATGATTTCGGAGATGGCCATTCCCCGGACCCTGATAAGTATAAATTGATAAATCAACGCCCCGATGATTCCGGTCGCAACCATCGCCAAAACAATACTGACCAGATAGTTTAACCCCAGGGTATTAAGGAAACTCCATGTGATAAACCCGCTGATCACAAACAGGGCGCCGTGGGCGAAATTGGGCAGGCGGCTGACACCGTATACCATGGCGAATCCCAGGGCGTAAAGCGCCAGCGAAACACTGTTTATGGTTCCATAGATCAATATTTCCATGACATTCTCAGCTTGAAATTCCGGTGACACGGGGTTGAAGGAGAAACGCACATGACTCCTTCAACCCGTATAGTGATTTGGGATGTATTATGTGTTTATTTTTTCATCCACGGCGGCAGCAGAATGCTGCCCTTGGCGATGCTTTTGGGATAGACCACTACTCGCTTGCCGGCCTGCCATTGAAGAATGCTTCCCACGGCGCCTTCTTTCGGGTCCAGGGCCGGGATGACCTGGTGGCTCTTGGGATCAAAACGGAGTCGTCCATAAACACCCATGATGTCTGTTTTTTCCAGTTCCTCCACGACCTTGTCCGAATCAAGGCTGCCCGCTCGTTCAATGGCATCCCGCAACACGTATACCGCCATGTAGCTGCTGGACGTGCCCAAGCCTTCCGGCTCCACACCCCATTTTTTGGTATAGGCATTATAGAATTTCATGGTCCACGGGGTCGCGTCGGAAGGAGCGTTTCCGGCGTTGACCACATTGCAGAGGGTATATTCCCCCTTGCCGTCGGTCGCTTTCCAAAAACCGGGTTGCTCAGCCGCCGCCAGGGTGGAGCCGAACGGGAGGGCCGGAATTTTCATCTCATACCACTGCTTCAGCAGGATTGCGCTTTCCGGCATATCCATCCAGATATTGATGATTTCCGTTTGGGTCTTTTTGGCCTTGAGCAGACCCATGGAAAAGTCGCTGGCCCCGGTGGGGTAAATCTCCACTCCGGTTACATTCCAGCCTTTTTTTACAGCCACATCGTTCATCACCTTGGCCGCGCCCCTGGCATGTGAGACATCCTGGGCAATTATAAACAGATTGTTGAATCCGTATTTTTCCCTCAGTTCGGTGAAATTGGCAAACATTTCGCCAACGATGTTTTTCGCCTCGCCGTGGATGCGAAAGCAGTATTTAAATTTGTCATACTGCTTGGCCACCGTGGCATGATACGCCGGGGTCAACACCCCGGTGGTCAGGATCGAGACCTTCTTGTATTTGGATAAAAGAGACATGGCCGCCAGGGCCGCCTCCGACCGTACCGGCCCGCCCATGATAAAATCGGCCTTTTTATCCAAAATCAGCTTTTCCACCGCAAGAAGGGCTTCGCTGACCGGAACGCCCGGTTCCAGGTCCCTCGTGTCGATCACCTCCACTGCGAAGGGCCGTTTTGTACCACCGACGTTTACTCCTCCCTTGGCGTTGATCTCCTCAATTGCCATTTTAATGCCTCGTTCCGCAGCCCAGCCGTAGAGATAGGCTGTGGAAAGCGGACTGCCGATGACAATCGGTTCAGCAGCCGAAACAATACCGGAAGATAGTACAAACAAACCGGCAACCATCAACACCATCAATCCTTTAATGCTATTCTTATTCATCATTTCCCTCCTTTGTTTAAAAAAACATCACCTTGTATAGCTTTGTTTCAGACAATGCGATCTATTTAAAAGATGGGAGATCCCAGTAAATAAAGGGTTTGCTTGATTCATAATAAAATGACCCGGTCATAAATGCTTCGTAACGGTTCACGGGTTCAGGGTTCAACGTTCAGAGGTTGTTCACCGAATATTTGACCATTATCAAGTAGACATCGACCCTGGGTGCAAATCGAGGCCGTTGGTTCAGTTTTCAACACCCCTGATTGTTTACTCATACCGCCCATGCAATACAATCTCAAATCTCATGCATTGGTGCAAATTCAACGCAAGAAAGGTAACCCTGAACGGGAAACGGGGAACCTGTGAACGCTTACAATGCTTCATCAAACTGATATATAGAACAAGCGCATTAGAAAGAAAAGATACGCAACACTTATGCTGCTGAATTGAGCGTCTGCCGCCTTTATCTTTCGATTGGAAATACCGAGTTTAAGAATAGAACTGCTTTATGAAAAAATGCCACATCGTAGCCACATTGTCAAATTCATAATCTGTTTGTGGCTTATCATGATATTGTGCCAATATGACACGAGACGAAGCGCAACGAAAGGAAGGAGGCAAATGGAAGAACTCGTTCAGTTCAATTCCGGAGACATACAGTTGGAAGGGCTTCTGTATCAGGGGATAAGCGGAAAGGGCGTGGTTATCACCCACCCGCATCCCTTGTACGGTGGAGATATGTATAATCCGGTGGTGGAGTATATGGCCCGCGCCTATAAATCCAAAGACTATACCACCCTGCGGTTTAATTTCAGAGGAGTCGGCAACAGCCGGGGGAGTTACGATGACGGCCCGGGAGAGAAGCAGGACGTGCTTTCGGCCGTTTCATATCTGAAAGAATACGGATCCGACCCCGTCGATCTTGCGGGATATTCCTTCGGCGCATGGATAATTGCCCTGCTGGGATGTTCAGACATATCGAACGGCAACATGTTGATGGTATCGCCGCCCGTTGCGTTTATCAAGTTTAAGAATATCAACCCGCTTCCGTGTCTCAAGCTGGTGGTAACCGGTGACCGGGATGAGATTGCTCCGGCAGGACTGATTCAAACAATGATTCCGAGCTGGAATCCGGAATCACAATTCGAAAAGATAGAATTTGCGGATCACTTCTATTCGGGTGCGCTTGCCAAGCTGGAAACCGCCATATCCAGGGCCATTTGAAACCCAATTTAATTTAGCCGCAGACTCTCGCAGACAGGCGCAGATAAATATCTGGCCGACTTGGCCAGATATTAACCGTCATTCCCTTCGGGAAAATCAAAAAACATCTGCTTTAATCCCGCATTTGGATACTTCATATTTATTATCTTCTTTCGCGAAGCGAATACCCCTTTTGTTCGGCCAATGTCGGCCGAACAAAATGCCTGCCCAGTGAAATGCGAAGCATATTTCACAGGGGTCTGCGTCCATCTGCGTGGGTCTGCGGCTATTCAATAAATCAGGCCGCTTGTGCGTCTCTTTTGTGCACAAAAAACCGCCACAATTTTACGGCGATTGAAGCGATACCGTAAAGGGTGATCAAGATATAACCGGTATAAAGGGAATCGAATACGGCAAAAGGGAGCAATGTCCATATGTAGGTGTTTCTCCGGCCTGAAACAACTCTGAGCTTTCTCTCGAAAGGCCCCATATCATCCGGCTCGCGATTGAACACGCGACGGAAAGCCTTTCCCAAAAAAATGTCCGCCACATTGACACTGAACAGCGTCCAAAACCAGAAATATGGAATCAGACTATGATTTTCAGCGCTCAGATAATGGGCCATGGCAAAATACCACCCGTTTTCATACAGTTTATCAAACGTATGCTCCAATTGACCGATCCTTGAAGTCATCAGCTTGATACGCGCCTGTTTGCCGTCGAGACCGTCCAAGACCCCCACCACCAGAGCAACGATCATCGC
The DNA here is from genome assembly GCA_013349495.1 of Deltaproteobacteria bacterium. Classification (GTDB taxonomy): domain Bacteria; phylum Desulfobacterota; class Desulfobacteria; order Desulfobacterales; family SURF-15; genus DUZK01. Next base: position 14,546 of record DUZK01000018.1, read on the forward strand.
CCATCCGATCCACCCTTTCCAAAACATCGCCATGCCGCAATACGCTACGATATTGGTAATAAGTGTGAGCTGGTTGGGTGTCACCGGCCATTCACAGATGTGAAGAATCAAAAAGTTTTCAATGGGACGATGGATGAACCAGGCCGGCCAGTCCAGCACCCGCTTTTGGGCCAGATCCACCAACCGCTGTTTTCCCTTTCGGCTGTCTTTGGGTGTGGAAACGGGATAGTACAAAAAAGGACGGTGCCATTTTGCATCCGGGTCATAATTCGATTCTGTTGAAAAGTTATAAACGGCTCCCGCATCCTCATGAACCGCATGCGAAATTAAATTTCGCAATATTTGGTGCTCTCGGCAAATACCAGCACGCTGTAACAAATCATGGGATACTTTGGCACAACCGCACCAGATCAGCTCATGAGAAAAGGAACCCGATGGAATCGATATACCGATCCCCTTTTCTGCAATTTCAGGTTCCAAATATCGCTTTTCAAGCGCCGGGATCATCGACTCATGGGCGTGTGTGAGTTTGTCTATGATTCCCTCGTCCAGAAGAGACGTTCCATCCATCACCAGCCATTCCGGTGGCCGGTTTCCATGGATTCCGGTTTCAATGGCCTGCAGGAACAGGTCGTGGTTGTCTGCTATGCAGGAAATTTTTACGCTTGACCCGTTCCATTCGGCCACTGCATCGGGCACCGAAGCATCATTTTCCGGACATATGACAACAACCTGTTCTATTCCTGCTTTGGACATCAGACGCAGCTGACGCTCAAGAATAGAAATGCCGCCGACTCGAATCAATGAAGTCAATTGAGAACCGTTTTCCGAGTATTGTGCGGCAAATATTAATCCGGTCACGAGACTATCCTGGCTGTTGCCTTTCCTCATCTTCACTCTCGCTCCTGGGATGACCGGTTGCCGGGGTTGAAGACGCGAGACAATTTCAGCTTAAACCGCTGTGCGACTTCAGCTTCTTCTTTTGCAGGGCCTATTTTCAAAAGCAGCATGAAATAGAGGATCACATAAAAGACACCCGTGAAAAACTGAAGCAAGAGAGAATCTGAAACAGGCGGAGCAAAGGATAATATTGAGGCAATTGCCAGGGAAACAGCCGAAGCGGCCACGGCTTTTAAATGGAACATGGTAAAGGGATGCATGCGGTATAATATGATCACTTCGGTTATTCTGGCAATGTTCATAGCGAAATAAGCGATCAATATGGCAGCCGCGGCCCCTTCCATCCCCCATCGCGGTATCAATAAAAGATTCAGTGCGATACTCATGATTATGGTTCCGATGGTGTTCATAAGATTGATCGACGGCCGATCGATTAGAATGAAAAGCTCTGACACCCCAAGCACGCCATTGACCACAACTGCGCCGGTCAACAATACCAGGGCCGTATCTCCGCCTTGAAAATCCTTTCCAAATAAGGCCAGTGCCGGTCTTGCAGCAAAAACAAACAGCCCCAGCACCGCCAAGTTCAATATCAGGACCCACCGCGTGACATTCTGATAGTGCAGTCGTATCGCTTCGCGATTGCTCTCCTGATAACGACTGGAAATGACGGGGATAAGAATAGGATCAAAGGATTGCCTGATTTTTTTTGCACCGAATGCAATGCTTTGTGCAATGCCGTAAACGCCCAACTGGCTGGAAGGGGCAAACCTTCCGAGCATGAACACATCGATCCGTTGGAGGAGCAGATTTAACAAATCGTAAAACCCGATGGGAGCTGCAAATCTTGCCACTTCAAACAGACCGGGGAGTTTGAAAAACTGACGAAATAATGTTTGAAATGAAAACGTTTTGCCGAAAAAATAGATGGATGAAACCGATCCGGCAACGACGGAGCACAAAAAAGCCAGGGACAATCCGGATATCCCCGGTGAAATATGATAAAAAGCCACAGCCGTGATCATCAGCACCAGCGGTTCAACCAGGCTTTTCGTATATACCTCATATTTCATGATTCGAACCGAACGGGTGGCAAACAGCAATATAGCAGAGACCATCCAGAAAAACATCCCGATGCTCATGGTTTTTAACGGGGTAAGCAGTTCATCCTGTTGATAAAATCGGTGTGCTATAAATTCGGCCAGGGCATTGATCCCGGCCACCATCAACAGGGTTGCCCCAAAGCCGATGATCAATGCCTGTGCAATTGACCGGTAAAAGCCCGCTTCATCCTTTTCCTGGTGTTTCTTGGCTCCGATGGTCAGGATCCCCCTGTCCAGTCCGAGGATGCCCAACTTGCTCACCACATCCACCGTAGCCAGTGCCAGGATAAAAATACCGGTGACTTTAGCGCCATACATTCGGCCGAGGAAAATATAAAAAGCAAAGTTCAGGCTCCGGGCCAGGACTCCCAGAAAATTCGTAAATGCGCCACGGGCGATATCTTTTGTATCTGAAGGGTGTGATGGGGCGGACATGGGCAAAATCAGTTCGGTGTGTCGGAAAACCGTGCAGGAAACGCTTTCTCCTTGAGACGGTCCCAGGATAGGCGGACCCCGAAGCGAAGCGGATGATTCAGGGCCATGGACTCAGAAATGATACAGTAAACACCGCAACCTTTCTGACACTCTTTTTCGTGGTCGTATCTTTTCAAGAGTTCGGGTGTAACCTCCATAATATCAATGTCCGGCTCTCGCTTGGTGCTGCAAAGCCAGAACTTCCCCTTTGCGGAAACGAAAATAAACTTGTAACCGGCACAGCACGCCCAATCAATGCTTCCCCCGTTGAGAAGCGCTTTCTGATAATCGAACATCGGTCCGAGGGTATGTATGTTTCTCCCCCTTCTCTTTTCTCGGATCTGATGGTCGATCAAGGCCTCGAGCGTTTCTCTCTCTCCTGATTCGACCCCGAATTCTCCATTGGGATCGGCATGAACCAATCGAGCCTGAGTGGAGATGCCGTGAGACAGTCCATATTCGATAACCTGCCTGGCTTCATCCAGCGACTCTTTAAACAAAACTCCTGAGATATGAAAACGGAGGTTCGAGTCTTTGAGTAGATCCAGTTTGGGCAAAATCGATTTCAATGCTTTCCGGGTGGCGTCAACCGGCGTCATACGGTCCACCGAAATCTGAAGTGCACCAAGCCCTGCCCGCTCCAGGTCTTTTACCAGTTGTTTGTTGAGCAGAAATCCATTGGTTGACATGCTCGATTTCAGATCCAAATCCGTGCAGAATTGCACGATATCAACGATATCAGGGTGCAGCAGCGGCTCACCGCCCTGAAGGTTGATCCGGAGGCAACCCAGCGTCTTTACTTTCCCGATCCATAACTTCAGGTCTTGAAAGCTCGGATGCGGAATACTGTTTTCGTACTCCGAGCAGTAATGACAGTTCAGGTTGCACTGCTCTGTGACGTATATATGGCAGGCCGAAAGCCTGTCATCAAAAACCCGTTTCGCCACCTTCGCCCAAAATGGAGCAAACATCGATATGTAATTTAACATCATCCTGCAATTTATTGGGTGTAATAATGCATGCCGACACTACTACATACACGGGAACATGACAAGATTCAGTTCTACCCTATACCTTATCCATTGGGGAAGTCGGGCTTCAGGAGGGAGATCGGTTTGGCTAATACTTCAAGGGGTACGGCTTTCACCGGTCCCCTGACGCTGAGTGGTGTCAATTCGTGAATCGGTGTTCGCGTGAACCCACCGATTATTTCATATAAAACAGGGGTGCAAATCCTGCCCTGGCATATGCCCATTCCGGTCCGGATCGCTCGTTTCACAGCCACCGGCGTCCGGCAGCCTGCGACAATGGCGCCCTTAATCTGCCCCATGGTGATATCTTCGCATCGGCACAGGATCGTATCATCCGAAATCGAGTTAATCTTTTCAGGGGATAAGTGTGTCAGCGCATTGAATGCGCTCCCGAACTGCAAATGGCGCTTTCTCTCTTTTCTAAGGGAACGGGTTTCATCCGCATATTGAAAATCGTCGATCTTGCCCAGTTTGTTCAAAATGGAAAGGGCTGCCAGTTTCCCTTCAGTAATGGATTTATGAGCACCCCCCACTCCGGTGATCTCCCCTGCTGCAAAGACTCCGGGCACTGAGGTCTCGAGGTTTTCGGCCGCAGCGATTACCCATCCGCCTTTATCCGTATCATATTCCGGGCTGCAGCCGGCCAGCAGCCCAAGCTCGATATTGGCGGCAAACCCATTGCCCACGGCCAGGCACTCACAAGGTTGAACCCTCTCGCTTCCGGGAATGACAGCTCCGAGACGATCGACTTTGGCGACCGATATTTCTTCCAACTCGTTCTCACCACGGGCCTCAACAATTCGATACCGATGACGCATCCTGGTCGGAGAAAACAAAATGCGTGCCGCCTGTCCGAATCCCTCTTTGAGTTTTTCCCCTTGCCCGATGAGGTTTTTGGTAAAGCTCAATTTTTGGATTATTGAGTTCTCATCGAAGATGGTTGACACACGACCGCCATTTGTAATGACTTCCGATGCCACCGTGTACAGGAACAGACCGGATCCCCCGATGATCATATCTTCGGCAGGGATGACACCGGAACCTTTCATCATAATCTGGACCGCTCCCGTTGAAATAACACCCGGCAGGGTCCAACCTTTAAACGGAACGAACTTTTCGCGCGCACCGGCCGCCAATAAGATGATTTCAGGTGTAAGGACAAACAACTGCTCGAGATCATGCTCCAACAACAACTCCCTGCGATCGTTAATCTCAAGCACCCGGGTGCGGGTCATTATCTTTACCCGGCCGCCTTCAATATTTTCAATCTGCCGGAAACCGATCTCCTGGAGAGAATTGCGTTCCGTATCGGGGTTGGAACGGATGGGGTGGGTTTTTAAATATTGCCCCCCGAGACGATTGGTTTCATCGACAATCAGAATATCCAGATCATGGTCTTTGAGAATGCCGGCGGCAACGAGCCCTGAAAACCCGCCGCCGACAATGGCAACATCATATTCTTTATGCTTCACCGGTGAGGACCTCCATTCGGTCTTCCACTTCCGTCATGCAGGCGCGTTGATGGGGCTTTTTATTGATAGTCACCAGACACTCGTAACAAACTCCCATTCCGCACAAAGGCCCCCGGGGCTCACCGATTTTTCTGCTGTGCCTCAATGATTTATGTCCCGATGCCACAAGGGCAGCCAGAACCGTATCCCCTTCATAAGCGGTATAAGCTTCACCGTTAATATAGATGTCTACCTGATTTTCCGATGGGTGGGCATCAATCCGCAAGTGACTCATGACGCTGTATCAAACCTTTCCAATTTGAAATGATCCATGGGAAACGGTATCTTTTCTCGGGTAATTACCTTTGCGATGATTTCGCCGGTCACCGGTGACAAGGTGATTCCGTCGCCTTCATGACCGGCGGCCATGATAAATCCTTCCAGACCTTCCACTGGTCCTAAAATCGGCAGTCCGTCCGGTGTATATGGCCGCAACCCTGCATAGGCACGAATCACATGTAAATCCTTAAATCTCGGAAAAACGCGAAGAATCTGGCCGGCAATGGTGTTGACACCGTCAAAGGTGGTTTGCCGATCAAATCCCACAAACTCCCGGGTGGACCCGATCAGGACATTACCGTTTTTTGTCTGTTCCACAGCAAATCCCATTCCGCCGGATTCCGCCAGGGAAGGATTAAACTTGGCGGCAATATACGCAGCGGATAGGATGCAGTATCGAACAAGAGGGGGAACGGATTCAGTAACCAGTATCTGACCGCGCCTGGGTTTGACGGGAATATTCAGATTGACCAGGTCTCCGATCACACCTGCCGACGCTCCGGCAGCATTAATCACCAACGGGGTTTCGATTCTGCCTTTTGTGGTATTGACTGCATTGATGTGTCTTTTGGATATTCCGATCCCTCTTACTTCGGCGTGCGTGAAAACTTTTGCCCCCAGTTTTTCTGCGGCACCTAAAAATGCCCGGGTCAGCAAAAACGGATTCACCTGTCCTTCAAAAGGTGAATACGTGGCTCCGATGATGTGCGGGGAAAGGGCCGGTTCCATCTCAAGGGTCTGATCTCTATCCAGCAGGGTCAAATCAACACCGCAGGCTTTTTGTTTTTCAACAAAGAGTTTCATGGCATCGAGTTCTTCTTCAGACTCGATGATGACCAAACCTCCCTTTTGTTCGTATTCGATTTCAGATCCCAGTTCTTCTGAAAGCTGAGGAAAGCGGCGCGTGCTGGCCATGGCTAGTTCCAGGTGAATACCCGGTTTTTTAGATTGAAGAAGCAGGAGTCCTTCACAGGCACCGGAACTGCCGGAAATAAAATCTTCCTTTTCCAGCACCACGGCGCCTATTTTTTCTTTGGCGAGATGGTATGCGACGGAACTTCCGATCACACCCCCACCGATGATAACGACATCAGCAAATTTGGGTAACATGCGCTTTAGCTGCTTATTAAATAGTGATCAAATCCGGATAACTGAAACGATAGAGATTTTTGACCTATTTTTGAATCGCTTGCAAGGAAAATTCGAAATCCGAAGAATGAAACAGTATTAGAACCTGATTATGCAGTTAGCTCCATTAACAGTTGATTCGGATATATGAAATAAATTCCATGACAGCGTTAAGGTTTTAGTGTTCAGGTTTCAGAGTTCAGTTATCGAGCACCGGAGCTTCCTGGCACCTGACACCTAAAATCCTCAACAATAATCATTTCAATTTCAGAGGCCAATACCCATGTTGACGGGAGTCTATGTGGATAATCAGATACTAAAAATAGGAGGTGACCTTACATATAACCCGAAAAACTCTTTCTCACCACGGCATTGTACACATAGTTGACGAAGGTGTAGATGTCAAAAACCGGAAGCCCGGTTTGCTCTTGAATGGCTGCTGCATAGGGCGTCATATTGGTGCATTCCAGAACAATGGCACCGATCTCGGGGTTTTGCTGAATCATTCGGGTTGCCACCCGAACCAGTTCCTCCCTCGATTTTGCCACATCCAGGTCCATTTCGTTGTCCAGGATCTTTCGGGAAAACTCCGCTTCGCCTTCCGCGCCCACAATCACATGGGGAACCTTGTCCACCCCGATTGCGGTGAGATGCTTCCGGGTCAAATACTCGGCACTGATGGTAATGATCCCCACCTTCTGGTCCGGTTTGAGCATGGCGTAAACCAGCGGCGCCTGCATCAGGCTGGAGGTAAATACCGGCACGTTGACTGCCGATGCCATTTCCCGGTGAAACATGGCCAGAAAACCGCAATTGGTGGTGATTGCCCTGACCCCCTCTTTTTCAAGCTCCACCGCACCGGCGATAAACGGATCCAACAAGCGGCCCTCCCCCTTTCTCACCACGGCATCTGGTGTGGCGCTTTTTATTACTTTATAGAGGACCGGGAAATCCCAGGTCGTGGCATTTCCCATATCTCCCGGAATCCTGGGAAACCGGGCTTCCAGCATCAGAATGCCGATGGCATGCCCATAGATTCTTTTACCGCCGATCGCTGTCTCCATAAGTCTCTCCTATGATTCTGGTTCAGACCGATTCCGCTGCCCTTAGCGATACCCATTGTTTTCCGATGATCCCGCCTGCCAGAGCGAATCCGAAAAGCGTGACCCAAAGATTGGGAACGACCAGCGCAATTCCGGCTGCCACCACCAGCCATCTTTCTGTATTCCCGGTCTTCCGGAGAAGCCAACCCTGCAAACCGCCGGCCAGAACCACAACCCCTACCAAGGCGGTAACACTCGAAAAGCAGATTTCAGTGAGTGTTCCGCGCGTAACCAAAGCCGGGTTGTAAACAAACATATATGGGACGATGAATCCGGCTATGGCCAGTTTTGCTGCTGCAAACCCTGTTTCCACAGGATCGGCATCCGCAATTCCGGCGCCGGCATATGCACAGATGGAAACCGGCGGAGTAACACATGCTATGATGGCAAAATAGAAAACAAAAAGGTGCGCTGCCAGTTGATCAACTCCCATGCGCTCCAGTGCCGGTGCCGCCAAGGCCGCGGTCAACACATAAGCTGCGGTGGTTGGAAGCCCGATGCCCAATATCAAAGATACAATCATCACCAAAAACAGGGCGATCAGGAGAACCCCTCCGGAAGAGGCGATGATCATACTGCTGAAGGAAAGCCCGAGTCCCGTATGCGTCATAACCGCAACGATCATCCCCGCGCATGCACAGGCCATGGCAACCATGATGGTGTTTCGTGCGCCCATATTCATGGCCTCAAGGATTTTTTTTGGACTCATCCAGGTTTCACGCCTAAAATAAGATGTGACCACTGAAATCACGATGGCATAAAAAGCGGCCTTCATGGGTGAATAGCCGTTAAGCAGCATATAGATGATGGCTACCACCGGAATAAAAAGATAAGATTCCATGAATACCTTTTTATAGGTTGGTATCTCCTTTTCAGCCACACCGGAAAGTCCGAGACGCAGGGCTTCAAAATGAACCATGGATCCCACGGCAACGAAATACAAAACAGCGCTGATGGAAGCGCCCAATGCAATGTCGTAATAGGAGATGCCGGTAATTTCAGCCATTACAAAGGCGGCAGCCCCCATCACCGGCGGCATGTACTGCCCCCCGGTGGAGGCGGCAGCCTCCACGGCGCCCGCAAAACTCGGTCTGTATCCGGTACGGATCATTAGGGGAATGGTCACACTTCCGGTGGCATAGACGTTGGCCACAGCAATTCCGGTCATGGTGCCGAACAATCCGCTGGACACAACGGCCACCTTGGCAGGCCCTCCCCGTGATCGCCCGGCAACAGCAGTGGCAAAATCAGTAAAAAATACTCCGGCTCCGGCATAAAGAATGAATGCACCGAAAAGCACAAACAGGATCACATAGGTTGCTGAAACCCCGGTCAACATCCCGTAGATACCCTGATCGGTATCCAGGTACATCATTTCCACCATGCGCTGGAATGGGAATCCATCATGCTTGAGGATCCCCGGAAGGTACGGCCCCAACGGCAAGTAGATGAGAACCGCGGCAGCCAGATAGACAAGCACCGTACTTACCGAGCGCCGAGTCGCCTCCAAGATCAGCAGCACATTGATGCTCCCGAAAATGATTTCATGGGGCATCAGATCGGTTGCAAATATCCAGCGGTTTTCCAATCGCTCCAGTTCCAAAGTTCCGATTGAAGAGACCGCCACCGCAAGAAGTGCCAGCAAAAAATCCGGAATCGACGGTCGATCTTTCGGAGAGTTGTCCCGCGCCGGGAAGAGAAGAAAAGCCAGGGGCAACATAAACATGAGATGGAGAGATCGCTGCATCCGGGGATTAAACAGGCCGTGATACACGGAGAACAGGTGAAGCAATGCGGCTCCCACTGCGATAATATACACGGCGATGTTGTAACCGGATCGCAGGTTCCGTTGTTTTGCAACCCGCTGGGACTTCAGTTGTTTCAGAATCTCTTTCATGGTTTTCGGCCCAAGGTTTTTTGCATCGCATGCAGATTAATCTTAAGCTCGGTGGAGTGGGGTTCCACTCCACCGAATCTTCAAGAGATATCCTGATCGATGATCTAACTGAAACCGGCTATTTGATCCAGCCTTTTTCCTTATAGAATTTCATGGCACCCGGGTGGAGCTCCCCACCGGTGCCGATACCGGCCTTGGACGGGTCGAAGTCCTTAAAGGCCGGTGAAATCTTACGTACCCGCTCCGGATTTTCCAGAATGATCTTGGTGATTTTGTATACAACGTCGGCCGGGGCATCTTTGCTTGCCATTATAACCGTAAACAGCGCCACGGTTTGCACATCACTATCCTGTCCCTTATAGGTCCCGGCCTTGATGGTGGCCGGAGAGAATGACCAGTCGTTGACGAGATGGTCTCTTAACGAATCCGAAAATTCAAGGACGTGAATGGGCCGGGAAATGGCAACCGAAGTAATGATGGAAGCCGGGGGGGCGATCATGATGAAGGTGGCATCCGCGTTCCGGTCTTTGATCTGGGTTTCGATATCTCCATAGCCCAGGTGCATCACCTTCCCCCCCCATTTCTTGATATCATCGTAGGATACGTTATAGAATTCAAATACCTGCTTGCATGACCATTCGTCTGTGGTGCCGACGCGGTCGGCGGCAAACTTAAGGGGAAATTTCTTCTGAACCAACTGATCGATACTCGTTATCCCCGTATCCTGGGTAATGATAAACTGGAGGGGATTAAGCCCAAACCCGCCGGCGATGGTGCGAATGTTCGGATGCGCTTTTTCATAGGGCTTCTTTCCTTTTGAGGCGGCATTGACGAATGGAGGGAAGGCAAACCCCATCAGCACCTCGCCTGAATTTACCCGGGGAGGATTGGCAAGGCCCCCGCCCGGAACCACTTTAATGTCGATGGAAGCATCATTTTCCTTAACCAACTGGGCAATCTGGGAAAACGCCTGGTACCAGCCGCCACCCGATCCTCCTGCAGCCGCCTTCAAAGAAACCGCCCCGGCGGAAGAAACCGTAAAACAGATTATAAGCGTTCCTAATGCCCAAACCAAAATAGCCGATTTAAATGCTCTGGTCATCACAGACCTCCTTTCGGTTAACTATGTTCCTATTTAGGCTGCAATATCATCAGCCCGATCAATAACGCCCCTGATTTTTCTTCCAACAAATTCTCTGTTCAGTGAAAAAATAGGGTCGTTGGTCAATGCCACACTCGCCTTTTCAACGGCGCTAACACGGTTACTGGTTAAAGATATCGGATGGACTCGACTGATAACAGGTGAAAAAGCCGTATAGATGATGTTCACTAATCGTTCTGCTTTCTTAGCATGGGTCTGTTCTTTGCTCAAGAGAGAACCTGCCGGAACTGCAAATATCGGATTTTTCACGGTCCGGCATTCCATTTTCTTGCACATTCTACAGGAGTCCGATATGGGTAGTAACGAGGAGATATTCATGAATCACATCGGCGAGCAATCAATCGAAAAGGATTATACGAAATCATTGGCTCAATATATCGGCGGTTTTTCCTATGAAGACATGCCGCCTGAGGTGGTTGCCCGCGCCAAAATCATTCTTCTCGACACGCTGGGGGCCATTCTTCCCGCATCGGATCCAGCTTATCCGGGAAGCAGAGCATTAATCGAAATGGCCCGAATGCTGGGGGGCGAACCTCAGTCTACCATTATCGGCAGCGACTTTAAGACATCCAGTATCAATGCCTGTCTGGTCAACGGCACCTTCGGATATGCCTTTGATATCGAGCCGCATCATGTGGCTGCGGTATTGCATCCGGCGGCTGTCTGCATCCCCGTGGCATTGGCGTTTACCGAGTGGAAAAAGAGAGGCGGAAAAGATCTCCTTTCGGCTTTAACCCTGGGAATCGAAGTGTCCTGTCGGGTCAGCATGGCGTTAAATCCAAGAGACCTTTACGGAAGAGGGTTTCACCCAACCTCCATTGCGTGCACTTTCGGGGCTGCTGCATCAGCAGGCCATCTGCTTCAGCTCAAGGAGGATCAATGGTTGAATGCTTTGGGACTCAGCGGGAATCAAGCTTCAGGACTTCTTGCCTGGGCAAAAGATCATACTGAAAATTCCCGTCCTCTTAATCCGGGTCTAGCAGCCAGAAACGGTGCAACCGCATCGCTTCTGGCAAAATTGGGATTCGGCGGTCCTCCGAATATTTTTGACGGCAAGTACGATTTTTTCTCTGCTTTTTCCAGCGGAGGACAAAACCCGGAGCATTTTTTCAGGGATGAATGGGCCGTCCAAGAGCTGGCCATTAAACAATATTCTTCATGTTCCTTCACCCACCCGGGTCTGGATGCGCTGCTTGAAATTATTGAAGAACACGGACTAGTCTCAAAGAATATCGCAAAAATCGATTTGCGGTATCCGAGAGCCGGCGCCCACATGATCGACAATAATGAACTCAGATCCCACTGTGCCCAATATGTGTTTGCCGTTGCAGCCGTAACCGGACAGGTACTGTTTGACGACATTCTGACGGATCGGCGGGACGATCCTGAAATCAAACGGCTATTCGAAAACGCGTCACTCATACCCGATGACATTCTAGATCGAACGTATCCGGATCAGTATGAGTCGATCGTTACGGTCACAACCACGGACGGACGGTCGTTTGAGAAACACAGCGGTTGGGCCAAGGGAACCGTTCAAAACCCCATGACCGAAAACGAAGTAGAAGATAAATTCTTTAAGCTTTCAACTCGACGCATACCGGTTGAGCAGGCAGAACAGATTCGGTCATGGGTCGCAACTTGTGAAGCATTGGAAGATGTTGAAGGCTTGATGGCTCTGCTTCGGGTCGTGTGATTCTCTATCCTCTATCCTCCCGATTTTCCCCATCTCTTCCAACACTGCATGCTATTCCTTTGAAAACCGGTTCACCTGTGGTAAACGGTGGGATTCTTTTTTTAAGGATATAATCTTGTCATGATGGAACGCTGGTCAAAACCGAACGGGTATCGCCGGGTGCTTGCCGTGAGCCTGCCGCTGGTGGCATCCATGGGATCCATCACCCTCATGCAGTTCACGGACCGGATGTTCCTGGCAAACTACTCACTGGACGCCATCGCAGCGGCCCTTCCGGCCGGTATCGCCGCTTTTACTTACATTGCGTTCTTTATGGGGGTGGCCAACTACACCAATACATTTGTGGCCCAGTATTTCGGAGCCGGTGCGTTGAAGCGGGTGGGGGCTGCCCTATGGCAGGGAATCTATTTCTCACTGTTTTCTGCAGGGATGCTGGCGTTGTCTTATTTTTTTTCCGAACCGCTGTTTGACTTAATCGGTCATTCACCCCATATCCGAGCCTTGGAAAAAACCTATTTCGATATTCTCATTTTCGGCTCAGGATTGGTGGTTTTGGGATCCACCATGGCGTGCTTCTATACCGGCCGCGGACTCACCTGGACGGTCATGTGGATCCATCTGACAGGCGCTGTTCTCAATATCCCTCTGGATTACTGCTTGATTAATGGAATCGGCCCGTTTCCGGAGATGGGTATCGCGGGGGCCGGTATCGCCACTGTTACAGCCTCTGCATGCATCGTGTTCATCCTGGCCGTGCTGATCTTCAGCCCCTCCAATCAAAGAAGATTCGGAACCTGGAAAAACAGGTCATTCGACAAGGAACTGTTCGGTCGTCTAATGCGGTACGGTCTTCCGAGCGGCATTCAGTTTTTTCTGGAAATATTCGGAATCTTTTTTTTCATCCAGATGCTGGGCCGTCTGGGCGACCACGAACTGGCGGCTTCGAACATCGTTTTATCAATCGAATCCCTATCGTTCATGCCCATGGTGGGGTTCCATATCGGCAATGCCACCCTGGTGGGACAGGCCATCGGCCGCGGCAAACCGGAAGACGGCGTTTACGCCACAACCAGCGCATTTCATATCGCCATGGCCTATATGGTGCTGATATTTTGCGTATTTGTCTTCACCCCGGAACCCTTGCTTCATCTCTTCAAATCCCAACACCAAAACGCCGCCCAGCACGCCGCCATCATGGATCTGGGCGTCATTTTAATCCGGTTTGTTGCCGTATTCTGTCTTTTTGACGCCATGAACCTGGTTTTTTCAGGCGCAATCAAAGGGGCCGGCGATACCCGGTTTATCATGTGGACGATCGCCGCCCTTTCCTTTGGGGTGATGATCGTACCGGTTTATGTGGCTGTGGAGATCATCGGAGCCGGTCTGTATACGGCCTGGACCCTGGCCACCATCTATATTTCCAGCCTGGGGTTGGCTTTTATGCTCCGCTATAGAAAAGGGAAATGGAAGCGGATGCGGGTGATCGAGATGACCGCCGCGGATTAGAAATATAACACCTTCGAGAATCCATTGGTTCATTTTTATTTCGGTTCTAGTCCCTTAATAATTCTTTTTATGCATTTTATGACAAAATACCAATATACAAGCACCCCGCCAGAAAAACGGCGGGCAAGCAAATTCCAAATAAATTCAAAATTTCAATGACCGAAACTTAGT
>DUZK01000019.1 GCA_013349495.1 Deltaproteobacteria bacterium
AAAATCCAATGACCGAAACATGCTGATGACTGATCCGATTTCTTGTGACCGTTATGAATGTTTTGAATTTTGGATTTTGGTCATTGGAATTTATTTGGTATTTGGTGCTTGGTGCTTGGTGCTTGGAATTTTCAAGATTGCGATCAGACAATGAATTTACACACTAGGGTCGTGAACCGTTTAGCGGTGGGGGGAAACAAATATTCAGTCCATTTTAAATCACGATATTCAGCACCCTTTCATCGGTATGGATCAATCGATCCGCAAGAGAGGCGGTTGCCAGTGTTTCCGGTTCCACCACACGGCAGGCAATATCGTAGACCTCAAAACCGGTATTTTTCATCTTCTTTTTAAGCTGAGGAATATTCTTCATAATCAGCTTCCGAATCGGATTGGTTTCAACACTGAAGATTCCACTGAGTGCATGTTTTAAGATGGAAAAATCCGCAAGCACATTCCCCAGGTTGGACATTTCAAGTAGAAAGGAGACCTTTACCAGACGGTCGCGCTTGTCTTCCGAATCGTCTTCTTTGCGGCGCCCAAAATCGATCAGCAATTGCCCGAACCGAAGGCTTTCGTCAAAGAGAAAGGGAAACGGGAGCAGGTACCGGCCCAATTCTCTCACAGACTTTTCGTTGAGCAGTTGAAGATGCTCCATATTCTCCAAAAACGCTTTGATCTGGGTGGAGGCGGACGGCTCCGCTTTTTCCAATTGCAATGCCAGTCGCATGGATAGCGCTTTTACATCTCCATTGATTAGATCCTTCACCAGGTCCGAAGATATGGTGCGCTCTGAGCCCAGCAACCGGATCAACTTATTTTCCCATGTTACACCGCTTTCTCGGAAAAGGCTTTTCAAAAAATCGGTGTCGGGGTCTCCGGTTTTAAGGGACAAGGATCTAATCAGGCTCTCCATTTGCGATGCGGTTTCATTAAGATTCGGGATACCCGTTATGGAGTTGAGGGTTTGCATCACTCGAACCAGCAACCCATAGGGTCCGGATCGACTCAGAAGATCAGGCGGCAGATGAATAAAGCGTCCGCCTTTGGCTTCCATCAGTTTAAAGGTGGGCTGAACACCGTTGTCTTCAACCCGCAGAAGAAGGGTTTCTCCTGATTTGAGAGGCATGTGGGTGCGGGCTTGCACCCGCTTGCCCAGAATGTTCAGGACAGCCTCCCTCGCCGATGTGGTATTTTCAACTGTTGCCTTTACTATTTGCCCTTTTTGGAGACCGTCAAAATGGGTGGGTTCCCCGCTTTTCTTTTGTATCCGAATATCAGATGAAGAGGCGATGATGTGGGAGATGGCATCGGTCATGGGCCGTCCTTAACCTCAGGATCGGTCTGTTTGGGGCACGTCTTGTTCCAACGCTAAAAACTTCTGCTTGAGATCATAAACCATTTCGACTTCGTTCTTAGGGAGGGAAAGCGTCCGCGCGGCGGTGGCAGCGTCATGGCCCTTGTTAAATTGCTCAAGGATCGCCTCCTGCTGGTCAAAAACATGTTTTCTATCAGTCGAAACTGACCCACGAAAGTCGGAAGCAAAGAGGGCATCGGTCCGGTTCACCAGCAGATTCAAGCTGATGATCCGGCTGTCGAGGCTTTCGTTTAAATGATTGATGAGGCGTTTTTTTTCTTTCAACTGCTTTTCAAACGACTTGGCAGTGGAATCGGCATCGCGAAGCAGCGGTTCCAACATTTGGAGAATGCGTGTGCCGGATTCCTTGGACACGTCTCGAGATGAACCGGATCGCAGGCTTCTCAAAAAATAGACCACCAAAAATACCATCACCACATCGACGGCCATTTGGAATGCCACCCAAAACTTGATGTTAAACATGTCTTCAAACAGGTTCATTCTATTTCCGTACCGTTAACCGGCCATCAATCCCATCGATGCCAAGTGCCATCGATATTGGTCATGCAACGGTATCAACCAGTTTTCCGGCTTCTCCGGGGAGTCTTTTCTGCTCCGACGCTCCGGCCGCTCCACGTATGGATCGACGGCTCTTCCGTTTCCGCTTCCGTTTTTTAGAAGGATCTCTTTCTGTTTTGGTCTCCTCTGATTGATTCGACTGCTGTACGGTTGTCTGCTGCCGGATATCCTTCTCTTTTTGATCCGCGGAAACCACGTGACTCTGATCATTCACCGCATGCCGGATATTTTGAGCCTCCCGGGCGCCGCCCTCCTGCTGCAAAACGATATTTAAATTCGATATGGTTGTCATGGTCATTGCCCCCCTTGGCAATGAGCCCATCCCTTTAGTACATAAGGAATGTACTGACGATCACGTCCTTAATGGACCTTTCAGGCAAAGCACTGTTTAAGGCCTTCAATATTGCTATCTTGAGACTGATTTCGTTGATTTTCGATTTATCCGTCGCTGTCAATGCCTGTTTCAATACGTCATATATAATATTTCGGTAAAAAGCCGAATGGTCTTTAATCAGACGGGTGGCCGAGGATGTGGTCAATTCTATGGAGATATCGGCAGTCACATAGGCCAAATCTTTTCGTTGCGCCGGAGCGGGCACTAAAAATTTTTTCAACTCAATGAAATGGGCGGCCGCCACAGGGGCCGGCGCGTCTATATTCACCACTTCCTTTAGTATTTTCACGGTTTCCGTTTTCTTTCCCGATTCCTGCTGGGCAATGGAATGTGATTGAACCGCCTGCTGTCCCTCATGCGCCGGTTTTCGCGTGTATGTGAAGAGCACATAGCCCAAAACGCCGCAAACGATGAAAGCCACGGGGGACGCCACCAAAAGTAGCTTCTTAATCCCCCACTTGCTCTTTTGGGCTGCTGGTTCGTCCGATTCGTCCGCTTCTTCCGGGACATCTTCCAAGATCACGCGATCCGCGATCTCGTCATCTTCTTCCTCAACTCCGACATCGTCTAAGAATTGGTCCGTTTCCGCGTCCGATACCTCCGACGCTATCTCTGACTCCGAATCCGGTTCTTTCTCCGGCGACGACTCGTCATCCGATGCCTCCGTCTCCTCAAGCATTGCTTCATCCGCGGCATTTTCCGCTTCAAGCTCTTCTTCCTCTGCCTGTGACAGGAGGGCATCGATATCGTCTTGGGAAATGAAATCGTTATCTTTTTCTTCAGTTTCGGGCATAATCAATCATTTAAACCAGGCTTGTTTCCATTTTCAACTTCCCCTGGAGAAGCCTTAAACGCTATTTCGAATGATAGCGATTGAGCTTGGCCTTCAGTTTAATCAAAGCGAGCGTGTGGATTTGACAAATCCTGGATTCGGTCAACTCCAATATGTGACCGATCTCCTTTAGCGTGAGATCGTCATAGTAGTATAGGGATATAACCAGTTGCTCCTTTTCTGAAAGACTTCGAATCGCTTCCGCCAAAGACTGTCTTAATTCACCTTTAAAGACATTTTCCGCCGGGTCGTCACTGCTGAGAATTCTTTCTTGAAATGATTTCTTGGTGAGCGAGTCATTGTCTTCGTCCTTGATGTATTCGTCTATGCTGAACAAGGCAATGCCGTGGATGTTGGCAAGGAGTTTATAATACTTTTCCAACGGTATTCCGATCTTTTCGGCGATCTCCCAATCCTCAGCGGGTCCCCCTTTGCGGGATTCAACGGCAAGTAGCGCTTTTTCGATTTCTTGTATTTTCTTTCTCATGGATCGTGAGTACCAATCCATGCTGCGCAGTTCATCGAGAATTGCACCTTTAATCCGATAGGCGGCATAGGTTTTTAAGTCCACTTCCCGAGTGGGGTCATATCGGTCGATGGCATCGATCAGACCCAGGCATCCCGCACTGATGAGTTCATCATAGGAAACGCTTGAAGGAATCCGCATGGCCATTCGACCGGCAATATGCTTCACCAGCGGTGCATATGCCACAATCATATCTTCCCGTTCTTTGATGCTGAATCCCCGATGTGTCCTTTTTGCTGTACTATTTGGCGTTCCATGTGCCATAAGCATGATTATATTCCTTAACAGTTTAGGTCTCGATTTTCATTTTAACCCACTGCCCGGTATTCGATATACCGCTTCAAAAAGAACTTGAGGTTTCCATCCGTGTCGGTTCGTCTGGACCACTCCAACATGGATTTCGCCAATTTTGTGATGTGTTTACTTGCCGCTGTACTGGGGTAGAGTTCGAGAACCGGTTTTCGTTTTCTGACCGCTTTCTTGACGTACTCGTCGCTTGGGATGTAACCCACATATTCGATCACAACGCCGTTGAGGAACCGGTCTGAGGCCTGGCTTAAGTTCATATAAACCGATTTCGCCTCTCTTTCATCCGCAACCATGTTGACCAGCAGTTTAAAATGCTTCATTCCGTATTCTAAGGCCATCACCTTCATCATGGCATATGCATCGGTTATGGAAGTCGGCTCGGAAGTGGCGATGATAATGCAATCGTCGGCAGCCAAATTAAAATAGAGTACGTTTTCCGATATCCCGGCACTGGTGTCGATGAGCAGAAAATCCAAAACATCATCCAAAGCTTCAAACTCGCTTAAAAGGCTCAGTTTTTGTCCCTCGGACAACCGGGTCAAATTCACAAATCCGGATCCGGCCGGAATGATTCGGATCCCCTGGGGTCCTTCCATGATGATTTCGGAAAGGCTCTTTTCGCCGTTGATCACATGTCCGATATTATGTGTGGGATGGACACCGAAAATAATATCGATATTGGCCAAACCCAGGTCGGCATCCATAACCAGCACCCGATGACCCAGGCGCGTCAGTGCCATAGCGAGATTCCCTACGATATTGGTTTTTCCCACCCCGCCTTTTCCGCTGGTGACGGAAATGACCCGGGGGGGGCGGCCTGAGGTCTGCCGGCGTGCCGGATTTTCTTTCTTGATCCGGGCGGCGCTTTTGTTAACCATCTTTCTTAAGCTGCTTGCTTGATCCACTTTTGTTTTCTCCTTTATCTGCCATGCTGCCGATTCAAAACAACATCACTTTCTTGAGGGATATTCTACCCCAGAACAAACCGTAATATACTCCGCTTATCGGCAGGGATAATGTCTTCCGGCACCCGCTGTCCGTTTGTGACATACGAAATCGGCATCTGCGAATCGCATATCTGCTCGATAATTCCCCCGCGCCGACGCGTTTCATCCAGTTTGGTGAACACATAGGATTCAGGTTTCAGAACAGCAAAACTGTCGGCAGCCTCTTTCATGTCTCTCTGTTCGATGGTCGCGCTCAGTACGAGATGAGTCGATATGGAAAGACTCCCCTTCATGAGTCGACCGAGTTCCTTCATACGGTCTTTGTCCAAATGACTCTGCCCGGCGGTGTCGATGAGTACGACGTCTTTGTTCTGCAGGGTCTTGATCGCTTTTTTAAGATCTTCCCCGGAAAACGCTGACAAACAGGGCAATCCCATAATAGACGCATAGGTGCGAAGCTGCTCCACAGCTCCTATGCGGTAGCTATCGACGGAAATAATGCCCACCTTTTTACCCTGTTTCAAGCTGAGTATGGCCGCCAGTTTCGCAATCGTGGTGGTTTTCCCCACTCCCGTAGGGCCGATAAAAGCGGCCAGATGCTTCTTGCCGTTACGGAGCGAAAACGGATTAAATACCGATATGGAGGAGACAATTTCATGATAGACTTTTTTGGTTATCTCCTCGGGCTTCAACCCCTTTGATGCCATGGCACTCAACGCCCGCCCAATGATTGACTGGACGCGGCGCTCGGATATCCCGGTCTTCACCAACCTGACGTATAGGTTCAGGCTTTCCGGAAACTGATGCAAAAAATCCGGCAGACCGCCTTTTCGATCCATTAAAAACAGCATATCCTTAATACTGAAAAGCTCTGCGTTCAGTGCCTTCCATTTCTTTTCAAAGACATGGCCGCCTTCACGATCTCCGGATCGATGGGGCCATGCACCGGTCTCGTTTCGCTCGTCATCCTTTGGAACGACATCATGGGTGTCGGATTCTTCCGACGGTTTCCGCAATGCCGCGGTCACTTCGAAGATTTCCTTCCCATACGGGTTTCGAACATTCGTCGGCAGCCTTCGCGTAGAGAGGATCATGGCATCCGGACCAAAATCTTCTTTGATCCGATTGATGGCTTCCTGTATGCTCTTCGCCTTATACCGTTTAACCGCCATGCCCTAACGAAACCTTTCCCTTGGCCTGGATGCGGATGTGCTGCATGATTTCAGCATGGGATACCACCATGACGGTGGCATCCACCTGCTCAACAATTTTTCTCAAATGACGGCGGATGCCCGGTGAACAGAGTATGACGGGTTGCTGGTTCATCACGATCACCTTTTCCGCTTCTTCCTTTATGGAGGCTGAAATCATCTCCAAAGCGCCCGGTTCCATGGCCAGATAGGCGCCGTGCTCGGTGTGATGAATCGATTTTGTAAAAAGATCTTCCACCGGCTTGCCCACCGCGATCACATGGAGTATTCCGTCTCCTTCCACAAAGGGTGAAAGAATGGAACGGGCCAATTTCTGCCGCACATATTCGGTAAGCAGGTCCGGATCCTTGCTCAGTGCCGCATTATCGGCCAGCGTCTCAACCACGGTAAGCAGATCTCTGATGGAAATCCGTTCCCGGAGCAAATTCTGCAACACCTTTTGAACTTTGCCCAAGGACAACAGACCGGGTACCAGTTCTTCGACAGCCTTGGGACTGGTCTTTGCCAGATTATCCAGGAGGTGTTGAACTTCTTGTCGACCCAGTAGATCCCAGGCATTGCTTCGGATGATTTCGGTTAAATGGGTGGCAATGACTGTGGGATTGTCCACCACGGTATATCCTGCAAACTTGGCATCATCTTCCCGATCCTTGGGTATCCAGATTGCGGGAAGATTAAAGGCCGGCTCTTTGGTTGAAACGCCTTCAATCCTTCGGGATGCATCCCCGGGGTCCATGGCCAGCAGGTGGTTGACCATCAACTCGGCTCGTGCCATCTCAACCCCTTTAATGACCATACGATATTCCGAGGGTTTAAGTTTTAGATTGTCCCGGATGTGGATGGGAGGAATGACAACGCCGAGATCCATGGCAAATTGCCGTCGAATACCGCGGATACGATCCAGAAGGCTGCCGTTCTGATCCTTGTCCACCAATGGAATCAACCCATAGCCGACTTCAAGCTCCATGGTATCCAAAGCGAGTAAATGTTCCACCTCTTCCGGAGAAGGGTGTTTCGGAATATCCTCAACTTCAGCCCCGGGAGGCAGTCGATCTGCCCCGAGTCCATGCCGCTTTTGGGACAGGTATACACAGCCGCCAAGAAGGCCGGCAAGTGTCATGAAAGGAAACGCCGGCAGCCCGGGGACCAAACCGAAAAGAAATACCACAAAAGAGCCGATATAGATGGGATTCGGATTGGAAAAGATATGCTTCCCGAACTCTTTTCCCATACGTTCATCGGAAGCGGATCGGGATACCAGGAGGCCGGCGGCTGTTGAAATGATCAGTGCCGGAATCTGGGACACCAGGCCGTCGCCCACCGTTAGAATGGTATAGTTGGCCACCGCCGACTTCATGGACATGCCCTGCTGAAAGACGCCGATGACGAACCCCCCCACAATGTTCACGAGGGTGATAATAATTCCTGCGATGGCATCGCCCCTAACGAACTTACTGGCGCCATCCATGGCGCCGTAAAATTCCGATTCTCTGGAAATCGTCTGTCTGCGTTCTCGGGCTTCATTTTCGTCGATCATGCCGGCATTTAAATCTGCGTCGATAGCCATCTGTTTACCCGGCATTCCGTCCAATTGAAACCGGGCCGCCACCTCTGCTATCCGTCCGGAGCCTTTGGTGATAACGATAAAATTGATGAGAACCAAAATGATAAAAATGATCAGTCCGATGACATAGTTTCCACCCACCACAAACCGGCCGAATGACTGAATAATGGCGCCGGCGGCCAGCGGACCATCGCTGCCGTGCAGCAATATGAGCCGGGTGGAGGCAACATTGAGGGAGAGTCGAAAAAGGGTCAGCACCAACAGCATGGAAGGAAAGATTGAGAAATCCAGCGGCTTCATGGTGTACATGGAAGTGATCAATACGATCACCGATATGGTAATATTGAGGGCCAGGGACAGATCGAGCAGCACCGGTGGCAGCGGCAACAGCATGGCCATGAGGATGCCGATAACGCACAGGACCATCCCTATATCGGAGGAGTCATCAAGAATTCCACCGGCTATGCGTTTCGATCTGGCTTCCATATGAATCATCTGCCCTGTTCAACCTGATTCAGAAGAACAGCCGACAGACTCTTGGCGCACACTGTTGGGGGTGTGACATCCGCTTTTCTGACCCTGGTATGGTCTGACATCGCTATCATACTGTTTTTCCTTTGAGTTTATATACATAAGCGAGAAGCTCCGCTACAGCCTGATAGAGTTGAACCGGAACTTCCTCTCCTATTTTCACTAGTTTATACAAATTCTGGGCCAACTTTTTGTTTTCAATCAACGGTATTTGATGATCGGATGCCAACTGTTTGATCCGCTCGGCCACCTGGCCCGCTCCTTTGGCGACCACCCGGGGAGCACCCATGGCCCCCGGTTCATACCGGATGGCCAGAGCAAGATGGGTGGGGTTGGTGACCACCACATCGGCTTCCGGGACCTCATGCATCATGCGCCTCCGTGCAGTCTGGATCTGGATGCTTTTGATCCGCGATTTCACCAGCGGATCGCCTTCGGTCTGCTTGGTTTCGTCTTTCACTTCCTGTTTGGTCATTTTCAGTTGTTTTTCAAACTGCCAACGCTGAAATGCAACGTCGGCAATGGCCAACAGCATCATGATCATAATGACCCATATAAAAATCTTGAAAATGACCTTGAGAATGTATATCAGAATAGCGCCGACTTCCCAGTGATGCATGTGAAGGAAGATTCGGCTTTCGCTTCTGATTATGGTATAGACGATGCATCCGATGATGGTCAGCTTCAATATCGATTTAACCAGTTCCGCAAAGGATTTTACGGACAGCAGGCGCGCGACTCCCTTGATGGGATTGAAGCGTTTAAGATCCGGTTGAATCGGTTTTGTGGAAATATGGAATCCCACCTGAAAAAAGTTAATGACAAGGCCGGTGAAGACAACCGCACCCATCACCGGAAGCACCAATTTAAAAAACCAGGTGGAAAAGCGATTCAGAAGAGACAGACAGAATTGAATATCAAACTGGGGGACGGCATTGAAAGTAAAACCGGCGCGCATCATTTGGCTGAAATTAGCCCCGAAAAAATGCCCGGTGAAAAACAGCACCGCCACCCCGGATAACAGCACAAAAACAGAAGACAATTCCATGCTTTTGGCAACTTGTCCTTCCTCGCGCGCCTTTGAGCGTTTCTTTGGGGTTGCCGCTTCAGTTTTTTCCTGACCGCTTCCGCTATCTTCCGGCACGGCTTAACCTCCTCCCATCCATGCAAGCAGCGACAGCAGTATGCGCGGAAAGCTGCCGGTAAAGGATCGAGAAATATTGGCAATGATCTGAAGCGATAGGCTGAAGAAAATCAAACCGACGATGATCTTTACCGGAAACGCTGCTATCAGGATATTCATCTGCGGCGCAAATTTGGCACTGATACCGAAGGCGGCACTGGTAAATAACAATGCGGCAACGGCCGGTGCGCCGATCTTAACGGCGATGGAAAAAATATCGGCGGTCATGGAAAGGATGCTGGTGAGCAGGCCGGATTGAAGGGTGAGGGCGCCGGGTTTCACCAGTTGGAAACTGTCCCCCAAAGCGGATATGATCATATGATGCCCGTTTAACCCGAGAAAGGTGAGCAAGGCCACCCAGTAGCCGATCTGATCGATGATGGAGACCTGCATCCCGGATTGCGGATCCAATACATTGACGATTGCAAACCCCATTTGAAACCCCACCATCTGTCCGGCCAATTGAATTGCGGCAAAAAAAAGACTGACCGTTAGCCCCAGAATCAATCCCATGATCAGTTCGGAAATCGCAAGAATGGCCCAATCCATGGGGTTTCCGGGGAACAGGTCGGGATCGATTTTAACCACGGGCAAAAACACAAGGGAAAGCACCATGGCAAGCCCGACTTTAACAAGAGAGGGAATCACATTACTGCCGAATAAAGGGAAAAAAAAGAGTACCACGCTGACACGAATCAGTATCAGGATAAAGATTTTCAATTGATCTTGAGAAAAGTTAAGCAGTTCCATGATGTGCACACACGTTTCTTAATACACGTTTTCTCTTTCCACGCCTGAACCAGGGAAGGAAAGAACACGTTCTTCCCACATCCATTATCCTTCACACGTCACGCCTTATCGAATATAGAGGGGAATATTCTGAAAAACGCTTTCGGTAAAGGTTACTAGTTTATCCAGCATCCAGGGAGCGAAATAGAGCAACCCGAACAGCACCGCCAGAATTTTGGGGACAAAGGTGAGGGTCATTTCTTGGATGGAGGTGGTCGCCTGGAACACACTCACCGTGAGGCCGACCAACAACCCGAGTCCCAGCATGGGCATGGCAACGAGAATCGTCAAGCTCAGGGCGTCTTTTGCAAAATTTACAACAAACTCGGGTGTCATGTCATATCACTCCAAAGCTGTTGATCATCGAACCCACCACGAGATTCCAGCCGTCCACTAATACGAAAAGCATGAGTTTAAAGGGAAGGGAAATCATCACCGGCGGCAGCATCATCATCCCCATGGAAAGCAACACACTGGCCACCACCATGTCGATCACCAGAAAGGGAACATAGAGCACAAAGCCGATGATAAATGCGGTTTTCAACTCGCTGATGACAAATGCCGGTATCAGTACCAACATGGGAATATCATTCTTCTTAAGGGGTCGCTTCACATTTGCCGTATTGGCAAACAGGGCGAGATCCTTTTCCCTGGTATTTTTCAACATGAACTTTCGAACCGGTTCCTTTGCCTGTTCAAATGCCTCGGTGTAGGTGGCCTCCTTATCCATATACGGCCGAACCGCGTTCGTATAAACATGATGCCAGATGGGAGACATGACAAAGAACGTGATAAACAGAGAAAGCCCGATGAGTACTTGATTCGGGGGAGAATTTTGGGTTCCCATGGCCTGACGGAGAAAATGAAAAACCACCACCAGCCGGGTGAAGGAGGTCATCAAAATCAAGATGGCGGGAGCAAGGGACAAAATGGTCAGCAGCGCTACGATTTGCAGCACCACGGCAACATCTCCCGGAGATTCCGCTTCTCCCACACCGATATTTATGCTGGGAATCGGCAATGGGACGGCATCCGCCGGTTCAGACATCATCGGCAACAACAATCCGCCGATCAGAAATAGCGCCCATATCAGCTGTGTTCGATTTGCCATAATCGGTTTCGCTTTCGGTCTCCCATTGAATTCATCGGACATTTCTTAATTGCTTCCTTAGAGCGTTGTTTAATAGGTTTGAAAAAAATTTTGGTTTCTCCTCACCTTGGGGGATGCTTATCTCCTGCCCGTTTGAAATCGTGGCCAAATGGTTTATCTGCTGGGGGGTGACCCCGATGAGAATTTTTTCTCCAAGCACGTCCAATAAGACAATCCGCTCCTTGGGTGCCACATGATGGGTCGCCACCATTCGAATGAGTCCGCGATCCGAAGCGCCGGAATACCGCCCATAAAATCTTCGTATCAAATAGAGCACGGCCAAGAGTATTCCCAAAACCAGACTGAGCATGGCGACGCTTTTTAGCAAGGCCATCCAAAGATCGGGAGTCGAGGCTGCTGCGGGTATGGAAACGGGATTCATTTTCTCTCCATTACAAGGCGATCCGAGGTTCAGCCGAGACTTTTGACCCGGTCAATGGGGCTGACAATATCCGTGAGGCGCACACCGAATTTCTCATTCACCACCACCGCTTCACCCCTGGCCACCAGTTTTTTATTGATACATATCTCCATCGGTTCCCCCGCCAGTTTATTCAACTCCACAATGGATCCCTGACCCAGCTGAAGCAGATCGTTCACCAGCATCTTGGTTCGACCCAATTCCACAGTGAGTTCAAGCGGAATATCGAGTATAAAATCGAGATCTCTGGCATCGTGATCCAGGTTGCTTCCGGAATCGCTCTCCGTGGAATCCAAACTTTCTCCGCCGGCCAGTTGTTCTTTTTCATCCATAACTTCTTCCTTCCTCCAAACTCAATTTCTTTATGACCTTTAAGGCCTGAAATCCGCGCTGAACACCGGCATACCCCTTGATCTTGGCAACGCCTTCCACCAGTACGGTGAGCGCTTCATCTGCGTTCTGATCCAGTTGGATCACATCCCCCGGCTTCAAGTATATCAACCGCTCTCCGGTAATCTCCGTCTTTCCCAGCCGTACGGTGAGATCAACCGATGAGTCGATAATGATTTCCCTGACCCGCCGCTGCCAGGCATGATCCACCTCCAGGGCATCGCTTTGAAAACCGGAGGCCAAAATATTCCGGATCGGTTCGATCATGGCATAAGGGATACACAAGGAGATGTTTCCGGTGCTCTGTTCCAACTCCACTTCGTACTTCACAACAATCACCAGGTCCGTGGGCGGTACGATGGTTGCAAATTGGGGATTTACCTCTGACCGGACATATACCGCCTCGATCTTCTCCACCGGAGACCATGCGGTTTCCAAATCCTTCAAACAGGCCGTAACCACCTTCTTGATCATGACATCTTCGATGGTGGTAAACTCCCGACCCTCGACTTTGGCATTCCCCATTCCCTGCCCGCCGAAAAATGTGTCGATAAGATTAAACACCAGCTGGCTTTCAAACACCAAAAGGACGTACCCCCTGAAGGGTTCCATGCGAAAGACATGAAGGCTGGTGGGCACCGGAAGCGATCGTCCGAACTCTGCAAACTTCATGGTCTCCAATGTTCCGGTGGCCACATCGATGGTGGTGTGGAGCAGGCCGGATATACTGCTTCGGATTTCCCGGGAAAACCGCTCATTGATGACTTCGAAGGTGGGCATCCGCCCCCGGATAACCCGCTCCTGCCCGGTAAAATCGTATGTGCGCACGCCTTCCGCATCCGGCGTAGCATCGGTTTCTGTTTCGATTTTGCCTTCGCTGAGCCCCGACAGCAGACTGTCAACTTCATTTTGTGAAAGAATATCGCCCATGGTTCTTCTGATATCCTATTGAATGACGAATTGGGTGAAATAGAGATTTCTGATTTTGCCCTGCTTCAGCACCTGATTGATCCGTTTGATCAATGCGTCTTTCAACTCAATCTTCCCATCCACCGACCGGATCTCATCCAAGGTTTTGCTGCTGAGATGCAGCAGAATGGTGTCCCGCAGCTGAGGTAGACGGTTGGTCAGTTCTTTTCGGACATCTTCACCCACAAACTCGATTTCAATCTTCGATTTCAGATACCGTTTTCCGCCTGCCTCGTCCAAATTGACCACAAACGGATCCATTTCGAACATGGCCCCCACTTCTACCTCTTTTACCGCCTCGGCATCTGAGGGTTTGCCGCCTTCCGCACCGGTTTGATCCGGCTGTGGATTGAGCATGGTCCATCCCACATAACCGCCGCCGGCAAGCACAAGAACAACAACCCCGATGATAATCCATTTCAACGGAAACTTGCCGGCTGGTTGCTCTTCCCCGTCCACTCCTTTTTCAATATCTTCGTCCACGACATACCCCCTATTTTTCTTGTTTCCTTAATATGAATTCTATCCTTCGGTTTTTCGTCCGGTTTTCCTCACTGTCATTGGGATAGAGAGGTCTAAGATCCCCATAACCCCCGGCAGCAAACCGTTCCGGTTTTAAACCCAGACCTTCGGTTAAATAAAACATCACGCTCATGGCGCGATAGAAGGAAAGCTCGAAATTGGATTCAAATTCTCCCCCCTGAACCGGCCGGTTGTCGGAATGCCCCATGATCAGAATGTCATTCACCACATTTTGGAAAAGTCTTCCCATGGAATCCAGAAGCGGAAACCGGTCACCCCGAACCTCTGCTTTACCTGAATCGAACAGGTGATCGAATTCCATGCTCACCACCACCCCCCGGTCATCTTCATTAATATCGATGAGCAGTCGAAGCTTCTCCAGGTCAAACTCCTCTGCTCTTTTCCGGTCCATGCCTTCAAGCAGGTCGAACACCTCCTCGAGCATCTGATTGTTTGAGATCACCAGTGATTTCTTCAGGGAATATCGACCTTCGATCAATGATCCGCCGGACCGGATGTCACTGTGTTCCAAGGGGCCGGTGGTCGCAGCCATCTCTTGCAATTTCTCCTTCATGGCGCCGGAATCCATGGATTTCATGCTCAGCAGCAACACAAAGAAGGTGAGCAGCAGCATGATCAGATCCCCGAAGGTCACCATCCAGGCGTTGGGATCGACCCTTACTTCACTGGCTGTTTTCTTATTGCCTTCTCTTGCCATGGGCATAAATCTTTCAGTTCTTCCATCAAAGCCTATTCGAATACGTTGAAAAAAAACTTCCGAAAGGTAAATATCCCTCTCGGTTTTTCAGCCACGCCATCGTGTATAAACTGAATATCCATTCTCCGGTTATGCTCACGGGTTTCTCGGGTCTTATTGGTCACCACCGGTCGATACTGCCCCCACCCAAAGGCGGTGATCCGATCCGGCTTTACGGATCCCCTGTTTAGAACATGTTGAAGGATTCTGAGGGATCGGATGGAAGACAGCTCCCGGTTGGATACGCCCGTTTCCATTTGGGGGAGGCGGTTGTCCGTATGCCCGACGATTTCCACCGGAAATTCGTTCTTTCGGATGGCGCCGTGCAGGCCGTCCAAAATCTTGAGTCCTTCGGGTTTCAACCGGGATGCCTTTTTTTCGAAAAGCAGATCAGTCGGTATGGACAGTACGGTTCCCCGATAGTCTGTCTTTACGGTAATGAGTTTGATGATATCTTCATTTCCCACCATAAGATCGGAAAAATCCACATGGCTGGATATTTTGGCCATCTCCGGCAACGCCATGTTTCCCCCGCTTCCCATCACCACCGAGGTGCCGCCGGTCAGCACCCCGAAGCTTCCCAGAAGAGAATCCATCACCGCCAGCTTCTTCTGGTCGTCAATAACAGCGATGGTATTTAAAAGAATAAAAAAAGCCAGAAGGATAATAAACAGGGATATGGTCATCATCTGGACCGGATCCGCAGCTGGAATTTTTTCCATTTTTTTCTCTTTAGATGCCATTTGGTTAAAAATTGCTCTTTCGCTCTTTGGGTGGCATAAAAGCGAGCATTTTCTGCTCGAGAATTCTCGGGTTCTCACCCTTGGTCAATGATATGATGCCTTGAATGATCATCTCCTTGACCAGGGTTTCCTCTCTGCTGCGGGTCCGCAATTTTCCGGCAAGGGGCATATACACCAGATTCGCCATGACCGAACCGTAAAACGTGGTGAGAAGCGCAACCGCCATTGCAGGGCCGATGGAGTTGGGATCATCCATGGACTGGAGCATCTGAACCAATCCGATGAGGGTGCCGATCATCCCCAGAGCCGGGGCAAAGGTGCCCATGGTGGAAAGAATCTCAGCTCCCAGCGAATGCCGCTCCCTGAGGTAATCGACTTCCGTGTCCATGATGTTTTCAATGGCCTGGGGCTCGAGTCCGTCCACGGAAAGCTGGAGGCCTTTTCCTAAAAACGCATCGCTGATGTTTTTCACTTCCGACTCAAGGGCAAGAATGCCTTCCCGCCGGGCCTTGCCGCCGAAGTCCACAAACTGTTTGACGATATCTTCCGGTGCGGAGCGTGATGCAATAAATGCATTCTTTACAATGCTGATGGCCCGCAACACATCCTTTAACGGATAGTTGATCATGGTGGCCCCGAGGGTCCCGCCCACAACGATCATAAGCGACGGTATATTGATGAATAACCCTATGCCGCCGCCCATCACAATGGCGATAATCACCAGACCGAATGCAGAGACAATACCGAGTATGGTTGCTAGATCCATGGATCCTCACTAGAGATTATAAAGTTCTAATCGATACTTCTATCCTGACTGCACACTCATGCTTCGTTACAACAGAAAAGCAACCTTTGTGCCAAAGCCTGTTGCTGTTTATAAATATATTAACTTGTTGATTTTATGTAGATTTTTTCGGTACACAAATCCGGCGGGAATAGAAGATCATAGGGTTTTGTCGGTATGCTGATCGGGATGTCAAGAATATGACGAAGCAGGGACGGCGACCCCATGCTGGTGTCGCCGTCCCCTATGGCTTCATGACAATGGTATCATATCGTTATGCATTACGGATTACCGTTTCATCTGGATGGTTTCTTGTAGCATCTGGTCCACCGTGGAGATGATCTTTGAGTTGGCCTGAAATCCCCTCTGGCTGACGATCATTTTTACAAATTCATCGGCAATATCCACGTTGGATTGCTCAAGGGAGTTCGGGGCAATGCTGCCTAACCCGTTGGTCCCCGGCCGGTTGGTAATGGCATCGCCGCTTTCCCGGGTTGCCTGGTACAGATTACCCCCCACCTTGTGCAGGCCCTGTACATCGATAAATTTGGCCAGGGCCACCCGATTGAGGTACAGCAGTTGGCCGTTGGAATAGTTTCCGGTCATGACCCCATCCGTGCCCACAGCCACGCTCTGAAGATCACCGGCCCCGTAGCCGTCAGCCGACTGATAGGTGGTGGTGGAGGCTTTTGAAAACTGAGTGGTGGACAGGGAATCGTTGGTCCAGGCGCTATCATAGTTGGCCCCTATGTCAAACTCGAGGGTCATGGCCACTCCGCTAAGAAATGACGGTTGGAACGTAAAATAACCGTTGGTGGATAAATCCGAAGCCGTGGTCTGGGGGTCCCAGGCTGCAGAAGCCGCTGCCACACTGGAAAAGTCCGACCCGGAGAATCGGCTCATGGTCATATCGCTCAATGCACCGGAACTGGCGCTAAAGGTCAAGGTTCCCTTGGCCAGCATACCGGCCGCAATTGATGTTGAACTGGCGCCGGTGCGGGCATCTTCACTGGGATCGCAGGTCACGATATATTCCCAGACGTTGGCGGATGAGCCTTTATCGTAGTAGATGGTAACATCATGGGTGCTTCCCAAAGAATCGTAGACCTTTATGACGGTTTGGTAGTTGTAAAGGGTGGCGGCTAAGGGTGTGGTGGCTGATCCGTTCCATTGCGCCGCCAGTTCGGTGGTTTGGCTGGTGGCATCCGCGTCCAGGTTGGTGATCATGGTCACTTCGGTGCTGGCAGATGGAGAAGACGTAAAGGATGAAAGCTTGATATCGGCGACCGATCCTGAATCATCGCCGCTGGAATCCAACGCCCAGCCTTGGACCACGTGGCCTTCCGGATTCACAAGATAGCCGTCTTTGTTGAACCGAAAATTTCCGGCCCGCGTATAGTAGGTCGTCTCGCTGGCGAGTTCCTCCACGATAAAAAATCCGTCGCCGCCGATGGCCAGATCGGTGGCATTGCTGGTGGATTCGAAAGACCCCTGCGCAAATGTGGATGTGATATCCGATAGTGCGGTCCCCCGGCCGATCTGGGCGGTCCCCGACTGGGTGGCTATGGCCTGAGCCAAGCGGTCCTGAAAAGCGAAGGAACTCGACTTAAACCCGATGGTGTTCACATTGGAAATGTTGTCACCGATGATCTGCAAAGAGTTGCCCAGGGTGGTCAACCCGCTGATGCCTGAAAATAATGAACTGGTTAACGACATGATATCACCTCTCTAAAAATGGATTATATAATTAGAATTACACACAACATACATAAAACGATCACCCCTAGCTGCCGGAACTGACGGACGGATCCCAGATTTTCGTGACGGTTGCCGGGTCCACCCATCGATCGTCCACCACCAGATAAGGATGCCCGCTATCATAGGTTACACCCGTGACAAGGCCGGTGGCTTCGGTTTTTACCGGTACATGAGCCCCGGATTCAGTGACGGCGGTCACTTGAAACTTATACGTGCCGTCTGAAACCGATACCCCGGTCCGGTCTCGTCCGTCCCAATCCACCTGATGGGTGCCGGCCTGAAGCTCTCCCGGATACAGGGTCATGATCTCCTGATTAATATAGTCATAAATGGTAATCATCGCCTCGGACGGCTCGGTGAGCGTAAACAGACCGTTGGATACCTTCCCGTCTTTCAGATTGAGACTGTTATCCTCACTGGTAATCTGTTTTCCGATGTAATCCAAAATGTTCTCCTGCCCCTTGCTCTCCATGGATGCCGCCAGACCCTCCAGGGTATCATTTAGGTTGAACAGCTGCTCCAGCTGTGAGAATTGAGCCAGTTGCGCGGAAAAATCGGCGCCTTCCATGGGATTCAGAGGATCCTGGTTTTCCATCTGAGCAACCAGCATCTTTAAAAATACATCCCGCCCCAGGGGATCCTCTTTTTTGGTGGAAGTAGTATCCTGGGTTTCATCAAAGACGGCGCCGAGTGATATTAGCGAATTGTTTACAATATCCACAGACATTTCATATCCTTCCAAGTTTACGTTTCTGATTAAAGTCCCTATTTATGCCACCAGATCGAGAATCCCCTCCCTCACCCGAATCGGCTGCGGAGATTCTTCGGAAACCGCTTCGGCCGGATGAGAACCCGGGATTGATCGCGCTCCCTGCTGTCTTCTTTCATTGGATCGGTTCGATTCATTGCGCGCATTGGCCATGGATTGGTCAAACGACTGATCGAATTGAATATCGATTTTTTCCACCCGCATCCCCTGCTCTGTGAGGTGGGTTCTCAATTCACCGGCATGTGACATGAGTATCTCCCGCGCGGCTATCTGTTCGGTGACAATGCTCACCCGGATCATATCGCCGGAATGATTGATTTGCATTTGAAGCCTCCCCAGGTGAGGAGGCTTCAGCTGAAGCACCAGTTGATTCATTCCGTTTTGGTGGGATCTGATAATTTGACGGCCCACCTGATTCAGCACATAGGCCGGTAAAGTTCGGGCCTCCGCTCTGGGTTCCGGTCCAAATATTCGAGGAGCCGTTTTATGGGTCCCTGAACCGTTCTCAGCAGGTGTCACCGTATTCTTAACATCATTTGCCGCTTCAGTGGCTTTTACTGCTTCTCCTTGGGGGCGAAGTATACGGTTATCCGCCGCTCTACCTTCTGTTTCAAGCAATGCTCTCGGGTTCTTATCCCCATGCCCGGGATTGAAGACCTTTTGGGTAATATCGTCTGTCTTCAAGCCCTGAACCATCTTTAATCTCCTTCCGGAATCATCCACCGGTTTCAGACCATCGAAGAAGCCCTTCAATTCCGCGGTTTCTACCCTGCGGTTTGATTGATGCATTCTGATTTTTGCAGCCATGCTTTCCAGTCCGGATACAAACCGGTCCAACGTCAAAATTCCCTTTTCAGAATCAATTCCGAATTTGGCCAATAATCCGGCCAGTTGCCGCTGATCGGCTTCCGTGGGTACGGATCTGCCTTTTTCAGGATGCTGGGCAATGATCCGCCTCAGATTTTCAATGAGCTTGGAGAGGTCCACCCCCTGTCCTTCGGTCATTACACCCTTTAACGCGGCATGTTGATATTCGGACTCCGGCAGCAACTTGGACAGGATGGACTCAATATAAGGCATCGCCGATATGTCCAACAACATATCCGAATCCCGGGTCTCCTTGAGTTCCGACAGTTTTGCAAAAACATCCGACAGCCGAACCCCCTTTTTAAAGGAACCGGATTTCAATTCACCCAACAGACGGCCGATGGCATCACCCTTGAATCCGGCGGATTCGAGAAACCGCTTCAATCTATCGAGGGTTGCATCGTCGGCAGAAACCTGATCTAAAGAAATCCCCTTGGAAAGGAGGTATTTTTTGATGGACTCCAGCAGATCCGGGCTCTTTTTCCGAATATCCGCGTTTAGAAGTTTCCCTTGGGTCAACCCTTCGTCGGCGTTTACCCGGTTGAGGATATTGTTCATCATTCCGGAGAAAAGGTCGTTGGACTCTCCCCCTGCTTTTTTCCCCTCTCCGAAACCGATGAAGTTTTCGAACATCTGATCGATTTGTATTCCAGGAAGTGTCATTCCCATCTCCTGTTTATCGTAAATTAAATGAGATCGACCATGATCCCAATCCTTAACTTTCCTATGAGCAATGGGTGTGCCAAGAATCGACTGGTGCAAATTTTAATATTAATTTAGGATAGTTATAATTAATTTCAACAATCGGTGGTTTGGAATCGCTGCTGCCGAACAGAATATTTTTCCCTGATGAGGGGAAAATATTGCCCAGGTGTCGAATTCGAGCGGTTATAGGATAGGGTTAATTGGTTTGTATGAGTTTCTTTTCCGCCAGTTTTTCACTGATGAGGGCAGCCCGGTCCTGATCCACATAGGAGAGTATGCTTCCGATCTGCTCGCCTTTCATTTGGGAAAATACTTTTTGAATCACCTCGATATCCATTTTATTGATGATGGCCGCCGCCTGTTTCGGCTTCATGCTGGAATAGACCTTGCTCAGCATTTTGATCTTTTCGTCTTCTTCGGCCTGTTGGTCTTTCTTCCGTTTATCGTCCATGGCTTCTTGTTTGGAGATATCGGCGGCAATCTGCTGTTGAATCTTTGAAAGTCTTTCGATCTTCTCCTCTATCTCTTGCTTGAGGGTGTCCAATTGCGCCCGCTGCTTTTGGATATTCTCCCTCTCCCTTTCGATTTGCTTTCGGTCGCGATCCAATCGCTTCAATACGGCGGTAATGTCCACATTGGGCGGTGGCGGCGTCTTCGGCTTTGCTTCGGTTTCAACGGTTTTGGTCTTGTTCTCCTGGTTTTCTGCGGGTTTTTCCTGGGCAATGGCTGCCGGCTGGGTCAAGAAGAACTCCGAAATGGAGACGGTTCCGGTTAAATAGACCAGAGTAACCCCGATCTTTGCGGTCAACAAACCGATCAACAATGCTTTCATACGAAATCGACTTCTGCTGTTCATGCGCCGACTCCTCCGGCTTGACGGAGAATGACCATCTCGTCCGATTCTTTCTGGTCTAATTTTAACATTTTCTGGTAATAATCTTCTCTCCGTTGATTTTTAAGATTCTCAAGCGTCTTTTTATCTGTGGTTCGCTGCTTGAGTTCTTT
This sequence comes from Deltaproteobacteria bacterium, assembly GCA_013349495.1. GTDB lineage: Bacteria > Desulfobacterota > Desulfobacteria > Desulfobacterales > SURF-15 > DUZK01. The sequence continues at coordinate 21,063 of DUZK01000019.1, forward strand.
CTGTTTTTCTTCGAGGCGCTTAAGCAATTCTCTTCTTTGCATGTTTTCCGATTCAATGTTTGATTCAATCCCCGCAAGGAAATGGGTGAACTGTTTATATTGCTTCACATCGATACCGGATCCCATCTTTTGGTCCAGTTCTTCTGCAGTGTGGGCATACGACATCTCAAGACGTGCGATGCGATCTTCACATACGAGGATATCGGAACGGATCCTTGCAACTTCCAGCTGGGTTTGCTCGGCCAGATGTTCTCGATATCGCAATAACGATTCGAGACGAAATTTAAATAAGCGCATGACCTGACTCCTGAAATATTGCCTTAAGGCTGTTTAATCCCTGATCATAAGAAACCCGATGGGCGATATCCTGCCGAAAAAGACCTTCTATCTTTGGAACCAGCTGTTTTGCCTGGTCCACTCGGGAGTCGGTTCCGTCGGTGTAGGCGCCGATGGTGATCATATCTTCCACATCCCGATAGGTGGAAAGCACATCGATAACCTTATCCCTCAAATGGCTATGCCCGGCATCCACAACATCCCGGCAAACCCGGCTCACACTATCCAGAACATCGATGGCCGGATAATGCCCCCGGTTTGCAAGCTTTCGGGAGAGGACGATATGGCCGTCCACTATGGATCGAACCGTATCTCCCACCGGATCATTCAAGTCATCCCCTTCCACCAAGACCGTGTAGATTCCGGTGATGCTGCCCTTGCCCTGAACGCTTCCGGCCCGCTCAAGCAATACCGGTATCTGTGCGAAAAAGGACGGCGTGTATCCCCGACTGGTGGGGGGTTCTCCTGCGGCCAGGCCGACGTCCCTGGACGACATGGCAAAACGGGTGATGGAATCGATTATGAGCAAGACATCCTTTCCTTGATCCCTGAAGTATTCCGCCAGGGTTGTGGCCAGATAGGCTCCCCGCATGCGAACCAGAGGGGGACTGTCCGAGGTGGCGGCAACAACCACCGCTTTTTTCATCCCTTCGGGTCCCAAGCTGTTTTGCACGAACTCCTTGACCTCACGCCCCCGCTCGCCCACAAGCCCGATGACGGTCACGTCTGCCGCGGTATGTCGTGTCATCATGCTCATCAGAAGACTCTTGCCCACACCGGATCCGGACATTATAGCGACCCGCTGTCCCCGGCCCAAGGGCAGCATGGTATTGATGGCTCCGATTCCCACATCCAACAACTCCCGAATGGGCCGTCGCTCCATGGGATTGATGACCGAACCGTAAAGCGGATACTGTTTTTTTGCTGAAATCCCGCCTTTGCCGTCAATGGGTTCCCCCATACCGTTTATGACCCTTCCCAGGAATCCGTCGCCCACATGAACCTGGGGGCTTCGATCCACAAACCGGATGCGGCTGCCGGGTTTGATCCCGCGGGTATCCCCGTAAGGCATCAAAAGGATCCGGCCGTCTCTGAATCCCACCACTTCGGCCCGAATTTTCGCCCCCTGATCGGTTTCCACCAGACACATGCTTCCGATGCTCAGACCGAGCCCTTCACCTTCGGCAATAAGACCGATGACTTTCACGATTCGGCCTTCAAGGGTCAGGCTCGTACAACGATCCAATGCATCAAAATAGGAATCCCATTTTAGGTTCAATTCAACCGGCATCGGCAGCTTTCCCTCTGACCACATCCATAATGCTCTGTCGAACGGCATCCAATCGCGACTCCACGGTGGCGTCGACTTCACCGGTGTCGGTTTTGATCCGGCATCCTCCCGGGCTGACGGAAGCATTCGGAATGAAAGAGACATGCTTCAAACTCTTAACCTGAGTGAAGAAGTCTTCTTTCAGGGTTTCGATATACTCCATCTCTTTTGGATTGACTTCTATAGTGGCGCTTACCGGTTCCGGGATGGTGCCGAAGGCCTGCTGAATCGACCGTTTGACGGTCTCATGATCCAGGGCGACGTGTGATAACACTACTTTTTCAGCCGCACGCCCCACCAGGTCGATGATTTGAGCTTCATAGGTCTGAACCAGGTGGTGCCAAAGCCCTTCAAGTTCCGATAACAATTCCTGCATCCGGGTCACCACCGGTTCGGCTTTTTTTATCCCTTCCCCATAGCCCTTTTCTTGGCCTTTAGCCAGTCCTTCTTCATATGCCTGCTGTCTTAAGGTTTCGGTATCCGGTTCCGGGTCATTGTTTTCAGATGCACTCCCGCAGTCGAAGTCGGCCATTGCATAGAGCGGGGTAAATCGATTGGCGCCCGTCCCGGCTTCCGAAGCGTCGTAGAGCATTTTGAATTCCCGACTCGAATGCTCTCTTGGAGGAGATCCCTTGGGTTCACCTTCACTCCCCCCGGTACCGAGATTGTCAAATAACAGGGGTTTCCATTCAGGCACAGGTTTTGCCGCAGAATCAGACAAGCACATCCTCCTTTCCTTTGCCGCCAATAACAATGGTTCCTTCTGCCTCCAGCTCCTTTGCAGCACGGATAATGCCTTGCTGAGATTCTTCCACCTCGGATAACCGGACCGGCCCCATGACCTCAAGATCTTCCAGGAGCATTTCAGCAGCCCTTTTAGACAGGTTGTCCAATATTTTCTGCTTCATTTCTTCGCTCGCGGTCTTCATGGCAAGCACCAGCTGCTGGCTTTCAACCTTTTTCAAAATCTCGCGCATGCCACGGTCGTCCACTTTCGAAAGATCTTCGAACACGAACATCATTCCCCGGATGTCATTGGCCATATCCCCGTGATCGTCTTCTATGGTTTCCATGATGATATCTTCGGTTGACCGGTCGCAATTGTTCAAAATATCGACCAGGGTCTGCAAGCCGCCCGCTTCTGCACCGGATGCGCCCGAATCACTTATTTTTGCGTGCAGGGCCTTATCCACCTCCCGTACTGTCTCATCCGGAACCTTGCCCAGTTGGGCGATCCGGATGGCAATGTCCCCTTTTCGCTCATCCGGCAAGGACATCATGATCTCCGATGAAATTTCTGCCGGCAGATAGGCCATGATCATGGCGATGGTCTGGGGGTGCTCCCCTTCGATATTGGAAATGAGCGTGGTAACATCCACATCCCTGCTCCATACAAACGGGAGCCCATGTTTTCGATCTTCAATCTCTCTGAATATGGACTCTGCTGTTGCCCGGTCCGTGGTCTTTCCGATGACATTCTTTAAAAATGCATCCCCTTTAACCACCAGCCGGTTTTGATCGTTAAAATTGGAGATAAATTCATCCATCACTTCATTCAAGGCCTCGGGGGGAATCTGTTCGATCTCGGCCATCTTGGTTGCCACCCGCTTGATTTCATCTTCACTCATCCGCTTGAAGATTTCAGAGGAACGTTCTTCCCCCATAGAAAGCAGGAAAATTGCGGCCTTCTGGGGTCCGTTTAGATTTTTCGGATCGATTGCTCGCTTTTTCATTAACCCGCCTCATTTACCCAGGTTCTGACGAGCGTTGCGGTTTTTTCAACATCCTGTTGCGCTTGACGAATGGCCTTGGACCGGTTACTCGAAAATTCCGGCTCAGGCAGCAGATCGGATTCAGGAGCTTCAAGCAATGCTTGTTCTCCTTCCGCAGTCAGCATGGCCTGTCCTCCGACTTCGCTGCGGACCTCCTTCATGCTCTTGATCAAAGGCCGAACAATGAATAGAAATACCATCAGGACCAGAAATATGTTAATGAGACTGCGTCCGTGCTGCTTGGCGAATACCGACCAGTCAAACCCGGCCGGTTCGGTCATTTCCAGCTCCGTCATATATGAAAAAGGGAAAGATTCCACCGAGACTTGATCTTCCCGGTCGGCATCATATCCCATGGCCTTTTGAACGATTTTCTTGAACTGCTCCAGTTCTTCCGGGGACCGGGCAACGTATTTTCGTGCAACATTTCCATCTTTTCCGGTCTCCGCCTCATACTTGCCGTCTAAAACAGCCGCAACCGACACACGCTTCACCGACCCCACCGGCCTGACGATTCGCCTGACGGTCCGATTGATTTCATAATTGACCGTTTCATCCTGGCGTTTGCTCACATCGGATGTTTCTTTGGCGGTCCTGGTGCTCGTGACCGGATTCACACTGGACGCAGCAGCGGCAGGGGCGGATTTCTGATCCTGACTCTCCATTGTATTTTGACGACTCCGAACAATCTGTACTTCCGGATCGAATATCTCTTCGTTGATGTCCACTTGGTTAAAATCCATGTCCACCGTAGCCCGGACAATGGCCTTCCCTTCTCCCACAATCCGCTCGAGCATGGTCTGTATGCGTCCTGCCAGATTCTGTTCAAATCCGAGCTTGTAATCCAGCTGTTTGTTTGCCATACCATCAGCTTTTTCCTGTTCCGGAACCCCGGTGGAGAGAACTTTTCCGGTTGTATCCACAACCGTCACCCGATCCGGGGTGAGATTCTCAACCGCACTGGATACCAGGTGAACCACTGCAGCTACCTTATCCCGAGCCAAATGGGATCGGGTCTTGAGCAAGACCGAAGCCGACGGCGGTTTCACATCTTCGATGAAAACCGAGGTTTTGGGCATGACGATCATGACCCTGGCATCAATGACTTCCCGAAACTGCTTAATGGTTCTTGCCAGCTCTCCCTGGAGTGCCCGTTGATAATTCAATTTCTGGACAAACTCGGTGGTGCCGAAATTGGTCTCATCAAAAATTTCAAACCCAACGGCATTGCCTTTGGGAATACCGGCTCCTGCCATGGCCAATCGCACATCATAGACTTTGTCTGCCGGCACCATGATCACGTTACCGTTTCCCGTCAATTGGTACGGTATCTTTTGTTCCTTTAATCTTTCTACGATTTGCGAGGCATCCTCCGGCGTAAGATTGGTATAAACCGATTGGAAGTCGATCTTGTTGGCCCAGAGAAACATGACCGATAGACCGGCAACAACCAATAAGAGTACGCTTCCCATCAATACTTTCCGCGATGCCGGTAAACTTCTGTATATACCGATAATCTGCTCAAACAATTGACTCATGTCCTTTTCCTGTCCGTAAGACTGATTTTTTTTCGATGATCGTGTTCATCCTAAATAGGCATTCGACTGATTTCCTTGTAAGCCTCCATCACCTTATTTCGGATCTGAAGAAGCAGTTTCAGGGAAAGGTCAGCTTTGCCGATGGCTAACATTCCTTCATGGATGCCGAGTTCCCCTTTAACCACTTTTTCAATGGCATTGTCGGCCGAATGCTGATTTTGATTCACCTCCTGAATGGCTGCCTTCAATCGGCTGCCGAAGCCCTGGTCCTGTGTCTTTCTCAAGATTTGGGTCGGAGAAGAAGCTATGCTCTCGTCAATGATGAGTTTATCCATGGTTCCTTCCTTATCATCGGTGCCGAAGCCTTAACGGCTCGGCGATTATTTATCTGCCGATCTCAAGCGCCCGGTTGATCATCGCTTTTGTGTTGGATATGGCCGTAACATTGGCATCGTAAGCTCTCCTTGCCGCCATCATGTCCGCCATTTCGGTCAAGACATTAATGTTGGGCATGGTTACATATCCGGTATCGGGATCCGCATCCGGATGGCTCGGGTTGTACACCAGCCGGAAATCATCGGTTGAAGGGATAATCTCCGTGACTTCAACCCCGTTCTCCCCGACCTGCACACGTCCCAATACCCCTCGAAACCGCTCGGCCGATTTTTCCGAAAGCACGACCAATTTCCTTCGGTACGGCCCGCCTTCCGGAGTTCGGGTGGTCTCCGCATTGGCAAGGTTTTCGGCAATGATCTTCATCTTGGTCCGCTGGGCGGTAAGCCCGGTGGCACTAACCCGTGAGGCTTGCAATAAATCCATTAGCGACCTCCTTCAACAATGGCGTTTTTGAGTATCCCCATTTTCCGAATCAGCATCTCTACGCTGGTCCGATATTTGATGTTGTTCTCCATAAGGTTGGTCATCTCCTTCTCGATATCGAAGGGACCGGAGCCCGGCTGCCCGGCTGCCCGGTTTCGTGCCGACCGAGACGGTTTTGATTGATGCTTCAGGTGCTTGGAGTGGGTTCGGGTCACCGGTCCCGAACCCTTTTCCAGCTCCTGCTCTAGAGCTTTTCTGAAATCCAACGCCTTGGGCTGATATCCCATGGTATCCTGATTTGCGATATTGTTCGTGATAATCCGATGCCGGCGGGCGGAGACGTCCAGGGATTTTTCCAAGAGATTTATCGTTTTATCCGAGACTAGCAGATCAACCATAATTTTATTTCCTTTGATCGTTCTCAATCGGATTTGAACCCGATCAATAGGGTTAGGTAGCAATTAATATGCCGAATTAGGCAAGATGTCGGTGAAAATGAAAATATTTTTTTTAATCTGAATTTCAATGAGTTATATACAGCCTGTGGCCGAAATGAAGCTCCCTGCCGCAAGCGGGCAGGGTATCAAAGCGGAACACAAAACAATTTAGATGATGGTGGGAAACGTAGTTTCCCCCCACACCCCCCTTCCGCATGTTTACCCCGCCGCAAG
>DUZK01000020.1 GCA_013349495.1 Deltaproteobacteria bacterium
AACGCGCTTTCAGCGCGGTCAATATAAAATTGACAAAATACCTTAACTTTAGGCACTTTAAACTTTTTCAGAGAATGAATAAACCAATTGTAATACGTAACCGTATTTAAGAACACGAGTACTAAGTAATAATATTTCAATGTTATTATAGATTCAGTCCTTCCTGTAGCTCGGTTAGAGTTTTCAACGTTAAGTGTGGCAGATCCTTATTATTTTTGCCTGGATTGCTATCCAGGTAACAACCCTAAACCAAGGAGGTGTACCATGAAAGGTAAAGTTCTAGTCCTTGCTGTTATTGTTCTGGTGTTCACATTCGGAATCGTTTCCAGTGGCGCTCTAGCCGCCGAATCCATCAGCGCGTACATGGGATTCTCCCGCGAGGTCAATGAAGCGCTGGCTGAACAAATTCAGAAAAAGACAGGGATCGAGGTAAAAAACATCACTCTTTCCTGGGGGGAAATCGGCGCTAGGACACGTACGGAGTACCCCAGGTTCAACGCAGATATGATTCTGTCTGTCGGGGCTGCCGAAGCCATCGGCGGTTCAAAAGAGGGATATTTTGAAGCCTATCATTCGACGGCATGGAATGATATCGACCCTGCATTTAAATCTAAGGACGGCACCTATTATGCGTTGGGAACCTTCTCCTTTCTCTTAATCGGCAACACAAAAAAGCTGGCTGAAAAAGGTTATAGAATACCCCAAAGCTATAAAGAACTGTTGGATCCCAAATGGAAAGGCCAGATCGTAGCCCCCTCACCCCGAACATCTGGGACGGCGTTTATGATCAATTATTCCTTTCTGCAGCTTTACGGTGAAAAAGAGGGGTGGAAATACCTTGAAGCCCTGGACAAGAATATGGCCTTTTACACCAAAAGCGGAAACGCTCCGACAGATCTGGTGGGCAGAGGTGAATACCTGCTGGGACTCACTGCCGACGAGAACATTCTGAAGCGATTAAAAGACGGTTATCCCATCCAATGGACCGTCCCGGAGGAAGGCATCGGCTACGAAGGCAATTACTGCACGATTCTGAAGGGTACCAAGAAGTTGGATCTTTGCAAGAAAATCATCGATTACTTGGGATCGAAAGACTGTAGCGAGTTCATCGGATCCTTGGGATATTTCCCGCCGCGATCCGGTATTGCCAGCGCCCTGTACGGCATGGAGAAGCCTAAATTTATCAACGTGGATCACGCTTGGGCGGTGAAAAACAAGCGAAAAGTCGTAAAGATGTGGAAGAACAAGTTCATGATGAAAGAAACACCGACAGCCAAGAAAGTCGGTGATGAAAAAGAAAAAGAGGCGGCAGAACAAGAAGTAAAAACGAAAAAGCAATAATCCAATGAAGATATAGGAGATCACGACAGATGGCAGAAGCGGTAATCAGCGGTGCGACCGGAAAGGGGCTCTGGTATAAAGTGAGATCTTTTCTGGGTATCCATTTGATTAATATTTTTGCAGGAGCGCTTTTTACCCTTCTTGCCATCTTTCTTCTGTACCCCATTTTTTCGATCTTGATCATGAGTCTCCGGGGTGATGAGGGATTTACCCTGGAATTTTACAAAGAATTTTTCAGCTACAACTTCTATTACTGGTCTTTGTTCAACACACTCATCCTGGGAACGGTGACCATGGTAATCCTGGTGGTGGTGGGATTCTGTTTTGCATATTTGACCACCCGGGGGCCTTTCTGGATCAGGAAGCCATTAAAGATCGTCGCCTTGCTTCCCTTGGCCGCACCGCCCTATATTTTTGCGATTTCCCTGATCACCCTACTCGGAAGAAATGGATTTATCAATAATCTATTGAATCTTAACTTCAATATATACAGTTGGACCGGGGTGATCGCCGCCCAGTGCTTGGCGTTTCTTCCTCTGTCTTTTATGATGATTGAAAATGTCTTAAACTCATTAAACCCGAGTCTGGAAGAGACCGCCAGTGATATGGGAGCGTCCGAGTTCAGAATTATCCGATCCATCACCATACCGCTATCAGCTCCCGGTCTCTTGAAAGCTGCACTCCTTGTTTTTGTGATGACAATCGCCGAGTTCGGAAACCCGGCAATTCTCGGCGGAAGAACACCCTTTCTGGCACCGGACACGTATCTCGCCATTACCGGCGAGGGTGATTTCAATATGGCCAGTGTGCTTTCCGTGATCCTGATCGCCCCTTGTGTTCTCATTTTCATCCTCCACAACTATGTGCTCAAGGGTAAAGGGTACACCACCATTGTGGGGAAACCCACGGCCGTAGAATATAAAGAGATAGCTCCAGGCATCAAGATTCCCTTCATGGTGGTCGCCTTTACCGTCGGCTTATTGGTATTGTCAAGCTTTGGTGTGATTCTGCTGGGATCATTTGTAAAAATCGTCGGGGTGGATAACACCTTCGTCATCGATCACGTATTGAACACACAATCCAACATTGCCATCTGGAACAGTATCAAGGTGTCTCTATGCGCAGGCCTTTTCGGCGCCATTGTGGGAACGCTTCTGGCGTATGTGATCATGCGCGGCAAATTTCCAGGCAGGCAGTTCATGGAGATGATCGCTCTTTCCGGATTTGCGCTACCGGGTACCGTCATTGGTGTCGGGTATATTATCGCATTCAACCGCCCCCCATTTCTTTTAACCGGAACCATTTGGATCATCATCCTGAATTGTGTATTCCGGTTTGTGGCGGTGGGAGTTGAAGCTGGGATCAGCAAGCTGCATCAGATCAGCATAGAAATCGAGGAAGCGTCTGCCGATCTGGGGGCCGATTTCCTGACAATATTTTTTAGAATCGTGCTCCCCATTATGTTTTCCGCCTTTGTGGTAGGGTTCATTTACACGTTCATGACTACAATGATGTCTCTGAGTTCGGTTATTTTTCTGGTGACCCCGGGTTTTGACCTGGCGTCGGTATACATTTATCTCACCGCCCAACTGGGTGAATTGGGATTAGCCTCTGCCACCACTATGAAGGTGATCGCCATCGTGGCCGTTTCAATAGGAATCCTCAAGGTGATTGCGAAAAAAACCGGACTCGATGTCAGCAAAAAGCAAGGAGCATGATGAGATGGAACACCAGAAGACACCCATGTTGGAGTTAAGAGATATCCACAAAAGCTTTGGTGATGTGGAAGTCCTAAAGGGGATATCTGCCGAAATCGACAAGGGTGAGCTCCTGACCTTTGTGGGGCCCAGTGGATGCGGAAAAACTACACTGCTTCGGATTGTGGGAGGATTCACCCCTTTGAATTCCGGGCAGGTGATCCTTGACGGTGAAGATATCGGTGCCTTGCCGCCGAATATGCGGAACACAAAAATGGTCTTTCAGAGCTATGCGCTTTTTCCCCACATGACGGTTGCAAAAAATATCGGCTTTGGTCTCAAACTTAAGAAATGGCCTCGGAACAAGATCGACTCACGTGTTGAAGAACTTCTCTCTCTGGTTCACATGGAAGGACTCGGGGATCGAACCATTGATAGAATCAGCGGAGGACAGCAGCAGCGGGTCGCCCTGGCCCGAGCGCTGGCACTTGAACCCAAAGTGCTGCTTCTGGACGAACCGCTTTCCAATCTGGATGCAAACCTTCGCGTGGTGATGCGGGAGGAAATCAGAAACATTCAGGAACGCATAGGAATCACGACCATATTTGTCACCCACGACCAGTATGAGGCCATGAGTATATCCGACCGGCTGCTTGTCCTCAACGACGGTGTCATCCAGCAAATCGGATCACCGGTGGAAATATACGAACAACCCGCCAATGAGTTTATTGCCGGATTTGTCGGTTACGTCAACTTCCTTGAAGGAAAAATCGAATCCATCGACAAGGAAATGAAGATTAAATATGTCTCTACAGCGTACGGAAATTTGGAACTAAACCACAATCAGGGCGATGATGAGCAGAAATATGACGAGATTCTGTTGGTCATACGACCCGAAACCCTATCACTTTCAGCGGACCAGGCCGGAAAGCAGGCAAATACATTTCACGGTGTAATAGAAAGCTTCATGTATGCCGGCAGTCTTGTCAAGTATACGGTGAAAGTAGAAGACAGAGAGATGATTGTGGATCAATACAATCCCAAAGACGCCACCAAATTCCAACGCGGCGATAAAATCACCATCACGGTCCCGCGGACAACACATGCACTGAAAAAATAAACATCCCTAATCACCGATGCCACTGGATATACGGCAGGTAACGTCCAACAGGTGTCAGGTGACCTTCCTTTTCGAATCGCCGGTTGTGCTCGACAGCACCTTCTGGAGAGTTCTCGAGAAAAACCGGTTGATGTCATGTTTTTTTAATGAAATACGAATAAAGAGATTGTTTAGACCCGCGAAATTTGAACAGTTTCTTAGAAGAATCCTACTGCAAAGCATCGATGCGATCACCGATTCCGCCGTGTGCCCACCTGTTACTCTTGCTAGTATAAAAGGGGTTTTGTTGGGAAAAAATTCAATGTTGGATATTTTTTTGAGCTGTTCGCAGATAAAACGTTTTTCATCTTCAAGATATATCTGCGTCTTCTCCACAAACCGCTCAACCTCGGGTCCATGTTCCATAAGATAGAGGATCGCCGCCTGGGCCAGGCTGTTGAGACTCCAGGGCATCAGATACTGCCGGATTTGATCAATCGTCCTTGAGGGTGCTACCAGGCAACCTATTCTCAACCCGGGGACGCGAAAGATCTTAGACATGGAATTTAGGACGATGACGTTCGAGAGTTTCGATGGCATCATGCTGAAATTCTCATCCCTGTTCACAAATGGCATGTAAGCCTCGTCGATGATAAATTGCTTGTCCGGAAACAAGCGACAGATATCAGTGACATCGGGTTCTGGAATGAGGACGCCGGTGGGGTTGTTCGGGTTGCAGATAAAAATCGTGTCTGCATTCTCAATTGATGCTGCGAGCAGATTCAGATCCACTTTAAAGGCATGGATGGCCTCGGTCGTAAAATATCCATAAGGAACGTTGTGCATGCGGCAGGCATCAGCATAATCGGCGTAAGTCGGACCGAGGATGAGTGCTTTCTTTGTCTTCAACGCCCTCGGAAGTGTATAGATGAACTGGGTGGTTCCGTTGGCCACCAACACGTTTTCGGGTGGAACTCGATTCCGCGCCGCAAAAGCAGTGATGCAATCGTAGGCATCGGGTTGAGGCAGTGCCAGAATGGAGGGCAGCTTTTCACTAAGATGAGCCATCAGTCCGGGGAACGGCCCCAGTGGGTTCATGTTGCTGCTCATATCGATGATATCAGTAGGTTTGCAGCCGATCAGTTTGGCGACTTCGAAAATATTACCCCCGTGTCCTATAATCAAGGTTTTCCTCTCTACGGCAACTGTCTTCGGTACGCCCGCGTTTATTATTTTAAGGGCTTTTTTGCCTTTCCATTCAACGTTCGATGTTGGACGTTCGATGTTCGATGTTCATTTTTTTCAGCCCTTTTGGGCAAAAACAACTTAGCGCTTATGACGGGATCAATCCGAATCGGTCTGAACGATCTTCATTAATTCTTTAAAGTCGTCAATAACATGATCTGCGCCTGCCCTTGTCATATCCTCTCGCAGGCGCTCCTTATCGGGTGAAGACATCAGAATACCGATCCCCGTGAAACCGGCACCGGCTTTGGCGGCGGCGAGCATATCATCCGGCATGTCTCCGATGTAATAGCATCGCGAAACCTCATGCTTTATTGTCCCTGCGAGGGCATCGAGCATATAGGGATCAGGTTTGCTGAGGGAAACTTTTTTGCCCTCTGCATTGAGGATTCTTTCTTCCTCCTTGAGGCAGTCGTCCAATGTGTATACGGTTTCGAAAAATCTTTTTATGTTGAACCGATCCAAGGGATAATCGGCCTCTGCTTTCGGTCGACCCGTTGCAATGGCCAAGATATTGTTTTCAGCAAGCTGCTCAAGGATGGCCATATCCACCAAGAGCTTTTCTTTGTTTATATACCCCTCACCGAGGTAAACTTCGGCTTGAACACCGTATGTCGATTCGAATAAATCACTTCCAAGATATATCTCCTGAAAAATTTGCTTGATGATATTGCCGCTGCCGACGTCGCCGGTATAAAGACCGGTTACAAACTCGTGCGTTCGCCTGCCTTTTTCATCTAACAGCCGAGTTAACGGCATCCCGTAGGTTCTCAAAAACCGGGCCAAGTCTGAAACGTCTCCACGGCTCATCGCTTTCCGGTACGCGGCCCAGGTAACATTACCTTTCAAGATAACGGGCCCCCTTAACAGAGTGAATAGCAGATTGATGACCACAAACGTCAAATCCCAATCATTGTTCAATCCGCCGCTTTGTTTTACCCGTGCCAGGTCCGCTAGAGGAAACAACGGGTTCGGAAGGTCGTCCCATGCGTGAGCGCCTTTAAAGAAAAGCCCGGCAGTTTGTCTAACCGTATCCCGGTAGGATCTCGATACATCGATAATAACCCCATCCATGTCAAAGACGATCAATCCTCTCGGCCTCATTTTCTCCTCTTGTAATGCTCACTACTTCCTATGTTAAGCGGTTCAGCGTTCATGGTTCAGGCTGGAACCGATTTTCACTGCATCATGCTTTGGTTTGTATCAAGTTATGGTTATCTGCTTATTCTTGCGACGCGTCTCTATAAATGCATATACCGGCTCAGGTTCGCGATTCAGAATCAATTCCTGTGGAAAATCCAGATCCTCAAGAATCGGTCGAATCATACGGTCCTGACCGATTTCATTTAAAGCATGGGCATCTGAAGAGATGATCACCGGGCACAGTAACTTTTTACACGTCAAAATGAGTTGTTGGATGGCTTCCGGTGATGATTTTCGGGGCAGGCATTTGCTGTTGTTGATTTCTATAACCATACCGCGAGCCATTGCAGCCCGTGCAACCGATTCAAAATCGACGTCATAATGGGCAACATTCAAATGAGCCAAAACATCGAGAAAAGAGTTCTCCTCAATAGCCTGGAGCAGCATTTCCGTATATACCGCTTTTCCGAGTCCTCTTTGGATATTATGATGGATACCCAACAACACGATATCCATATAGGGTAGGAATTGTTTCGGGCAATCGATGGCGCCCGGCTCTTCGAGCAAATTACATTCCACCCCTTTCAGCAACCGGATCCCCGGAACCGGGTCATTCAGGCGTTCAAAGAAACTGCTGTTCAGACGCCCGTCCAAGGTTAGGCCGTGATCGGTAATCGCCAAAGCCGTCATGCCCAGTTTCTTGGCATGGTTGAGCATTTCAACGCAGGTGTGCAGGCCGCAGCTGCTGAACAAAGAATGGGAATGAAGATCAATAGACAACATGGGGTATCTCAGCCTTTCCGTATATTATGTTATTATTGCCCGACGTCAAAAAAGTTAACATAGCATCAATATCATTAAATCTCCACAACGTTCTCCGGTGCTGCGGTGTAGTATGTTTGACGCGTCAGGCCTTTTTCCGGATGTTTCGGTATTGACGCAACGGAAACACTTATTCTATAATGCTTTCCATCGTGATCCGAATGCATATTTTTTTGTAATCCGCCACACTGAAAGCGAATGGAGTATAAAATAATGAGTAAAGTAGCACTGATAAAAGGAGAGGACAGGAAAGAGAATATCCTTCAGGCATTGGAGTTGATTTCGGATGAAATTCATATGGATGGTCGACACCCGGTTATTAAAGTCAATTTCGTATCCGCCCATGTGCCCCTTTGTGCCACGCACCGGGATGCAGTCCAGGCAGTGGCGGAATTTCTCAAAGATAACGGAGCAAAGGACATCACCCTTGCCGAGGGGGCCACAATGGGTAGCCTCAACAGGGCACTTCGGGAATACGGGTATGAAGATATAATTAAGACGTTCGGATTGAAGGTTGTCGACTTAAATGACCCGGATGATTGGAAAAAAGTCTTTGTGATTCATCCCGATATGAAACCGCATCCTATCAAATTAGCGGATACCATGGTCAATCCGGATAATTTCATCATATCGGTAACGCGGCCTAAAACGCACTTGCAGGTCGGCGTCACATTGACGGCAAAAAACGTCATTATGGGCTCAATCATGCTCATGGATAAAATGCGAATGCATCCCAGCGAAGCCGGCGATCGGGTTCTCGATTACAACCTGTTTAATGTGATGCAGCATCTTCATATCGATCTCGGTGTACTGGACGGATTCGAAGGTATGCAAGGGAAGGGGCCTTTGTACGGAGAACCGGTGCCCCACAAAATTGCCATTGCAGGAACAGATTTCCTATCGGTGGATCGTGTGGGGACCGAGGTTATGGGTGTCGATTTTGACGAAATCCGGTATCTGAATTATCTCTGGGATCAGGAATTCGGTGAAGGAGACTTATCGAACATCGAATTGGTGGGGCAATCGATTGAAGCGTGCAAAATGAGTTATGAAATGGCACCCCGGTTCTTGAGACTCCGGCGGCAGGAAAGTAAAGGGCAGCATCAGGCTGTTTCAGTGTACGGCGGTTAGGACAGCTTCTAAAATCTCAATGACAGGCAGCTCAATCCGCCATCAAGTTTTTCGAACTCCGATACATCCAGCGCAATCGTATCATATCCCGCGGATTCTATTTTTGCACGTATTCGCGGATACCCTGACGCCACCAATACGGTACCGTTGATCCAGACGCAGTTGGCAGCGTAACCCTCCGCTTCATCAACCGCTATATGATTAAAATGCTCGAACTCCGGGGCGTTAATGAATTCTCCGGTTATCACCAGATTGTTATTCTCGATATAAGAAACGCCGGATTTCAAATGCAAAAACGATTTCAGGGGTACCGTAGACCCTGTCATTCCGTATCGATTCAGAATGCTTAGCAGCAGGTTTGCGCCGTCCGCATTGGTTCGCTTGGAAAGGCCGATATAAAAATACGATCCCACCATCATCACATCGCCACCGTCAACCGTACCCGGCGGTTCGATGCTTTCGATATTTGAATAGAAATCAGTCAATGCTTCACGGATTTCATGGACTTCTCCTTTACGACTGTCCGCACCTGGGCTGGCAATGACGGCAGCCGACCGGGTTAATAGTGCTGTATCCTCGATAAAGGTTGAATCCGGAAATTGTTCGTCAGCATCAAGCACGGTTACATCGAGACCGCAATTTTCGAGTGCATGTACATATGCTGCATGCTGGTCTAAGGCCTTTTCATAATCCGGAGATCCAGAATCTGCCGAACGCAATCCATTGATAAAGGATCGAGCCGGCGTTCGAACGATGGCTTTTGAAAACATAAACTTCTTTCTTATTCAGATTGTAAGGGAATACATCGATATACATTGGTTTCACGTTTCTTAAAACCTAAATTCCGATACAAATGATTGGCAGCTTTTCGGTTCGGGCGGGATGTAAGATTGATTGAATGTGCGCCCCGTTTACTAGCATAATCCATGGCGAACCGGTTCAATGCCTGACCGATTCCCTTTTTTCGTTCGTCTTGATCCACCACCACGTCTTCAATCCACGCCCGAACTCCCGTAGGAATTCGATACAATACCAGTGCCAGGCTTCCGACAATCTTGTTGTTTTGATTTATATCTCTTGCGACCAGCAGTGCGGTGCATGGTGAAGATACGATTTTCTCCAAATCAAGAATTGAAGGGGAGGGATGCGCAGATGAAAGTTGAGGAATGAGCCGATTCATTGCGTCGATTACTTCTTCGGTTACTTTTTGGATGTCCTCGATTTCAATGTTCATGTTTGACGGCATGTCTTTCATAAGACTCCTATATCCAGTTACGTTATTTTACGCCAGGCAGGCCGAATCGTTCTGGGCAACAGCATCGGAACCCTTCGTTGGTAGTCACAATAAGGATCTCCGAATGCTGCCATAAGATCTCGTTCTTCAAGGATTGTACCGATTACGATCCAGATGGTCCATGTGAGATTAAATAACAAACGATCCAGGGTAAAATCAGGATTTGACCAGAACATGACCATGCTGAATAAATAGAGCGGGTGACGAACCCATCGATAAGGCCCCCGGATGATTAAACGGTTTTGGATTTGCGGTTTCGGATGTATCCGTCGAATTCGATTGAGTATCGGATTGATTCCCGCAAGATCAAAAGTTCCGAGCGCCCGGATTCCCCAGTAGAATCCCAAAATGGAAAGGATAAATGACAATCGGAAAAACCATTTAATACTTCCTTCAATGCTGAACAGCGTGTAATTTGATGGCTGCCATAATACTATCACAAGCAGCAAGAATAAACCGGAACATATGGTAAACAATACCCCATGATAGACGCCGTCCACATATCCTTCCATCCAATCATGGAATCGCTTTCGAACCATCCCGCTGTGTTGAATGAAAAATAAAAGGCTGATCATGAAATCCATCATAAGCTTTTTGATTTCACTGATTTCAAGAATCAGAATCTCAAGCGGTCCGAAATATAGAAAAACAACCAGAAGGAATAATGATATGCCTCCCAACAGGTAGGAGAGGAAGATTAAAAGATAGTCCATCGATTTTAAGAATGACATAATTATTTCATTTGGCAGGTGGTGGTCCCTTTGTTTTATTTTACTCTGGAATGAAGTATTCGTGTCAATTTTCGCAGCCCAAAAACCGGGCCGATGACCAGCATGACAAAAATGAAATTCGGATTCAACATTCTTACCAGAACACTTTCAAGCTGTATACTGATGATGGTTATAAAAAAACCGATGCTGGTGACAATGGTCAAGGCGGATCCCACATAATCCTGAGGTGCTGTCTTCGCATTGAGGGTCGAAAATTGCGGAGAATCACCTGCAACGGTGATTCCCCAGATAAGGAGAAAGAATAGAAATCCAGCCTTGGGTATAAAAAATACCAATGGGGAGAAAATGCAGCAAATACCGGAAATTAAGAGCTGTATCCAGGCCACAGGCCCGCTCCCGGTTCTAACGGATATGTGCCCGCCCAAAATGCAGCCGACGGTTCCGGACGCTATGATACAAAAAGACCAAAAAGAAATATCCATCTCAACCGCATGGTGTGTGGCATACATGCTTAGAAAAACAGGCATGAACGCCCACAACGTGTAAAGCTCCCACATATGGCCGAAATATCCCAAAGCGGAAGACCGGAAATCCGCTGATTTAAAAATGGTATTTATCACTCGCGGGTTAAATTCTGATTCTTTGGCAAGATATGGTCCGTCCGGAACAAGCAGGAACAATAACAGCCCCCCGGTGCATGCAACAATGGATGTCCATGGGATCAGATCCTTCCACGAAAACGTATGGCCCATGGTTTTCAATAAATGGGGAAACGCCGTTCCAAGCACCAATGCCCCCACCAGATACCCCAATGCCCGGCCAAGGTCCTTTTGATACCAGCTGGCTGCGATCTTCATTCCTACCGGATAGATTCCGGCCAGAAAAAAACCGGTCATAAACCGGAGAAGTATCAGGGTCGACAAATCGCTAGACTGCAGCATCCCGATGTTGAATAACGCCCCTAAAAGCGAGCAGACTAAAAATACAATCCGGGGTGAAAAACGGTCGGAAACCGTCAGAACGGCAAAGAGAAGCGTGCCCACAATGAAACCCAACTGAACCGATGAGGTGACATATCCCAATGCCGCATCGGTATATCCATAGAGTGGTTTCAGATCATCGAGAACGGCGTTGCACGCAAACCAGAGCGATCCCCCGGCAAATAGAGAAAAGATAATCGTGGGCAATACCCGGTAAGGCCGTTTGTTAGGTTCCAGTATGGACTCCTAATACTACATTAATATCTTTTCGCGTTCGGGATCATAAAGTGCGCGCTTGAGTTCCAATTTGGCTGCATAGGTCTCTCCATATGATTCAATTTCGAAACCATCTTCATGATCGGCGTGTTCAATCGGAAGATATGCGAAGCAAATATTTTTCCCAAGCGTATGACCATATCCGACACTGGTGGTTACCCCGAGGACGTCACCGTTGTACATAATGGGTGCGCTGTTTTGCATCATCAACGGTTTATCGGCATCTATCGTAAACGTGCAGAGTTTATATCGCACCCCCTCCTTTTTCACTTTTGCCAGCGAGTCACGCCCGATAAAATCGTCCTTGTCCAGCGCGACACAGAATCCTATCCCGGCATCAAACGGGGTATATTCCGGGGTGAGCTCAGACCCCCAGTCCGCATATCCTTTCTCCAGGCGCATGGATGCGATCATGCGGTAACCGCCGTTTGAGAGGTTCAGATTTCGACCGTTTTCACAAATCATATCATAGACATGGCCGGCTGATTCCGAAGGGACATAGAGTTCATATCCCAATTCTCCCACATAGGTCACGCGAACCGCCAGCACCGGAGCATAACCGACAGTAATTAATTTACAGGTACTGAAAGGAAGTCTTTTATTGCTCAAATCGTCCGAGGCCACCTTTTGCAGCAGGTCGCGGGATTTCGGACCGATTAGATTGAGCACTGCGTATGTTGAAGTGACATCATGAAATGAAACCGAACCATCCGATGGCATGTGATTTTTTATCCACCAGGATGCGCGCAGGCCGAAGGCGGTACCGATGACAAGGAAGAATTTCTGTTCGGCAATCCTCGCGATGGTCAGATCACACTCAATGGTTCCGCGATCATTGCACATCTGGGTATAAACAACCGTCCCCACCGGCTTGTCAATCTGACTGGCAGACAGCCGGTTTAAAAAATTAAGCGCCCCCGGGCCTGTTACTTCGAATTTGCAAAAAGAGGACTGATCGACAATCACAACATTTTCCCTGGCATTTCGATGCTCGCTGGCCACGTGATCAAACCAGTTGGGAATGCCGAAGGTCAACTCATCTCTGGGTTCTATTCCATCCGGTGCAAACCAGTTGGCCCGCTCCCAGCCGTATTTAGCGCCCCATACGGCTCCTCTTGCTTTGAGTATCGGATACAACGGACTGCGCCGGACACCGCGGGCGGAATCGTGTTCCTCACTGGGCCAGTGAATCGTATAATGTTTGCCGTAAATTTCCCGGGTCCGTTCAATGGTATAGGACCGGCTCAAGTGATGCGGGCCGAATCTCCGGATATCGAGAGACCAGATGTCCAGACTCGGTTCACCATCAATGACCCATTCCGCCATCATACGGCCCGCACCTCCACCGGCAGCAATGCCGAACGCATTAAATCCTGCAGCCACATAGCAGTTATCAAGCTCCGGAGCAGGGCCCATTATAGCGTCGCCGTCAGGCGTAAACGCTTCCGGGCCGTTCACCAGTCTTTTTATTCCTGCTGTTTCAAGACAAGGTGTTCTTTTCATGGCTGGAGTGGAAAGCGATTCGAAATGGTCGAAATCAGGATCGAGAAGTTTTGATTTGAAATCATTGGAAACCCCGTCAACGGACCAGGGGATTCCGTTTCGCTCATATCCCCCCATTACCAGGCCGCCCACCTCCTTTTTGTAATAGAGCAGGCTGTCCTTATCCCGGATGGTGGGCATATTCGGCGGTAGATCGTCGATGGTGTCGGTCACCAGGAACTGGTGCTGAAATGGAACCAGAGGAATATTGACCCCCATCAGTTGACCGACCTGGTATCCCCACATTCCAGTGCAGTTAATCACGATATCGCACTTGATATCGCCCTTGTCGGTTTGAACGGCGGTCACCCGGTTTTTTTCAAAATCAAACCCGGTCGCCAACGTGTTTTCGCAGATCGTTGCCCCGCGGTTTCTTGCCCCGCGGGCCAGTGCCTGAGTGATACCAGCAGGATCGGCCTCTCCGTCGGTAGGCATGAATGCAGCCCCGATAATATTGTCGAGGGACAGAATGGGGCAGAGCTCCAAAGCCTCTGCCGGAGTTATCATATTCATTTCCAGCCCGAAGCTGCGAGCCGTGGTCGCCCCTTTCTTCAATTCATGCATTCGCTCTTTAGTGCTCGCAAGATGCAGGCAGCCGCTTTTCTTCCAGCTGGTGGTCAATCCGGTCTCCTTTTCGAGCCGTTCATAGAGGCTGACGCTGTATTGCAGCATGCGGGTGATGTTTCGTTCCGAGCGCAATTGCCCCACTAAACCGGCGGCATGCCAGGTGGAGCCGCTGGTCAATTCCCCTTTTTCTAAAATCACCACGTCGTTCCACCCCATTTGAGTCAGGTGGTATGCGGTGCTGCATCCGATAATTCCACCGCCGATAATTACGACCCGGGCACTGTCGCGCATGTTTTGTCTCCTTTATCCCAAAGTGCGCTGATATTTACCCGAAATATTCCTTGATGAATTTGAGGAACCGCTCATTTTCCTCGTCCGTACCCGGGGTGACCCGAAAATAACCGGTCTTACCGTGTATTTCTCCAATCCGTTAAAATATTCTAATATTACAATATGGAATTCAGGGGTTCATATTCCAAATCAAAAGCCTCGGCAACGCCTTTATATGTAATTTTCCCTTCAATGATATTAATGCCTTTCGCCAGTTCCGGATTCTCTTGAGCGGCTTTTTTATAGCCTTTGTCCGCAAGTTGCAGGGCATACGGGAGAGTGGCGTTGGTCAGGGCAACCGTTGAGGTCATGGAAACCGCACCGGGCATATTGGCCACGCAGTAGTGGATGATGCCGTCCACTTCATAGATTGGATCATCGTGGGTGGTTGGCTTTGCGGTTTCAACGCATCCGCCCTGATCGATGGCGACATCCACGATTACGGCCCCTTTTTTCATGTATCCCAACATGTCGCGGGTTATCAGTTTGGGAGCCATGGCACCCGGGATAAGTACCGCACCGACCACCAGATCGGCTTCCGCCAACAATCTTCGAAGGGTTGCCGGAGTGGACATGAGTGGAAAGCAGTTTTTCGGCATGACATCACTGAGATACCGCAAACGCTCTAGGTTGGTGTCAAGAAGATATACCTTGGCGCCCATTCCGCAGGCCATCTTGGCGGCGTTCGTACCCACGATTCCACCGCCAACGACCACCACAGTACCCGGATCTACTCCAGGCACACCGCTGAGAAGAATGCCGTTGCCGCCGTATGTTTTTTCCAGGTATTTGGCGCCCTGCTGGATGGCCATTCTCCCGGCAACCTCGCTCATGGGAGTGAGCAGCGGCAGGGAGCCGTTGGCTTTCTCCACTGTTTCATAGGCCACGGCAATACAGCCTGCCTCCATAACGGCTCGGGTCAGCACTTGGGAAGCGGCAAAATGAAAATAAGTGAAAAGAATCTGCCCCTTTCGAATCATCGGATACTCGACCGGCAGCGGTTCTTTGACTTTCATGATCATTTCGCATTTCTGGTAGATTTCCTTGGCCGAACCCGTGATGGTTGCCCCGGCCTCCGCATACGCTTCATCCGAAAAACCGGAACCTTCACCGGCGGTCGTTTCCACATGGACCGCGTGCCCATGGACGGCCATCATTTCGACGCCCGCCGGTGTCATGGCAACCCGGTTCTCCTTGGTTTTTATCTCTTTTAAAACACCGATTATCATCTTATCCTCCCTCTTTTTATTTCGATTTGCCACGATTAGGTATTCGCCGTTATAGAGTCATATACATTAAATGATAAAAAAACCGGCCGTCTATTTAACGGCCAACGTGTTCACATGATTTTCTTGGAGAAGATACCGTCCCAGCTCAATCTCGAATATATATTTATCGCCCCTGTAATACGAACAGAGAACCTCAACCGGTACGCCATTGTCGTTGTAAGTGATACTTTCCATGTACAGCCCCGCTGAGTTTTTCGGTAGATTGAAGAGTTTCGCTATATTTCCGGTCATATTAATCGCGCGAATGGTCTGCTCACATCGGGCAAGCACCGTCTGAAAGCGTTCTGAAAGGATTTCGTACATGGATCCCGATAGATCCATGTTCAGGATATCTTTAAAGAGCCTACCGGGAAGGTAACTTTCCTCAAAGATCAAAGGGATATCGTTGCCTGTCCGCATGCGGCGGATAGCAACCACTTTGGAGTCAGGACCGAGATCCAGAGCATCTGCTACATGTTCGGTCGCATTTTCAATTCCGGCGATCAGCGTTCTTGTATTTTCGACTAATTCACTGTCGCTTAAATCGTCTCTGAAGCTGGAGATTCGTTCGAGTTTATGTTTCAGTGTAACCGGAATAGAGGAAGAAACAAAGGTTCCCGTCCCTTTTTCCTTTCTCAGTATGCCATCCGCAGTCAATGTTGAGATTGCCTGGCGCAACGTATGTCGATTGACTTCACACAATTTTGAAAGTTCGATCTCAGAAGGAAGTTTCTGCCCCTCTTTGTATGTTCCCGTCTGGATACGCTCTTTCAACCAGGCAGTTATCTGCAGGTATTTGGGGATTGGATTTAGTGGATCTACGATTTTCAACGGAACATCTTCTTTCTATTATTTAGATTTCAGCAGCAAGCCCTTCAGGGCGCCCGCCGGTCTTTTTAGCAACGATTTGTAAAACCCCCAGCATTATAAGGACAATAACGATGATACATGTACACATGGCATTGGCGCTGGCGGTCCAACCGTCGTTATCAAGCATGATGATTTCGATAGCCGCCAGATGAACGGTTGCGGAAACCAGAAAAATAACCGCACTGATGGTTGTCATGGATCGCATGAAAAAATAGACAAAATTTTGAAAAAATGCGACACGTGATAGCGGAAAAATGATTCTAAAAAAGGTTCGAATGGTATCCCCCCCAAGACTTATGGCTGCTTCTTCTACCGATGGATCGATGTTTCTCAAATTGGAAATACTGGAAAGTATACCCAGCGTGAAATTACAGATGATGATGTTGATAACAATGATCCAGGGGGTTCCGTAGAAGAAGTAATACGGTTTGTTAAATGCCAATATATATCCCAGTCCCATCACAAGGCCGGGTATCGCAGCGGGCATGACCGATAGCAGATAAATGAATTGCTTGAAAAACGGTTTCCGTGTTTCCATGACATATCCGGCAACCAGGGTAATAAATGAGCCGCAAATACCGACGATTAAAGATACCCAGACACTTGTATATATGGCCGAATATCCCCCGATGGATGGAAAATTGTAATGATCGAGTGTCAAAGACCAATCATAGGGCCATATTTTAACAAATGAGCCGATGATCACTGTTGCAAATATTACGATAATAGAAAATGCAACCAGGTAGCAGTAAAGGGTGTATGAAACCTTCTGCAAAGGCCTTGACGGGGGAATAACCGGTTTTGCCGCACCACTGATCATGGAAAATGTTTTGCGGGAAACATAATAATTCAGCATAAATGCCATCAGAGACGGAACCAGGAGTATGATACTGATGGTTGCCCCCAGGTCGAACCGGTAAAGGTTGGTAACCTGCGCATAAATCTCGGTTGCAAGTACGTTATAATTGCCGCCGATGACTACCGGGTTTCCAAAGTCGGTAATCGTAAGATTGAATGTTAACGCGGCGGCGCTGAAAATACCGTATTTTGCCGAAGGCAGGGTAATTCGGGTAAAAACCTTAAACGGTGTAGCTCCCAGGCTTTCCGCCGCCTCATCCAATCGGATGTCTACGGCCGAAAGGGTGGTGTACAAAATAACGAATGCGTGCGGCAGGCAGTATAGAACTTCCGAAAAGATAATCCCGACGGATCCGTAAATATTCCAGTCTATCTTCAAAAGATGGGCGGTAATCAGCCCATTGCGGCCGAACAAGTAAATCAGTGCCAAGGCTTGAACAATAGACGGCGCGATAAGCGGCATCATAATGATATTTCGAAAAAAGGTTTTACCGGAAATCGTTGTCCTCGCCATGGCATATGCAAAAAAGAAAACGATGACGATTACGATGATCGTTGTGACTGTGGATATATAAAGACTGTGCCAAAGCGCTTTGAGCGTATATGAGGTGGTAAAATATTTGTGAAAATTGGCAAGAGTGAAATTTGATATGCCGAATTGTCCACCTTTAAAAAAACTCAACTGTAAAATGGACCACATGGGGAATAGCATAAAAAAGAATAGCAGCAAGGCGATAAAAATAGTCACGGCCGGAATGATGAACCTGTCGATTTCCGTTCTCGCAGACGAAATTCCATAATCGATAGATGCGGTGTATTCTTTCAAAGCGGTATTCATTGATTCTTTTTAAATAAGTTTCCTGAACAGTTCGGTGTAAACATGGAAGGCTTCCGGTGGAAAATAAAGCTTCAACAGGTCTTTTCTTTTCAGATTTATTTTCTCAAATTCCTTCTCCGGAAGGTCGACGAGCATTTCCTCTTCTTCAAGGATAAAAGTGATTCTAACAATAGCGCCGAGAAAATTGATTACCTCAGCGGTGACTTCAACAACATTTGAAGGTATACAATCTTCAGCCGAAATTGTAACATCGACCATCTCAATATTTTCAGGTCGAATGGCAAGATATATCTTCTCCTCTTCAACATTTTCGATACCGGCGACAGCAAATTCCAGTTGTCCGAATTGTATTTTTTCATTCTTTTTAGTGCCGGGGATAAAATTGGAGGTTCCCACAAATTCAGCGATAAAGCTCGATTTCGGTTGCTTATATATTTCCCATGGAGATCCGATTTGCATGAACTCTCCATCTCTCATAATAACAACGCGGTCCGAAAGAGCCAGGGCCTCCTCTTGATCATGAGTGACATAAATCATGGTTATACCCAGTTCTTCCTGAAGCCTTTTGATAACGGTTCTAAGACGCACCCTTATTTTTGCATCCAGAGCGCTTAACGGCTCATCCAGAAGCAGAACGTTCGGTTTTATGGCAATGGCTCTACCGAGAGCAACCCGCTGCTGTTGACCGCCGCTCAGTTGCGAAGGATAATGGCTTTCCCATCCGGTAAGACCGATGAGTGCCAATATTTCAGTGACCCTTTCATCGATCAACTTTTTGGGCATCTTCCGCATCTTGAGACCAAAGGCGACATTCTGAGTCACCGTCATGTTAGGGAAGAGCGCATACGACTGAAAAACAATTCCAAAGTCTCTTTTTTGCGGAATGACATCATTGATGACTTTTCCATCGTAAACGATAGCTCCCGAAGTAACCTGCTCAAATCCGGTGATCATTCTCAGAATGGTGGTTTTTCCGCATCCGCTGGGGCCTAAAAAGCAGAGAAACTCTCCCGGTTCGATATCTATACTGACATTATTTACCGCGATTAAGGAGCCGAAATGCTTACTCACATTTTCTAAGGCCAGCTTTTTGGACATGGTATCAATAAAGCCTCGTAAAGAAAGTTAATATGCAATGAACATCCCCCACATAGCGATCCATGTGGGGGATGCGGGCAGGGATCATGAGCCGTTCCGGCAGTGTTCTTATTTAAGGAAAAGTTTCTGCCAGGTTTCTAGAATCTTTTCGCGATTCTCTGATTGCCACGGGAAATCCATGGGGGCCAGCTTGATGGTATTAAGAGCCGGTAAATCCTTCGGGCCTTGAATTCCCGGATAGGTTACCCCCAGTTTGAATTTGGCATAACTTTCCATTGCACGCTTGCTGATAGCCCAGTCCAGAAATTTCTTGGCGGCCGCCTCGTTCTTTGCACCCTTTAGTAACGCGTTCGCCTCCAGTTCATAACCGGCGCCCTCTTTCGGGAGCACCAGCGCTACTGGAAAACCTTTTTTCTTTAAAGATGAGTACACAAACGCGAAGGAACACCCGACCGCATATTCACCGGCAGCGGTCAGTTTTGCCGGTTTTGACCCGCTCTTTATGTACTGCCCCATATTTTTGTCTAATTCTTTTAGAAAATCCCATGCCTTGTTTGCCTCCACCGGTTTGCTCTTATAGTCAGGGTCGAGCATTACCAAAAGGCTTGCGATCTGGAGAAATCCGGTTCCTGAACTAGCGGGATTCGGCATAATCAACATATCCTTGTATACCGGATTCAGCAGGTCATTCCAACCACTCGGCATGGGCAGGTTTTTCGCTTCTAAAACTTTTGTATTGGGAACCAATGCTGCTGCGTATAGATCGATGGCAGTCCAGTATCCTTCCGATTCTTTAAATTCAGCGGGGATTTTATCCCACCCCTTGGGTTTGTACGGCGCAAGCATCCCTTTGGGAATAAAACCGGCCATATTGGTTACCGCCCATCCCCAAATGCAGTCAGCCTGAGGGTTATCCTTTTCGGCCATCATTCTTGCTCCCAATTCACCTGTTGACAGTCGGATCGCCTGGATGTCGAGATCCGGTAAATCTTGTTTTGCAAGCTTGAGATAATCCACGACTTCCTCGTTTTCCAAAGACGTGTAGATGATAACCTTATCCTTTGCCGAGACCGTACCGGCCAAACAAAGAGAAACGAGCAATACACATAGCGCCAATAATCCTGCTTTTTTCATAGCTCTACCTCCTTTTTAGGTAAATGGTTGGAAAAGATTCACTTTCTGAGGGGGTTAATCTAGATGTATATACAGGTACCAAACCCATCACAAATGTCAATCAAAAAATGGCCGAACATGGGCCTAATGGCAAACTATATTTCATCTATCGGAAACATGGGCCGTCGGATCCGTTTATACGGCAACAACGTTAAATCCGCTGCGGTCAGCCCGGGACCGTCCGCCACGATGATTTTCTCTGCAATGTCCTTAAATCCAGCCCTAAAGTGTACGGATGACTTCACCACCAGTATTTCCATTTCAGTCGGTTCGATACCGCACGCTCGAAAAATCTCAGGATCTCTTGATTGAATCCGTTCACTCGTCACGATGACGCGACTCCCGTTTATGTTGAGAATCGCGGTGGGACCTAAATTACCCCATGCACCATGGGTCATGGGACCTTTGTATTGAAAACGACCGTCAGTCATGTTTTCGACGTTGGCCTTGATATCGATTGGAGTACCGTGGAGTTTATCCGTTTTGGCACCGAGGGTGGTTTCGATATCATTTCCGATGCCGGCAACTTCTGCAATTTTCACAACCTCGGGATCGTATATGGCGGAAATAGCCGCATTTTTTACATTTTGTCGGATTAATTCCTTCAATATTTCTACACCGTCGTTTGCACTGCCGCCCCCCGGGTTGTCTGACATATCGGATATAACCACCGGCTTTGCGGTACATGAAACGGCCTGCTTGACGGCATGCGGAATGGAGGTGGGTGTATACAAAAATTCTTTTCGGCGTTTCCACAGGATGTCAGATAAATAATGAACCTCGGTTTCTGCCGTATCCTGGTCCATTGCATATGTCAGAACCGACATCCCGGCATCCGGATGATCGGCATGGGGAAATCCGGCAAAAATGGATGTTGAAAGGATTTGGTAAGAGCGATCCGGTCTCAGCGCTTCTTCCCAAAGGGATCGATAAAGCCCCGATTCCGTATTGCAGGTACTGCAAGGTGGGAGAATAGGGGGTTGTTCGATGGCATACACGGGAGAAACAGCTTCTTGAACAATACGTGTAATCAGCTCCGCAGCTTCGATACCTCTTTCATACGTATCGGTGTGGGGATATTTTTGGTATCCGACAAGCATGGTGGCATGTTCCAACATTTTCCGGGTAATGTGGGAATGGAGATCGAGTACCGCAACAATAGGCATATCCGGACCGACGATTGCCCTTATTTTTTCAAGGAGTTCACCTTCACCATCATCAAACCCTTCGGCCATCATTGCACCGTGTAAAGCCAACAGAATCCCGTCTGAATCCAGATGGTGACTCACCCCATTTAGTATTATATCGGCAACGGTTTTATAGGCTTCCTTGGTTACAAGACCTGAAGGGGTTGCCGACGCGGCTGCGGTAGGAATGATCCGGTCTCCGCGTTTATTCATTACATCTATGAATCCGCTGATTGGAGTTTTTGTCCCGAGAGCCGATTCAATGATCTCATCTCCTGTTTTAAAAACCTGTGCTTGAAACGCATTCAGATCTGTGGGAACGACCGAAAAATTGTTGGTTTCATGTAAAAACGCACCGATGATCCATTTCATATCTCTGAGACCTTTCTTAAGTCGATTTGATGTTTGGCAATCCTTACTCTTAATACGATGATTCTTAAATCTTGACAATTTATTTATAGGCTGCAAAGGGTAACACAATGAGCGCTAAGAAATATGGACTTGGAATCGATGCCGGCGGCACATATACCGATGCGGTGATCATGGAACTTGATACCGGCAAAGTGTTGGAATACCGGAAGTCTCCCACCACTCAACCCGATCCTTCCCAGGGTATATCTTCTGCATTAGAGACCATCGATACAAGACTTCTCCGACAAGTATCCATGGTGTCGCTTGCCACAACATTTGCCACCAATGCGATTGTTGAAGATCGCGGAGCGGAAGCCGGAATCATACTTGTCGGTTATGATGACGTACCGCAGGAACTTCCAAAAACGACTCGGGTTTTGATGGTAAAAGGCGGCCATACGGTATCGGGTGAGGAAAAAGAGCCGCTTGATATTGATGTTTTTGAAGAACAGTTGGATCGGTTCATTGAAGGTTTAGATGCCGTGGCGGTAACCGGTTTTTTTTCAGTACGCAATCCGCTGCATGAAATTCGGGTTGCCGAGATTATACGGAAAAGATACCGCTTGCCCGTGGTACGGGGACACCGATTATCTGCCCGATTAAACGCCATTAAACGCGCAACCACCGCCTGCTGGAACGCTCGTCTCATTCCGTTGATCAGCGACCTGATTAAAGCCGCTCAAATCGTGATCTCCGATTACAAAATCGATGCCCCTTTGATGATGGTCCGGGGAGACGGCACACTCATGTCGGCCCAAACGGCGATGGATCGACCGGTAGATACACTGCTTTCCGGTCCGGCTGCAAGTATTTTGGGAACCAGGCATCTTTCCGGATTGGATAATGCCTTAATTGTCGATATGGGAGGGACCACCACCGATATGGCATCTTTGGCCGGGGGTAAAGTTGATATCGATCCCCAAGGTGCCACCGTCGGAAAGTGGAAAACCCATGTAGAAGCCGCAAAGGTCCGAACCGTTGGCCTGGGGGGGGATAGCCTTATTTCCTTAAATTCGGACCGTTCGTTGATAGTCGGCCCTCGCAGGGCCATTCCTTTATGTGTCTTTGCTCAGAAAAATCCTGAAGTCATTGGATTGCTGGAGAAAATTTTAAGAATAATGGACCGTATCCCTTTTGGACGAATCCATCCGTGTTCTTTTTATATTCAAAACCGTTCACCCAAAGAAACAACAGGACCGAATCCTGCTGATTTTAAGGATTCCGGTCTGATCAGTGAGTATCTCCAATATACGGACACGGATAACTGGTTTGCCGCCGATAAGCTGAAACGTGAGGAACGTCGGGGACTTCTATTCAGAAGTTCGTTGACCCCCACCGATTTGAGAGTCGCAACCGGTCAATTTGAACTCGGTACCCGAAAAGCCGCACAGCTCGGCCTCTCAGTATTTGCCAGGCATGTGAACATTGAAGAGGCGGAACTGATCGACGCAGTCGAAGAAACCATCAGTAAAAAACTCTGCTTGGAAACCATTGCTTTCTTAGAAGAAGATAAAGAAAACGCTTTTTCAGAACTCATCCCATACTGGTTTTATTCCAGAATCCCGGATTCGGGTCGGGTCGGTTTGGATTTACGGGTATCATTGACCGCCCCTGTGATCGGAGCCGGGGCGCCCGCTGCAACATGCCTTCCAAAAGCATTCAAACCCCTTGGGTGTAGGTGCGTATTGCCGGAAGCGTATGATGTATCGGTTGCCGTTGGGGCAGTGGTGGGAATGGTGGATCGGACGTTTAAAGCGGTTATTCGCCCCGGCATGGATGGACGATACATTCTTCATTCCGAACAAAGCAGGAAAGAATTTGATTCAATCAAAGAAGCTATTAATTGCGGAGAGATCGTACTGAAATCTCTTGCCAGCGACAGTATGAGCACCGATTATGTGAAAGAACCTTTGTTCGAATTTAATGTGGATGAGAAGACCGCTCAGAGCAAAACCGGTGAGCATGTTTATTTGGAAACCTTGTTGAATCTGAGGGCAACCGGAAGGCCCGATGTTCAGCAATTGTCCGGGCAAGATCCCTAAGCAAAAATATTTGAAATTTTGAATATCGAATATCGAACAAGGAATTTAAAACCGCAGAAGTGATAGGAAAACTTCAAAATTCGACATTCCTTGTTCAGGATTCTGCGGTTCAAAATCAATCTTAAATTCCAACATATTGCAAATGTGAAAGATGAATTTTTAAAATGAACCAGTAAGAATCTACGCTTCTTCCAAGAGGAATTGCGATGAGGAGAATAATAAATCGATTATTAGTTAGTTATCTCATATTTGCTTTTTTGTTTTACGGGTGTGCCACCAATCCTGTGACCGGAAAACAGGAATTACATCTGATTTCAGAATCCTATGAAATCAAGGTTGGCGAAGATAATTATCTTTATACCCAGCAATCCCAAGGCGGGGATTATTTAACCGATCCTGAATTGATCCAATATGTTAAGGATGTGGGGCATCGCCTCTCACAAGTCAGCGATCGCCCTCAACTGCCCTTCGAATTCGTTATTATCAACAGTTCGGTTCCCAATGCCTGGGCCCTGCCCGGAGGCAAAATTGCAATAAACAGAGGTCTGCTCCTCGAGCTCGACAATGAGGCCGAACTGGCTGCGGTTCTCGGTCATGAGATCGTTCACGCTACCGCAAGGCACGGGGCAAAATCCATGGAGCGGGGATTGCTGATGAACGCCGCCTTGATCGGATTGAGCATTTATGTTGCAAGCAGTGACTACAGCCAATACCAAAATGCTATATTGGGCGCTGCCGGTCTCGGCACGACCCTGATCGGTCAGAAGTACAGTAGGGGAGCAGAATTGGAGGCTGATTTTTACGGCATGCATTACATGTCCAAAGCCGGATTCGACCCAACGGCTGCTGTGGGTTTGCAGCAGACATTTGTGAGACTGGCCGATAACCGGCAACCCAATTGGCTTGAAGGACTTTTTTCTTCCCATCCCCCTTCCCAGGAGCGGGTTGATGCAAATATGGAAACCGCCAAATCATTGCGAACAGACGGTTTGCTTGGCCGGGGTTCTTATCAAGAACAGATAACGGTGCTCCGTGAACAGACCCCGGGTTACGAAGCGGTCGATGAGGGATACAAAGCCATCTTGAAAAAACAATACCGGCAGGCTATTCAATTCGCAGACACGGCCATTCGAATTGTCCCACGAGAGTCTCTGGGATATGCCCTTCGTGCAGCCGCTAATACGCAGATGGGGCGGACGCATGAGGCGGTTCAAGACTATGATCAGGCCATACAACAAAACGACCGTTATTTCCGCCATTATCTGGAGCGCGGGTTGTTGAAAAAGCAGATGGGATTGCATTACGAGGCGTCTGCCGATCTGGAAAGGAGTGTGAAATATCTTCCCACGGCGGTTGCACAGTATTCATTGGGCGATCTGGCACTGGCGAATAATGATATGAACAAGGCGATTACCCATTTTCGTGCCGCATCAGAAGCCAAAAATGAATTAGGGCAAAAAGCTAGAATCGCACTGGCCAGACTTGAAATGCCGCAAAAGCCGCTTCAATACTTGAATATCCAGGTCGGACCCGACCAAGCCGGAAGCCTGTTATTGAGAGTGACCAATAAAAGCCCTGTCACCCTCGATTATGCTGTTTTCTATATTACAGCTCCCGACATAAGGGGGCGGATGCAAAATCGAACCCTATACCTGCACGGGGCATTGACGCCCGGCAATTTTCAAATTTTATCCACCAATATTCTGGTGGGTTCCCAACAAGCCGCTTCACAGGCTCAGGTTCGGATCGGTAATGTAAGGGTT
The DNA here is from genome assembly GCA_013349495.1 of Deltaproteobacteria bacterium. Lineage (GTDB taxonomy): Bacteria > Desulfobacterota > Desulfobacteria > Desulfobacterales > SURF-15 > DUZK01. Next base: position 25,707 of record DUZK01000020.1, read on the forward strand.
CGTTGAATAGGTTCTTTGGACTTTATATCGGAAACCGAACACCGACCTGTTCAGCCAGTTTTCGAAGCTGGTCCATTGAGAGGGCAGCAACCGGAATCCCTTCTTCTTCACGGATCGCCCGTTCCCGCCATGCCCTTTCGCCTGGGATCAATATTTCCTCAAACCCTTCACTCGGTTCGGCGCTCTTTACATGTGCGATCAATTCGTCCACGCGTTTTTTAAATAATTCCAAGGGCGAAAAAAAGGAAATATCGATGGCCATAAAGGTCTGGGAATAAGCAGAGGCCCAGGGCTGATCTTTTCCTTCGGCAACGAGTTCCGCACTGTTCAGTCCGCCGGAGAGGATACCGGTCATGATATCGATCATGAGGGATAATCCCGAACCCTTGTGCTGCCCCATGGGAAGCGCCTGACCGCTTTTCATGATCGCATCCGGATCATCGGTCGGGTGGCCTTCACTATCCAGCCCCCATCCCGGGGGAGCTTTCTTTCCCAGCTGTTTGAAAATTGCTATTTTTCCCCAGGCTGCCTGTGACATGGCGATGTCTAGAACCACCGGGTTGATGCCGATTCTCGGCGCCCCGATGCTCAAAGGGCCGTTTCCCAGTCTATGTTCTTTTGTGCCCCATGCCGGCATGTTGGTCTCCGTATTGGTGAAACAGATTCCGATGCAGTCTTTGCGGGCGGCGAGGGCAGGGTAGTAAGCCGGGCGTCCCCAATGGGTCGAATTTTTTACCACGACCAATCCAACGCCCGCTGCCTTCGCTTTTTCAACAGCCCTATTCATGGCGTAAACCCCGATGACGCTTCCGATTACCCGATCGCCATCCAGATGGGCAATCACGGGAGTCTCATTTATTATCCTGATGTTGCCCGTAGGGTTAACCTTTCCGTTACGAATCAATTCGACTATCCCGGGAAGCATTCTCACCCCATGGGAATCGACACCGCAAAGATTCGCCTCCAACATCACATCACTGGCGGTCACTGAATCATTTGGACGAATACCAGCGGACAATAGAATCTTTTCGGTGAATTTGCGAAGGTCATTGACGCTTACTCTTTTCATCATTTAACCCTCCGAAAGCCAAAATGACGCGATTTTTTTACGATGAATCAAATCAAATACCTTTCTGAATCATCTTTATGTGTCTGAAATAGTCCATCGTAGAATCTTATGCAATACTGCAAATAATTGGGGAGAGAAGTTTATGTCACGAATACCCAAAGATAGCGAAGTGGAAGATCAGGCGGTGAGTCCTAATCGGAGTTGATGGGAATAACGAAGCGGAACGTACTGCCTTTGTTACTGCCTTCACTTTCGACCCGAATTTTTCCTCCATGAAGTTCGACCAGCTTTTTAGACAGGGAAAGACCGAGTCCTGTTCCGGTGCATGGTTGATCGTGCAGCTCATCTGCTTGCTCAAAGGCGCGGAAGATTCGTTTTTGATCTGCTTTTTTAATTCCGATTCCCGAATCCGATACCGAAAACTCGAGACATTGACCGATACCGTTTTCGTCCGGACCATTTCTTTTTGCAGGTTTTTCGAATATTTGAATTCGCT
>DUZK01000021.1 GCA_013349495.1 Deltaproteobacteria bacterium
CAAGTTTCGACCTTCGGGTTTTCCTGGCCATGGCTGCCTCCATCGTAAAGGGTTATTCAATGGAGGCATAATATCATAAAACAACCTTTATGTCTATATTTTATTGAAACGCTATACTAGTTCAGGTGGTGATTTGGACAATAAGGTATTGCCAGGTCCAGATTTTTAATTCGATTTTCAGATGAATTTGAAGGTCAATATGTTTTTTAAAAAGCTACTATAATTTGGCTGGCAGCTGACAGGACTATTTTTGAGAGGCATTGCTTTGCCGATCGGGGGATACAAGCTGTCATTTTTGTTGACTTGCTCTGGCCCTCTCGTTTGTGCCATTTTGTCGTGGATCGTGCTGTTAAAAATTCGTGTTCGTGTTTAAAAACGCGGGAAAGAACAGCGGTTCGCAAAAGAAGTACTGAAAAATCGTGCGGCCATGTGGGCGAGGACGCCGGCCTTCGTCTCCACATGTTTGGCCACTAACGGAACGGAGGCACTGTGAGCAGATCCGAAGAGCCCGGTGCGGGAGTACCGCACGCCTGGATCTGTGAGGGGGCAGTTGGGTAACTGGCCGTTCTACCTTGATTCAATCAATTTCAATTCAGAACACGTCTCCGGCGAACAGCGCTTTAACAAAATCTTTCACCGGCCAAACCTGAATATTATCAAACCGGTAGCTGCGCAATCCGCAATAGACGCCGATCATTCGATCCACTTTGACACCGGCAGAGGCTTCCAGGCTGAGCATCGGCTTGCCCCATGACCGATCCCACCGTTCGGAACGCTTGACTTCTATGGCAACCACCCGCGGGGGCTTTTGCGGCCGTCGGCGAGCGGTTTCGATGACAAAGTCCACCTCAACACCTGCCGGGGTTCGATAATATGCTATGGGTCGATGCTTGCGGCTGATCTCGTTGTATACTCGTAACTCGTGGTAGAGCAGGGTTTCAAGCGCCGCTCCCTGCCATAGGCGGTCGATCGGATCACGTAGCAGGCCGGCTGCGGCCCGTGCGACTCCGGGATCGAACCAGTAAAACTTGGGTTGAGCAGCCTCGCGCACCTTGAGACCCGGCCGCCATGGCGGCAAGATGTGGCCGAGCAGGGTATCGTTTAAAACAGCAAAATAGGTGTCCACCGTGCTGCGGGCCACGGCGGCCTCTCGGGAGATATTTTGCATATTAAGTATTTGGCCGTTTAGCTGGCCGGCGACGGCAAGAAAACGCACAAACGGCGGAACATTGCGGATCAGCCCTTCGGCCTGCAGTTCCTCCTTCAGATAGGTATTCACGTAAGCGGCAAGGATGTCCGCAGCAGCGTCCGGTTCGTTGCGCACAAAAGGCAGCAGCCCCCAACCCAATGCAAAGTCCAAATTGAACTCGTCAACCAGCTCAGCCGCTGAAAAACTCTCCATGGAAAGTGTTAGTGCCCGTCCGGCAAGAAGATTGGCACCGCCTCGACGCAGTTTGCGTGCGGATGAGCCACAGAGGGCAAAGCGCCACCGGCGCGACTCCATAAGGCGATGGACCTCGTCCAGAAGCGCAGGTATCTTCTGAATCTCGTCCAGCACCACCCAATTACCTTCGGGTTCACTGCCGACAAGGGCTTCGAGGCGATGGGGATCACGGGAAAGCTCAAGAAACAGGGATGCATCCAAAAGGTCCAAACGCAGGGCGTCGGGTATAACCTGTTGCAGCCATGTGCTCTTGCCCGTCCCCCGCGGGCCGAACAGAAAAAAAGAACGATCGGGTCGCTGAAGCAGGCGTGGTAAGGTCGTTATATCCATAAGATGCTTTATGCCAAGCTTATTGTAAAATTACAATGCAAATCTACAACATGGTGTGCAATATGTGTGGTCGTGATTATCGATGCCGGTCAAGAAAAGGGTGATAATCACTCATCATCGGTTTCGATGGCGATGGCGAAATCCGGGCACAGGATCTCGCACTCTCGGCAGGCATTGCAGCGGGACATGTCATCTTCCACCGGCAGAAGATAACCTTTGGCATTCATTTTGTCGGAGGGTTTAAGGGCCTGTTTGGGGCACATCTCAACGCAGATTTGACAGCCCTTGCAGTATTTGGGGTGGATGTGAAGTTTGTTCATCAGTTTGCCTGTTAGCCAGTAAAAATGAGCTGAAAGCTGAAGGCTCAAAGCTGAAAGTATTTAATTAAATTGATCGATGACTTTTTGGTAGCTTTCGATCCATTCCGGTTTTTCGATGTTGCAGAATTCCCCGATCGGAATTTTTCCGTTCGGAACAGCCTCGTCTCCTTTCAACCGAACCGAATTTTTCTTAAGTGCCTTGAGCATATCTACCGGGGTTTCTTTCCAATGCACCGGACACTGAGACATGATTTCGATAAACGCGGTTCCCTTCTTCCGAACCCCTTTCATGATGGCGCGCACGGTTTGACGCGGGTGGGCGGTGGTCCAGCGGGCCACATAGGTTGCCCCGGCTGTTTCCGCCATTTTACTTAGATCGAAACTCTCTTCCGTATTGCCGTACGGCGTTGTAGAGGTTTTTAATCCGATTCCGGTTGTGGGGGCCACCTGGCCGCCGGTCATTCCATAGAGGCCGTTGTTGATACAGAGAATCGTAAGGTCGATATTTCTACGGCAGGCATGAATAAAATGGTTGCCGCCGATGGCGCCGGTATCCCCGTCTCCTGTGATGACGATGATCCTGAGCTCGGGGTTGGCCAGGAGCGCTCCGGTTGCGATGGGTAATGTCCGGCCGTGAATGGTCCATCCCGAATCGAAATTCAGATAATGGCTGGTCAACCGTGCCGAGCATCCGACACCGGTGATGAACACGAAATTTTCTTTAGCAATTCCGTCTTCTTCGATGATTTTGTCGATGGCATGAAATGCGGCATTCAACACCTGACCGGACCCACAGCCCGGGCACAGGATCATCGGCAGCCGGTCTCCCATGGGCCCTTCTTCCTTCAGATATTTCAGCATGGGGTGTTTTTTCATTTCAACTCCTCATGGATAACCGACAAGATATATTCCGGCGTGTGAAGACTGCCTAAGCTTGGGATGGATATAATTTTTCGACATCGATCTCTTAAGGCTTCTGTGATGGGATGTTTCATCATTCCCAGGTTCATTTCGGGGACAAAAATAGTGTCCACTTTTTTGATGAGTGATCGCAGTTTCTTTTCCGGAAAAGGCCAAAGCGTCTTAAGCCTTAAATATCCGATCTCAAGGTTGTGTTCCTTTCTGGCTTCAGTGACCGCTTCGATAGCCGTCCGTGATACCGACCCATAGCATACGACCAGGTGTTTGCATTTCTCGAAGTGTGCGGTTTCAATTTGAGATATGGTATCAACATTGTCTTCAATCTTATGATAAAACCGTTTCACACACGCGTCATGCATTTGCAGGTCATATTTTGTTACATTGCCGTCTTCCAGGTGAACCAGGCCGATTAAATTGACATTGTATCCTTCTCCCCAGTTTGCCATGGGAGCCACCATATCATGACCCCAAGGAAGATAATTTTCAGGCGCAATTCCAAGATCCTGAGGTTTTTTACGATTAACGATTCGAATTTCTTCAAGCGGTGGAACGATGAGGCGTTCCCGCATATGGGCAACGGTCTCTTCCGCCATGAGCAAGACGGGCGTGCGCCATTTTTCCGAAAGATTAAAGGCTTCGATGGTGAATTCGAACATCTCCTGTACCGAGGCCGGTGCCAGGGCGATGATGGAGCCTTCGCCATGATGACCCCACCGGGCCTGCATCACATCTTCCTGGCTGGTTGTGATATAACCCTGGCCGGGTCCCGGTCTCTGAACGTCCACAATCACCAGGGGGGTTTCAGACATGATACCGTAGGAAATGGTCTCCTGCATCAATGAGAATCCCGGGCTTGAAGTGGCTGTCATTGCCTTTGCGCCGCCCCATGATGCACCGAGGAGAATGCAGGCAGAGGCGATTTCGTCCTCCATCTGTATGAAGCGGCCTCCGATCTGAGGAATGCGTAAGGCGGCATGCTCCATGACTTCCGATGCCGGGGTGATTGGATAGCCGCCGTAAACACGGCAGCCGGCAATGATGGCCCCTTCAACACACGCCTGGCTTCCCTGAAGATAGTGAACTCCTGGTTGTATGTGTCTATTATTCGGCATAATGCGCTTTCATATGTTCTAGGCCGATACCAAAGGCCTTTATATTTTCTTCCAGAGTTTCCCGAGGAACACTTTCGGCAATGGCTTTTCGTAATGATTCTTCATTTAAATGTTCTTTGATCAATACGTAAAGCGCTCCCAAAGCAACGGTGTTTTGAAATTTAACGGAGCCGATTTGTCGGGCCAACTCCATGGCGGGTATGGAATAGAATTTATATCCATCGTCAATGCTGTCGGTCGGTACCGAATTGGGATCCAGCAGGAGCAAGCCATCCTCCTTTAGATCATGGATGTAGGTGTCATACGCGGTTTGTGAAAGACATACAAAAACATCCGCCTTTCTTACGTAAGGATAATTAATGTCACCATCGGACATCACGATTTCAGACCTGCAGGCGCCGCCCCGGGACTCCGGGCCATAAGACTGGGTATTCACGGAATTTTTCCGATCATGCACCGTAAAAGCAACACCCAGAATTCTTCCAATGGTGACCACACCCTGGCCTCCGAACCCGGCAATCCGGATTTCAAATCGGTCAAGCTGAGAAGGTTTGTTGTAGGCGTTCACAGGTTCAGAGTTCACCGTTCAGGGTTCCCTTTCATTCGTTGTTTTTGTTCGCAGGATAGCAAAAACTTGATGAAACTTCTATAGCTCATCATTCCAGCGCTCCAATATTCCAGTATTCCAATGGTGAGCGACTTGTCAGGGCGTCTTGTCCCGTCGTAGCTCGTAGAGCGAAGACTGAAGCGAACTAAGTTCTAATATCGACCGTGGGAGTATTATCGCAACCCTTTTTGCTGTCAAGAGATTTTTGCCGGGTGATTAAAGCGGATAATGTTGTTTTCTAAAATCTCGTGTGGTAATAACCTAACATCTTCAATAAGTTATATTGGGATAGAAATTCGTGAATTTAAGAATTATCCTTTTTGTATTGGCGCTCCTCGCGTTTTTATCGGCTTCAATAGGCGGTTTCCTCTATTATTCATCTCTTAAGGAATCCGCGCTTAAGGAAGCGGAGAGACAGGCAGTGGCCCATGCCGACATGGTTAAAAAGAATTTTTCCGCCTTTCTTTCGGAAAGTATTAGACCGACCAAAACCCTTGCCGGAATGCACGCTTTAAAGGATGTCCTGATCCAGTCCGATGAATCCAACCTTGCAAGCGCAAACGCCATGCTCGATCATTTTCAGGAAACCTTGAATACGGATGTTTGTTATCTTATGGATCCCCAAGGGAACACCATTGCCTCCAGCAACAGGAATGCCCCTGACAGTTTTGTGGGAAAGAACTTTATCTTTAGGCCGTATTTTCAAAAGGCGATCAAGGGACATTCAGCCACGTATTTGGCTCTCGGAATCACATCCGGGAAACGGGGGGCCTATTACAGTCATCCGATTTATTCAGACAACATCAAATCGCCGGTGGGAGTCGTTGTCATCAAGATGCCTATTGAACGGACAGAAAAAGAGTTGGGTCCGGATTTAGACAGGATTGTACTCGTAACCGATCCGCGAGGGATTGTGTTTATCTCCAATCGAAAAGACTGGCTCTATCATTCTCTTTGGAAACTCACCGAAAATGATGTTTCAGAGATTGCCGAATCTCTCCAGTTCGGTAGAGGACCGTGGGTTTGGATCGGGCTGGAACAAAAGAATAACAATCATTTGATGGATCGGTCCGGAAACACTTATCTGTTCCATAAAAGACAGCTGGATAATTATCCGGGCTGGCATGTATTTGAGCTGCGTGATGCCAAGGCCATATCCAAAAGGATATCCGATCCGATCATCAGTGTTACCGGCCCCATTGTTTTGACCCTCTGTTTACTGATCGGTCTATCCGTCTTTCTCTTATATCGGAAAGCGAGCTATGAAATCGCGCGGAGAAAGGCATTTGAGAAAGCCCTTCAGGAGAGCAAAGAGAGGTATCGGACATTGTACCTCAACACTCCGGCCATGCTCCACTCCATCGATTCAGAGGGTAATCTGCTGAGTGTCAGCGATTATTGGGCCGCGGCCCTCGGTTATCGCAGAGAAGAGGTGATCGGTCGAAAGCTGACGGAATTTTTTACGGAAAATTCCCGAAAATATGCCGAAGAAACCTTCATCCCCGCATTTTTCAAAACCGGTTTTTCAAAAGACATATCCTACCAGTTTGTTACCAAAACAGGGGAGGTGAGGGATTTTCTGCTGTCCGCCATCGGCATTCGAGGTGAGGATGGAAAAATTAAACGTTCATTGGCCATATCCTTCGATGTCACGGAGAGGAAACGGGCTGAAGAGGCTCTGAAAAACGCCAAGGAGGCCCTGAGTCTCTATTCAAAGGATCTGGAGCGCCAGGTAAAGAAGCGGACAGAAGAAATTTCCAGCATCCTGAGATATACGCCGGCTTTCGTTTACATCAAGGATGCTGACGGTCGCTATATGCTGGTCAACTCACGTTACGAGGAATTATTCGGGGTTCAAAATGAAATGATCCGTGGAAAAACAGATTACGAGATCCTCCCAAAGGATGTTGCGGACCAGTTTCGAACCCATGATCAAAAAGTTGTTTCGGTCAAAAATCACTGCCAGGTGGAGGAAAAGATTCTCCAGCCGGACGGCCTTCACACCTATCTTTCGGTTAAATTTCCGGTATATGATGAATCCGGAAATATAAACGGTGTCGGAGGAATCTCCACCGATATTACCGCGTTGAAGAAAGCACAGGACCAGCTCCGATTGCTCTCCGGAAGCATTATGGACGAACAGGAAAAAGAACGATCCGCCCTTGCACGAGAACTCCATGACGAACTGGGTCAGGTCTTGACGGCCCTTCGTATTGATTCATCCTGGATGCTGGATCGACTGAAAGAAATAGACCCCAAATCAGCTTTGCGGGCATTGAGCATGTGCGAATTGATCGATAAGACCATTGAAGAAGTCCGCAGGATGGCATTTCGATTGCGACCCGGTGTTCTGGATGATTTGGGTCTCATAGACGCGCTGGAAGCATATGCCACTGATTTTGAAAGGCGAACCGGAATCACCTGTGTCTTCGAACATGCCGATGTTCCGGATGTGAGCGAAACTCTGGCGACCGCAGCCTATCGGATCGCCCAGGAAGCATTAACCAATGCTGCCCGACATGCTGCTGCAAGCCACATCGAGGTCAAGGTGGAAGCTCAAAACGGCGGCCTGCTTCTCAATGTGGTGGATAATGGAAAAGGGTTTAATCTCTTTGAACTGAGCGAGTCGGAAGGCTTCGGACTTGCCGGCATGCGGGAAAGAGCGAACCTGGCCGGAGGAGAGCTCGAAATCCATTCTGCTGCAGGAAAAGGGACCCGGATCGTGTGCAATATGCCCATTGACGGGGGGATGAGTTGATTAGAGTTCTTTTGGCGGATGACCACAGTATCGTTCGGGCCGGATTGAGGCGGATTGTAGAGGATAGCGGTGAAATGGAGGTGGTTGCCGAAGCCTCTGACGGGAACGAAGCGATTCAGCAGATTCGCAAAACAACACCCGATGTGGCGGTTATTGATATTTCCATGCCCGGATTGGACGGGTTGGAAGTTATTCGTCAGCTTCAAACCCTCCTCCCCGACCTGCCCATTCTGGTTTTGACCATGCACGAAGAGGAACAATACGTTGTTCGGGCTATTGAAGCAGGAGCCATGGGATATATTACCAAACGATCTGCACCGGACCAGCTGGTAAAGGCCATTCAAAAAGTAAGGGCCGGGAATCGATTTCTTACACCAGCGGCAGCCGAATCTCTGGCGTTGCGGATGGCCCGGGGCTCCGAATCCCAATCGCCCATGGACACCCTTTCCACCCGAGAGCTTCAGGTGTTGAGACGGCTGGCGTTAGGGCAGACCAATCGGGAGATTGCAGATTCCTATCATATCAGCGTCAAAACCGTAGACACCTACCGGCTTCGTCTGCTCAAGAAACTCCATCTTCGAAACAATGCAGAGTTGTCCAGGTTTGCCATTCAGAATAAGCTGATCGACCCTTGATGTCTTCGTAAAAAGCCCAATTTCTGCGTTGTACTTCATCTCGCTGTCACTGCGACGTACTGTCAGTACGCCTCGTGACACGAGATTCGCGCGCCTTGAACTTGGCACTTTTTATGAGGCCATCTGTTCTGAGAGGCTGACTATAGAGGTTTATGGCAGGAAGTCTGAAAAGGTTTTACATGAGCGACTTGAAGAATTCTTCGTTTTCGCTGATTTTTTCAGGTTTATTGGTGTGTTGGGTGGGAACGGTACCTTCTTTGAAGCATTCAAAGATTACCGTTTTCGATTCCGGAATGGGCAGCAAGCCGGTTTCCGCATCGATTTTTGCGAAGACAACGCCCTTGGGCGCCTGAAACACTTTCACGGGTTCTCCATCCAGTATCTGCTTCATAAAACTCAACCAGATGGGGCTTGCCGCTCTCGAGCCGGTTTCCCCTTTTCCAAGGGACCCCCCTTCATCAAAGCCGACCCACACCCCGGTATTATACCTTGGCGTGTATCCCACAAACCATGCATCAAAAAGATTGTTAGTGGTACCGGTTTTTCCGGCTACCGGACGGCCGAGGGCCCGAACTCTGCGACCGGTGCCCTCCTTTACCACACTTTCTAACAGGCTGGTCATAATATAGGCGGTGCTTTCTTCCATCACCTTTTTTTTCACCGGTTTTGCGTCTTCGATGATGTTTCCGTACCGGTCCTTTATCTTGGTGATAAAGATCGGATCAACGAGGTATCCGGAATTGTTGAAAACAGAGTAGGCATTGACCACTTCCAGCAGAGAGATGCCCGAGGAGCCAAGGGCGATGGACAGATTTCTGCTCAACTCCGAATTTATGCCGAGTTTTTTCGCATAATCGATGGCATAGCCCACACCGATGTCCCTTAATATCTTAATGGTGATCACATTCCGGGATTTGGCAAGGGCTTGGCGCAACAACGTGGGGCCATGAAATTTTTCTTCGTAATTCTTGGGTTTCCAGGTAAAATCCCGTTCCAAGTCTTTGGTGACAATCGGAGAGTCGATAATAATCGTTGCCGGGGTGAAGCCTTTGTCGATGGCCGCTGCATAGATGATCGGTTTGAATGCCGATCCCGGCTGGCGCCGGGATTGAATGGCCCGATTGAACTGAGTCGCTCTGAAATCTCTCCCGCCCGCCATGGCTTTTACAAATCCGGTTTCCGATTCCAAACAAAGAAGCGCTGCCTGGGCTTTGGGGACCTGTTCCAGTTTCAGGCTCCACATGTCTGAATCCGGAATCTTCTCTTTCAGTCGAACCAGAATAACATCGCCAACCTTCAATGCATTTTTAGGGTGTCGGAGCGTGTCCTCATAATAGGCCACTTCAGGATTCGGCGTTCTGGCCCATTTCATATCCTTCATGTCGATTTCACCCAAGGCATTGCCCATCCGCACGGTAACCCGTTTTTCTTTATCGTCAATGGATATAACCACACCCGTTACTGTTTTTCCGGATTCGAGAAGATCGATCGCGTATTGATTTTGAAGTTCTTTTGAAAACGTTTCGATTTCTTCAGCTGCCAGATGCTTGATGGGACCCCGGTAGCCCTGGCGTTTATCAAGGTCCAGGAGTCCTTTTTCGATTTCCGCTCTGGCAATCTTCTGCATTTCCAGATTGACTGCGGCGTAAATCTGCAGGCCTTCTCTGTAGAGCATATCTCGACCATATTTGTCTTCGACATACCGCCGAATGTGCTCCGTATAAAAGGGGACCTCTTCGATATAGACGTTCCGTCTCGGTTTAATATCCAGGTTGATATTTATGGCCTCTGTGGCTTCCTCTTTAGAAATGAATCCTTCTTCCACCATACGATTCAGCACATAGATCTGTCGTTCTTTTGCTCTTTCCGGATGCCTGAACGGTGAATGTCTGCTGGGGGCCTGGGGAAGACCGGCCAGCATGGCGGATTCGGCCAGAATCATATCCTGCACGCTTTTTCCGAAGTAATTCTCAGCAGCCGCTTCCACACCATATGCGCCATGTCCGAGATAGATCTGGTTTAAATACAGGAAGAGTATTTCCTGTTTAGAAAATGCCTTGTCGATTCGATACGCCAGAATGGCTTCTTTAATTTTGCGGGTGTAGTTTTTTTCAGGAGTCAAAAAGAAAGACTTGGTCACCTGTTGGGTGATGGTGCTTCCACCCTGAACAATGGCTCCGGCTTCTATGTTTTTAAAAAACGCCCGTATGATGCTGAAGAAATCGATCCCTTTGTGTTTATAAAATCGTGCATCTTCTGCAGCGATAAAGGCTTTAATAAGCATGTCGGGCATTTTTGAAAGGGGAATGACAACCCTTCTTTCCTGAAAAAACTCGGCAATTTTCCGATTGTCGTCCGAGTATACAGTGGTGATAATGGCGGGTCGATAATCTGTGAGCGAGGTTATCTTGGGAAGGTCCTCGCTTAAATACCAATATACGCCGGCCATCATTGCCGCTCCACTCAATGTGGTCAGGATGAACAACCAGACAAACCAGCGAAAAAGCCACGAGGCCCCGGTTTTTTTTGTTTTTTCGGCTCGCTCTTTCAGGATTTGTTTTTTGCTTTTATCCTTGTGCATATTGTACGGGCAAAACTAAATTTAAAACCAGTAAGTTCGCTGAGCTAAGGAACGGTTAAAACCGAACCCGGCTAAACCGGAAATTCCAAATCACAAATATCAAATACCAAACAAATCACAATGACCGAAATCCCAAATTCGAAACATGTATATGATTTTGGTTCAATGGACAAACACTCCGAAACTGTTTGGGTCATTGGATATTGAAATTTGAGATTTGTTTTTAATTTGGTGCTTGTGTATTGGTATTTCCATAAAATGGAAAATAATAATAATTAAGCACCTATATTACCGTGCGGGGTTAAACTATCAAATAACGTTTTGTTAAGCAAGAAACTGTGTGTCCTGAAAAAGGGCATTGACTTTGAGCCGGATTGCGGATATTAATTTTCGTTTATGGTTTTGACAAAAGAGACAACCCCATCAGTTACGAACAGGAATATGGCATGACACAGCTTAATTTCGATAAGCTCGGCGGATTGGTTCCGGCCATTGTGCAGGACCACGAGACGGGAGATGTTCTCATGCTTGCCTATATGAACCGGGATGCATGGGAAAAAACCCTTAATACCGGTAAGGCAACCTATTTCAGCCGAAGCCGAGAATCGCTCTGGGTAAAGGGTGAGACATCGGGAAACACCCAACGTGTTAAGGAGATCTGGATCGACTGCGATAAAGACACGGTATTGTTACGGATCGAACAGACAGGAGGAGCTGCATGCCATACCGGTCATCGAAGCTGTTTCCATATGCAGGTGGTAAATGATAAAATAGAGGTTGTCGGAACCCCTTTATTTGACCCCGAGGAGGTATATAAAGCGTGAAAGAACGGCTCAAACTCGGTATTCCCAAAGGAAGCTTGCAAAACGCAACGATCAAATTGTTTAAGCGCTCCGGATGGAATATTAATGTGAACGGCAGAAGCTATTTTCCGGAAATAAATGACGATTCCATTGAGTGTGCCATATGTCGCGCTCAAGAAATGTCTCGATATGTTGAAAGCGGTACCCTGGATGCCGGATTGACCGGGAAAGACTGGATTGCAGAAAACAATTCCGATATCCATATGGTGGCAGATCTGGTCTATTCCAAGGTCAGTTCCCGTCAGGCCCGATGGGTTGTTGCGGTGCCGTTTGAATCCGAAGTCCAGAAAATAGAAGATCTGGAAGGAAAAAAGATAGCAACGGAACTCCTCCAGTTCACCAAACGATATTTCGAAGAGCGGAATATCACCGTAACGATTGAATTTTCCTGGGGAGCCACAGAGGCCAAGGTGGTTTCCGGACTGGCCGATGCCGTTGTAGAGGTTACGGAAACGGAAAGCACCATCAAAGCCCACGGTCTTAGAATCATCCATGAAATGATGAAAACCAACACGCAACTGATTGCAAACCACGACGTCTGGAAAAACCCGGAGAAAAGAGAAAAAATCGAACAGATTGCGTTGCTGCTGAAGGGCGCGCTCTTGGGTGAGAAGCTGGTGGGGCTTAAAATGAATGTGCCGGAAGAGAAAATGAACGGGGTTATGGAATTGCTTCCCAGCCTCAATGCACCGACAGTTTCGCCCCTGTATAATTCAAACTGGTTTGCTGTGGAAATCATAGTGGGTATAGATGTTGTGAGAGATTTGATCCCCGAGCTGCTCAAAAAAGGTGCAGAAGGCATTATCGAATATCCACTAAATAAAGTGGTCTAACCCGCTTTCTTAGGATTTTTTGAATCATAGGTGACACCGGGGGCACTGTATTACGAAAGAGGTGATGGAGAACTGGAGTATTGGGTTTTTAAAACATTATTCCATTATTCCAATACTCCATTTTGCATAATAGGTGGTGTAAATGACTTCCAAACGAATCCAGGCGATTTCTTCCTTTATTGTTATGGATGTTCTTGAAAAGGCCCATGAAATGGAACGTGAAGGGGTCGACATCATCCATCTGGAAGTTGGTGAACCCGACTTTGATACACCGCCCAGGATAAAGGAAGCCGCATGTCAGGCTTTAGACGAAGGGCATACGCATTATGTTCACAGCCTGGGAATTCCGGAACTCAGAGAAGCCATCAGCGAGTATTACCATAACACCTACAACGTATCGGTGGATCCCGAACAAATCGTAATTGCCTCGGGGACCTCCCCCGCGATGTTTGTTGTGTTTTCCGCTCTTCTTGAGCCGGGAGATCAGGTCATTATTTCCGACCCGCATTATGCATGCTACCCGAACTTCATTAAGTTTGTTCAAGGAGAGCCGGTCACAGTACGAGTTTATGAAGAAGACGGCTTTCAGTACCGACCGGAGGCCATCAAGGAAAAAATTACGGAAAAGACAAAGGCCATATTTATCAACTCCCCGTCCAACCCCACCGGAAACCTGCTGTCCAAGGAAAGAATGGCGGCCATTGCCGAATTTTCGCCTTACATCGTTTCAGATGAAATTTACCACGGTTTGGTTTATGAGGGGAAGGAACACTCCATTCTGGAATTTACGGACCATGCGTTTGTTCTGAACGGGTTTTCAAAGCTTTACGCAATGACCGGATGGCGGCTGGGGTATGTGATCGCACCCAAACCGTTTATTCGATCCATTCAAAAGGTTAAGCAGAATTTCTTTATCTCTGCCAACGCTTTTGTTCAAAAAGCGGGTATTGCCGCACTTAAATACTGCGGCGATGATGTTGCCCGGATGAAAGAGATTTATAACGAACGCCGGAAATTTATGGTACGGCGACTTAAAGAAATGGGATTCGGTATCACCGTGGAACCGACAGGGGCTTTCTACATTTTCGCAAATGCCAAACACGTCTCCAATGATTCCTACGGCCTGGCATTTGATATTCTGGAAAAAGCCCACGTGGGCGTGGCTCCGGGCATCGATTTCGGCGAAAACGGGGAAGGCTATCTCAGGCTTTCATATGCCAGTTCCATCGAGAAAATTGCCGAGGGGATGGATCGGCTGGAACGGTACCTCAATAATAAGTGAGCTAAAGTGAAAAGTGACTAAAGTGAGCTAAAGTTAATGACTTTAGGCATTTTAGATCACTTTAGGCATTTCATATGGTCATCACATCTGCAGAATTCATAAAAAGTGCTGTCAAACCCTCTCAATATCCGCCTGCAGATCCGCCCGAGATCGCTTTTTCAGGCCGCTCAAATGTCGGCAAATCGTCTTTGATCAACAAACTCCTGAACCGGCGACATCTCGTTAAGACCAGTTCCACTCCCGGCCGGACACAGCTGATCAATTTTTTTTCCATTAATGAAGGCTTTACGTTTGTCGATCTTCCCGGTTACGGTTATGCAAAGGTTCCCCTGCAAATTCGTAAAAAATGGGGTCCCATGGTGGAAACCTATCTGTCGTCTCGAAAAACGCTGAAAGGCGTTGTGTTGGTCATGGACATCCGACGGATTCCGAGAGAGGAAGAACGGGATTTTATAAACTGGTTAAACCATAATGGATTAGAAATCATTTTGGTGTTGACGAAAACCGACAAGCTTTCCAAGGCCAGACAGGGAAAGCAGAGAAAAGAGATTGCCGAATCGTTGAGCCTGGAGGATTCGGACCTCATTCTTTTTTCCGCCAAGTCCGGTTTCGGAAAAGAGGTGCTGTGGACGGCCATTGAGACGCTTTTGGGATCTTAATTGTTATTTCTGTGTGTTTTATGCAAAAACAAGAACACAAGCACCAACTGTCAAAATCTCAAATAACAAGCACCAAATCACAAACAAATTACAAATTCCAATATCCAATGACCCAAACAGGTTTGGAATGTTTGTTCTTGGAAATCACGTCCGTGTTTCGAATTTTGAATTTCGGTCATTGTTATTTGCTTGGAATTTGACATTTGTGATTTGGAATTTCCCAGATAAAATGGGATTTATAGAATCGCTTCGCTCCAACCGGTTTATCCGGGTTAGGATAAGGCATGAATAAACCCGTAGCCCATGACGATCGTTCTGATTTCAAATCCGGTTTTGTAATCATTGTCGGCGCTCCCAACGTGGGAAAATCAACCCTCTTGAACCGGGTACTCGGTGAGAAGATTTCGATTACTTCCAAAAAACCCCAAACCACGCGAAACCGGATATTAGGCGTTGTTCACCGCCCCTGTTCTCAAATGGTATTTATCGATACCCCCGGCATCCACAGGGCGGAGAATATTTTCAATATCAGAATTGTGGGTGTGGCCTTGGGCGCTATGGGCGATGCCGATCTAATTTTACTCATGATCGATGTGACCCACCCGGATCCGTCGTCAGACGCCATTCTGCTCGAAGCCCTTAAAAAACAAAACCGGCCGGTAATTCTGGCCGTTAACAAGATTGACGGAGTCGATAAAGCCAAGATATTAGAGGTTATTGAAGAATGGGCGGCGCTTTATGAATTCAGGGAGGTGGTTCCCGTCTCTGCCAAGCAGGGCACCCAGATCGACACCTTGCTTGAGGTAATGGAAACGGCACTCCCTCATGGACCTCCCTATTTTCCGGAGGATTCAATCACCGATATTCCGGAGCGGTTTATTGCCGCCGAAATGATTCGAGAAAAAGTGTTTCGGCTAACGGGTCAAGAAATTCCATATTCCATCGCCGTTACCGTAGAAGTATTTAGCGAAGATGTGAACCGGGGTCTTGTGAAAATCCATGCCTCGATCCATGTGGAGCGTGATTCCCAAAAGGGTATCGTCATCGGCAATGGTGGGCGAAAGCTCAAACAGATCGGCGAGGTTGCCAGAAAAGACATCGAGCGAATGCTGGGCAGCCAGGTGTTTTTGAAGCTTTTCGTCCGTGTTCAGAAGAACTGGAGCAAGGATACCAAAGCTCTCCGACAGTTCGGATATTAATGATTTTATCTTTTCACCCGTGCTTTATTGGAGACCGGAATATCATATGTGCCGGCCGGGAACCCGGACCGGATGAACGATCTGCCATTAAAACCGCTGGTGCTGTTATTCTTCCCCAGGGCTGTGGCCAGTCCCTCTACGAAATGGCGCGTGACCATTGCCCCTATATCTTTCCAAACTATGAAGCCCGGTTCCGGTATCCCGGAAAGATCGGTGATATCGCACTTTTCAAGAAAGAAAATCTCCCCCACCCCGACACCTGGTGCTACATGCGTGTTGGAGATTTAGATCATACGGAGAGGGAAGGCTGGAGAAATCGGATTGAAGCGACACCCTTTGTATTCAAGCTTGCATGGGGCGGAGAGGGAGAAACGGTCTGTCTTATGCGATCCGGCGAGGACTTTGACAGGATAATGGATCATGCGGAAAGGTTTGAACAATCCGGACAAACCGGGTTTCTAATACAGGAGTATATCCCTACTGACCGGTCACTAAGGATTGTGGTTATCGGCGGGCGGCTTGTCACATACTGGCGAGTTTCAAATGCAACCGATGGGTTTTTCACCAGTCTAGCAAAAGGAGCGGCGTTAGACAGGTTGTCCGACCCGGACCTTAAAGCAAAAGCGTCTCGTTATATACTAAAATTCTGCGATAAAACCAGCATTAATCTGGCTGCATTTGATGCTATTTTTTCAAGCCGGGAGACAGAGAATGAGCCGCTTTTCCTTGAAATGAATTATTTTTTCGGCAGACGGGGGCTTGGGGGTTCTGAAGCATATTATGCCATGCTGAACACCGAGATTGTGTGCTGGCTGGACCGACTCGGGCTTTCTGTGGTTTCCGAATAATGCCCGATTTGCAATCATAATAAAGTTTTCAATTGACTGTTTAGCCGTCGTAGCTAAAGTTACTTTGGCGAAGTTGGCTTGAATATTTTAAGAATTATGGATCCTTTCGAATTTGAAATTGACGACACCACCGTCAGGAGAGAGCGTCATAAAGCAAGGCAGCTGCGTGAATCCCAATGGTGGAAGAGACGGGTCGCCAAAGGCGTTTGCGGATATTGCGGGCAATCGTCCCCGCCCAAAGAACTGACAATGGATCATATCGTACCCTTGGCGCGGGGCGGAAAGAGCACAAAGGGCAATGTGGTGCCGGCCTGCAAAACCTGTAACAATGCAAAAAAACATTTTCTGCCCATGGAATGGGACCAGTATTTGAAAAAGATAAATGAGGAGCCGCTAATTGATTGACTTTTAGAGGCTTTTTTAAATTATAGCCCGGATAACCCGGTTGGAGTGAAGCGATTCTATAAATCCCATTTTATCTGGGAAATTCCAAGCAAATAACAATGACCGAAATTCAAAATTCGAAACACGGACGTGATTTCCAAGAACAAACATTCCAAACCTGTTTGGGTCATTGGATATTGGAATTTGTAATTTGTTTGTAATTTGGTGCTTGTGTATTGGTTTTTTGCATAAAATACAAAGAAACAACAATTAAGACTCTACGCATGCGTTCAATTTTGAGCTTTCAACTTTTAGCAATAACAGCAACCAGGAGGAATTCAAATGCCGATGATTGAAGATAAGAAAGCGGAGGTGGAAGGGGTTTTGGCGGTAGCAAAATCAATGGCCGTGGCTGCGCGAACAGCGCCCAAAGCAAGAGGCGATGATGCCATCGAAACGCTCATCGTTTACGGAGACGAACTGAATCAATTGGCCGATGCCATGAAAAGCCATGGTAAAAATACGAAAATGAGCGAAACCTTCGAACGCGATGCCGGAAATGTTGCAGCCTCACAGGCGGTGCTGCTTGTCGGTTTGAGCGATCTGAGGCCCAAGAAACCGGACAAACCGCTGGATTGCGGCGGCTGCGGACACAAGAACTGTAAAGGATTTCTGAAGGCCGAAAAGAAAGAGGGAAATGATTTTCCCGGACCGGTCTGCATGTTCCAATCCATCGATTTGGGGATCGCTTTGTCTTCTGCTTGTGCGGTGGCGGCCCGTTTTCATGTGGACAATCGGATGATGTATACCATCGGCGGTCCGGCCCGGAAACTGGCCTGGATGAAATCCCAGATTATTATCGGCATTCCGCTTTCGTGTTCCGGTAAAAACATATACTTTGATCGTGGTTGATAAGGAACCCTTTAAATTAAATTTCATATTGGTGCGGGAAACAAGAAAGCTTGACACCGCACCCGTCTTTCAGTATTCGGATTGAAGTTTGATTGATATAGATAGAGGAGAGCGTTGTGAAAGTAATCAGCATGAAAGAGGCCATTTCCGAGTATGTCCAAGATGGTTCTACCATTGCGATTGAAGGGTTTACGGCCTTTATCTGTTTCTCGGCAGCCCACGAGATTATTCGCCGGGGCATTAAAGATCTGACCCTGTGCCGGATGACGCCGGACCTTATTTACGACCAGATGGTGGCGGCCGGTTGTGCCCGCAAGATGGTTTTCAGCTATCTGGGCAATCCGGGAGTGGGGCCGCTCTATTGCATTCGCCGTGCAGTGGAAAAGGGCATCCCGAGAGAGCTGGAGGTGGAAGAGTATTCCCATTTCGGCATGAACTGCCGGTATATGGCAGGGGCCGCCCGCCTTCCGTTCTTTCCCCTGCGCAGCTACCTTGGCGATGAGTTGAGCCGGGTAAATCCCAAGATCAAATTTGTAGAGAGTCCCTATGACGCCAAACCGATCGCCGTGGTGCCGCCCCTGAATCCGGACGTGGCTATAATTCACGCCCAGCGGGCCGATGCCATGGGAAATACGCAAGCCTGGGGTTTGCTCGGTTCCCAGAAGGAAGTGGCTTTTGCCGCAGACCATCTTGTGGTGGTGGTTGAAGAGATTGTTGATGAATCCGTTATTCGTAGCGACCCCAACCGCACCATAATCCCGAATCTGGTTGTTGATGCCGTTGTCCATCAGCCCTATGGAGCATACCCGTCCTATGTCCAGGGATATTATGACCGGGACAACGAGTTTTACCTCAATTGGGACAGGCTTTCACGGGATGAAGGAGAAACGAGGGCGTGGCTGGATGAATGGGTTCATGGAGTAAAGGACTGGGAGGAATACCTGGAAAAGCTTCAGGAGCAGGAACCGGATATATGGCAGCGGCTGTCGCCCGGTGAGGCCTATTCCGAACCTGTAAATTATGGTGAGTATAAATAGTTGTCCATCCATAAATGGCCATTTTTCCGCTGAGCGGCGTTCTCCGCGGGTTTTTGCCTGCGACGTACAGGAAGTACGTCTCGGCATCAACCCTTGTGCGGCCTTGCTCAGTGAAAAAATCGCTCATTTCTGAATTGGACACATTTATGCCCCAATTTTTTTCGTGGATGTACCCTGTTATCCTATGTTGTTGGGATGCAAACAAGGAGAAAACGTTATGGCTATGGCTGATTATTCGCCTTCTGAATTCATGATCGCCTCGTCGGCAAGCGCTTTGGCCGGTGAAAAGGTGGTCTTTGTCGGTGTCGGGCTTCCCGGAGTGGCATGCAACCTGGCACGACGCACAGTGGCCCCCGAGATTGAGATGGTTTACGAATCCGGAGTCTTCGGCGCAAGGCCGGCGCGTTCCCCGCTTTCTATCGGCGACCCCACCCTGGTCAGCGGCGCCGCCCTCGCATGCTCCCAAAACGACCTGTTTATGAACTATCTCCAGGCCGGCCGTATTCAAGTGGCCTTTTTGGGCGCTGCACAGGTCGACCGGTTCGGTAATCTGAATTCAACGGTAATCGGTGATTATCATAAGCCAAAGGTGCGCCTACCCGGCAGCGGAGGGGCCTGTGAAATTGCCATCCATGCCCAAAAGGTGTTTTTGATCATGCGTTTGAAAAAGCGCGCCTTTGTGGAAAAGCTCGATTTTCTCACCAGTCCCGGCCATTTGACCGGCAAAGCGGGAGAAAGGGAAGCGCTGGGCATTCCGGGAAGCGGTCCGCAGCTCTTGGTCTCGGATATGGGTATCTTTAATTTCGACGGCAAAACCGGGGAAATGACGCTCACCGGTCTGCGTCCGGGGGTCTCGGTTGAACAGGTGCAAGACGAGATCAGCTGGACGCTGAAGATATCGCCGGATCTGAAAGATGCTGATGCGCCCAGCAGCGAACAACTGCGCATCATCCGCGAACAGCTCGATCCCAAGGGCATCTATTCTAAATAGATCGATTCACCCTCGTTTCGAGTATTCGACCATACATATAGGTGGTTAAAAATTATTCTTCTACGGCTTATGAAAAAAACAATACACAAGCATCAAATTACAAACAAACTACAAATTCCAATACTCAATGACCAAAACATTTATTATAGATTCGTTTTTTCGAAATCCAGAGCGTGTTTGGAATTTTGAATTTCGGTCATTGTGATTTGTTTGGTATTTGATATTTGTGATTTTGAATTTCCGGCCTTTCTGGGTTAAACGTATTTGAAATCCAGAGTCAAAAATATAGCTTGAAAGAATATCAAGAACAATATTGGAGGACGGAGGATATATCATGAGTGAAGTCTTAATCATCAGTGCGGTTCGAACCCCCATCGGCGGCTATCTGGGGGCTTTTCGTGACATAGCGGCCTATGATCTGGGGGCCCTGGTTCTCAACGAGGTCGTCAACCGGGCCGGCATCGAGCCGGCAATGGTGGATGAAGTCATCATGGGCCAGGCTTATCAAAGCGGTGAATATGTTAACATCGCACGTATGGCGCTGCTTGCGGCAGGCTGGCCGGTTGAAGTGCCCGGAATTACACTTGACCGGCGCTGCTGTTCAGGTTTGGACTCCATCTGCTTCGGGGCCATGAAGATCATGAGCGGATATGCCGATATTATTGTCGCCGGTGGTGTGGAAAGCATGAGCACGGCTGAATTCTATATTCCGGGGAATTTCATCAAGTCCGGCGTGGGAGGCAAAGTGGACCCGAAATGGGGTTTCATGCCCCGCGGCCATGGGTCGCTTTCGATGTGGGGGCTGCCGATTTTTGACCGGATTCAGCGCGCACGGGCCATGAGCCAACCCATCGAGCGTTTTGGTGAACTCAATTCCATGATGACATGGGCGGAAGCCGCGGCCAGAGAAGAGAAAATCACGCGTGAAGCAGTGGACAACTGGGCGTTTCGAAGTCAAAAGCGGGCGTGTGAAGCCATTGATTCGGGAAAATTCAGTGATGAGATCGTGCCGGTGCGGGTTGCGCAGAAAAAAGGACCGGAGCTGGTTATCGATACCGATGAACCGCCGCGCCGAGACACGTCGAAGGAAAAGCTGGCCAAGCTTAAAAACATATATCCGGACGGCGTCTGCACAGCCGGCAATTCATCCACCGAAAATGACGGCGCTGCCGCTATAGTCCTGATGTCAAAGGAGCGGGCCGATGCTTTGGGTATTGAACCCATGGGTGCATTGACATCGTTTGCCGTGGCCGCCGCAGATCCCACCTTGACCTATCCGGCGGTACCGGTGTCGGTCAACAAGGCTTTGGACAAGGCCGGTCTGAAACTTGAAGACATGGATCTCATTGAAATCCAGGAGGCATTTGCTGCTCAGGTCCTTGCAGATGCCAAACTCATGGGCCTTACCGAAGAAGATCTCGAAAAAAAGGTCAATGTCAACGGCTCCGGAATATCGTTAGGTCACCCGGTTGGTGCTACCGGCACCATGCGATTGATAACCATGCTCCACGAAATGAAGCGCCGAAACGCCGTCTACGGTCTTGAGACCATTTGCGGCGGCGGGGGTCAGGGAATCTGCGCCATCGTGGAGCGAACCTAAGTGTCCGAATTCATGAATTCAATAGCGTATTTTTATCAAGACAACTGTTCTGTGTGAGCGAAATTATAAAATTTGAAGTGAGCTAAAATTAATGAATTCTGTCTGATTAATATAGGCCGGAGCGAAGCGACACCTCAACTTTAGGCACTTTAAATTTTAGTTCACTTTAAACTTTTGCATAGAATGATAAAATCAACTGTATTACGTAACCGTATTTAAGAACATGTGTACTTGGTTTAACGGATTCTCAAATTTCCTTCCGGACTGAAACCGAAAGGCCCGGGTGTTCCTTTTACCCTCATCTGCGGGTGATCTTCAACATCGGGAAGCATCGGTTCCGAAACCCATATATCGGTCAGTTCAAGGGTGTTTTGAATCCGAACGATTCTTGCGTCCATCGGTTTTACGCGCCTGAGCGTTTTAACCGCCAATCGGATGGCCTCTTCCTCGGTATTCATAATCATCGGTATGAATCCGCCGTCCAGGTAGGTGGCGGTAATCAGGTTGGCATAGGTGGCGCCGATGTCCATCTTTTTATAGAGGTTCATGGTAATCACATCCGCCACCCCCAATCCGCAAGCGTTCCCATGGGTTTTTTCCGTCAAATCGAGGAGGACGATTTTTTGGATCTCGGGCGGACCGCTCCAGGGAATGAACCGGTTATTGCGGCCGGTTATATTGGGGTCTAGCCCGGATCCGCTGATATCCTTTCCGATTTCATCGATAACCAACACATCAATAACATTAAAAAGCAGTTTAGACATTAACTCGCGCGACCGGACCGTCAGTTCTGTTTCCCTGTCGATCAGCGTTTCAGCGGGCATGGCCTCGATTATAGCGATGTCTTCATGGGCATTTTCCACAATCCCCACACCGAACAGAAAATTTCGTTTTGCCATAATTGTCCGGGCTGCCTTCGGCAACAGCTCGCCGAACGCTTCAAACCCGTGGAAATGCAGTTCTGTGGCACCGCTGATTTTTCCCATACCGATGGTCATCATTTTAACGATACCGCTTTCGATGGGCGCCCTGAAGTTGGTATGGGGTTTGACCCGGTTGATCAATACAACCCCATCGGCTTCCGATGCATACCGATCCATATGTATCGGCGTGCCGTCTTCGAGCTCATCCACCTTAACCACATCCATTGTCGCCCGCAGCGGACAGCCCACATATTCCTCTGTTATGCCGTAGCCTTCCAGAACCTGCTTTTGGCCTTCGGCTGTTGCAGCGCCGTGGCTTGCCATGGCCGGGAAGATAAACGGTTTTCCGCCGAGCGCTTTGATTTCAGCTACGACGGCTTTGGCCACTTCATTTATCCTCGCAATCCCCCTGCTGCCGCATCCGACGGCAATGGTCTGACCCGACTTGATTTTTACTCTGACCGCCGGGTTCTTGAATTGTTCGGATACCGTCTTGTCAATACTCTCAAGGGTTGGCGCATCAAAGGACACTTCCACCGGAACCATATTCGGTAAAGGTATGTCGAGGCCTCCTGCGATGTTCACATCAATGCGGTCACCAATCATTACCGACTCCTCCTTCAATTTAGTTTAATGGGGGCTAATTACCATACGGCTGAATTAAAAACAATCCATACGAAAATCTACATCTGGGTTAACGTATTTGGAATCCAGGTATGAGGAAAAGCCAAAGGCGGCGCAGCAATGCCGATGGATTAGGAAAGCCTTCATCCGTACCGGTTTAAATAAATATTGACAAAATCCGAATCATCACTTAACAAATAGGGCTGTCTCTCCCGATCGACTATTCCTGTTTTCCAAATAAAAGGGGGTTCCCATGCTTAAAAAGCGTAAACACGATAGAGACGATTTTTCCCGCGATCTTAATTCCGATCCGGTTTCGGCAAAAAAGGACTCGGCTCCTTCCTTCGGTCCGATGTCAAAGGAGGAAAAAACGGTCATCGGCCAGCATATTTCGGTTGAGGGCGTTGTCCGCGGCAAAGAAAATCTGGTTATCGAAGGATCCTTGAAAGGGACGATTGAACTCGAAAAGCATCAGGTGACCGTTGGATCTAAAGGGCAGGTTGAGGCCGAGATTCATGCAGACAGTGTTACCATCAGCGGGCGTTTGATCGGTAATATCCATGCTCACGGGAAAGTTGAGATTACCAAAGAGGCTGACTTCAGTGGTGAGATCAAAGCCAAACGGATTTCAGTTGAGGACGGTGCATACTTAAAAGCAGTGATCGAGCTTGAGCGGGACTCCAAGAAGCCGGAAATGCCTGCTGCCGAGCCGGCCGGAAAAGTATCGCCTTTATCGGAGAAACCTGCGTTTAATATTCCCTTAGAGTCTGTCAAGGGGAAGTGATTGTATTGAGTAGCATCGCAGAAAAGTATTACGGAGATACCGTATCCGATTCCGAAACGTTTAATTATAAGAGTGTTACCCTGAAGCGTTTTATTGAAGGTATTGAAAAAGATCCGGATGGGCGGCTTCTTGATCTGGGTCCCGTCTTTAACGACAATATCAATTTCTTCTCTCATCGGGTAAAAAGGCTCTATATCTGCGACCTCTACCGACGTCTTAACGATGACATAGGAGATAAACGTCCCCCCTCTCAGTTTTCAAGACATTTGGACTATCCTAGCGAGGCTTTTGATCGGATCCTGTTCTGGGATCTTGCGGATCGTCTGGATAATTCCCATGTGAGCCACATCGTGGAAAGATGTTTTGAGATGATAAAACCCGGGGGGATTATCATGGTATTAACCATGGGGGATCAAGTGTCTCCTATCGGACGAGATGCATTTATTGTTAGGGAAGACTTTCAATTGTATCTAAAGCCCCAAGTCTATCCCCATTTGGCTGCGCATTACCGCCAGAATCGGGATATCATGCACCTGTTATTACCGTTTACCCCTTTAAAATCCCTCATCTACAGGAACGGTATCAGAGAGTTTCTTTTTCAGCGTGATTAAAAATAGGACTTTACCCTCATGAGATTTTGGCGATCGGTGCTATTAGATCACGAAAAGGCTGGACTTTGAAAAATGTCCGGAGATTCTAAACTGAAATACAAATACATCAATCCTGACGATACGGTTTCCCTAGTGCGGATGGAGCGGTTCCGGAAAGGGCTTTGATTACCGATTTTATCCACGCCTTATCTTCAGCCCACCGTTTTAGGGATTCTTTTTGTGCCTGCGACATTATCAATAGGGTAAAAATCATTAGAGGAAACGGTGCCACTTGAAAAACCTGTGCCGGCACCGACGGAAGCCAGCCCTGAAAATATATTCCCATCACTTGTAAGAATGCAAACATGTAGGCGCCCATAGCTGCTTTGATAGGATTCCATCCTCCAAAAATAACCAGTGCCAAGGCAA
>DUZK01000022.1 GCA_013349495.1 Deltaproteobacteria bacterium
ATAGGTTGAATCTCCGTCGGCAGGTTCCGTTTCCGGACGCGTCCGTTCATTATCATGCTCACTGATGCCGTGGATTCTTACCAGATAGATGTGAATACCGATGCACATGGCGGTGAATGCCGGAAAGACAAGCGTATGGATCGCATAAAAGCGGGTGAGGGTCAGACCGGAAACCGTTTCTCCGCCCAAGAGTACTCTTGTGATCAGGTTCCCGATAACGGGGATATCTCTCGGGATATTGGTTCCCACCACCGTCGCCCAGTAGGCTTTTTGATCCCACGGCAGTAGGTAACCGGTAAACCCGAAGCCGAGGGTCAGCAGAAACAGACAGACCCCGATCATCCAGGTAATTTCGCGGGGCGGTTTAAAGGCGCCATAGAAAAAGCACGCCATCATGTGGGTAAACACCAACACGACCATGGCACCGGCTCCCCAGTGGTGGATTCCCCTTAGCACCTGACCGAGAAATACCTTGTCCATGATGTAATCGATGGCGTGGTAGGCGAGGTCCGGGGAAGGATTATAATACATGGCCAGCAGCATGCCGGTGGCAGCCTCGACAATGAATAACAAAACCAGGACGCTGCCCAGGGTTACCGTCCAGTTGAGGTTGTCCGGAAGCGGTTTTTCCATAAAAGGTTTGAGATATTCCGGCCAACCCAGCCGATCGCTTATGAATAATCGAATTCGAGACACGTTAAACCACCTCCACGAATAAAGCGCCATCCTGGATTTTGAATGCATAACGGTCCAGGGGCCTGGGCGGCGGACCGTCTTTGACGCTGCCGTCCGAATTGAAGGCTCCGCCATGGCAGGCACAGAGGAAAATCTGTTTTCCTTCGTCCCATCGCACCGTGCATCCCAGGTGGGTGCAGCGACTGCTGTATACAACCGATTGATTGATATCGGGCTTTCGATAAATCATAATCGGTGTTGTTTTTTTACTCTTATAGAAACCGTCCAAATTCGTATACTGAATATTTGCTGTGCTGACTCGATTCAATGGAAAACCTTCCATCTCCCCTGCATGAATCCACTGTTTTGGCGTTTTTCTTAGGGTGGGGCCCACCGCAGCGGACGCAAGCACCCCGCCCACCACCGCTGCTGTCGCCGCTCCTAGACCATAGGTCATCTGCTTTAAAAATCGCCGCCGGGAGTTATCCTCGACATCTGCCGGTATTTTGGCATCGGACCGGATGTCTTCTTGGGTAGGGGTCTTTTCTTTTTTACGAAAAGCCTCGATACAGGCTTGTTTCTGAATGTATTTAATGGCCCGTGTGGGGCTGATTTCTTTCGGACACACATCGGTGCAATTCAATTCGGTCCGGCAGTTGTAGCAGCTGTCCAGGACTTTTGACATGCGCTGTTCATTGAGACCGTCCCGGCTGTCCGCAAGAAGCGTGAATGCGCGGTTTATTGCCGCCGGGCCGCAGTAAGCGTCGTGATAATTGACCATGCTGCAGGAAGATACGCAGCAGCCGCAGGCGATGCATTCGGTTGACAAGCCGATATCCCGGCGCTCTTTTGAATCCGGTTTGATGACGGCCGGCTCTTCGGTGTCTTCTTTAGGATCGAAATAGGGCATGGCTTCCTTGTATTTTTCGAAAAAGGGATCCATGTCCACGACCAAATCTTTTATGATGGGGAAGTGATTGAGAGGACGAATCGTGATCTCTTTTTCCTTCAGGTCGCCGACAACGGTTTTGCAGGCCAGACGCTCCTTGCCGTTGATAACCAAGGCACAGGACCCGCACATGCTGACCCGGCACGCAAACCGAAAAGAGAGGGTCGGATCCTGTTCTTTTTGAATTTTTAAGAGAACATCCAGGATGGTAGTGAGGCGCTTATCCGCTATTTGGATTTCAAATGTGTCGAAATGCCCTTCATCCCGGATACTCGGATCATATCGGAAAACGGAAACGGTTTTGGTATGTTCATATTCGCGAACCATAGGATGATAGGTCCCTTTGCTTGATGGGTGGTCAAATCATTTCATATCCAGTAAGTAATTCTAAAATCGAAAATCGAAAATCGAAATTCAATAGATTCCTGTCCAGATGATTGCGATCATCAGGATGCCGGTAGCCCCAAGGCCTGCTATCAGGGCTTTTTGGTATTTCACATTGATGATATTGAAATCCAACAGGATAACTCTCAGACCGAGTACCGCATGAAAGGTTACGGACATCAGCAGAAGAAATTGAATAATCGGTTTGTAGGTCAACGTCAAATGCAATGCCAGAAAGAAGATAATGGCAAGTGCGGATATTCTCTGCCACAGCCATGCCCACATTCCGACCGGTGTGTTTTTCAAGCGATTCGGATCCTGTTCCCCCCATTGAAGCGGTTTTCGATGTTCTAATATCGTACGTTGTTCCATTTTAAGACTCCTCGAACCATATGTTTATGTAAATTCTATTCCAAAACATTCAAAAATTTGAATTTCGAATATCGAACAAGGAATTTAGAACCGCAGAAGTGTAGGAAAACTTCGAAATTCGACATTCCTTGTTCAGTATTCTGCGGTTCAAAAACAATCTTAAATTTCAACATATTGAAAATGTGAGAGATGAATTCGTAAAATGAACCAGTAAGAATCTAAGCCTAAAAGCTCACTGTTTCTTAACATCCACCGGCTTCAAATATTTTAAATCCACCGGTTTTTGTTCAAAGACCGGTACGCCGTCTTTTCCCCTTTCTTGAAAGAAATTAATCAACCCGTTTTGGTCATCCTGATCGGGATAATCTTCGCGGAAATGGGCTCCCCGCGTTTCCTTTCTTAAAAGGGCGGAACTTGCCACCATTCGGGATACCTCGATCATATTCAAAAGATCGATGAAATTGTTCCACGGCAGATTATATGCCTTGATTCCATCTATGCCGACGCTTTTCGTCTCATCGGAGATAGCGTCTATTTCACGAATTCCATCGTTAAGATCGGTTTCGTTTCTTGCCACTCCTACTTTATTCCAGTTCAGTTCCCTTAATTGATCTCTCAGGGGGTAGGGGCTTATACCGTCTTTTCGATTAAAGGGTTCCGTGTAGCGTGCCTTCAGCTCCTCCGCGAGTCCAATAGACGTTTCGGCTTTTTTATCCCCGTTTTTCTTCAGGTATTCTGCCATGGCTTTTCCGGCTAAACGACCGAATACACAGGAATCCGCTATACCGTTTCCGCCTAACCGGTTGGCGCCGTGTACTCCCCCGGAGTCCTCGCCGGCCACAAAAAGACGCTCCAGAGACGTTTGGCAATTTGCATCGAAAACTGCTCCCCCCATCAGGTAATGGGCCGTAGGAGATACCGGAACCGGTTTTCTCGCCAGATCGTATCCGAAGATCCGGCATCGCAAACACATTCCCGGGAAATTTTTTTCCACAAATTCAGGCCCCAGGTGGGATGCTATGATATGGACTCCGCCGTGGTCATATCCGCGCCCGGCAGCCATTTCCAGAAAAGAGGAGCGGCTGACCACATCACGGGTGGCACGCTCCTTCTTTTCAGGATCGTATCGTTTCATATATCGTTCGCCTTCTGAATTGAGGAGATGAGCGCCGGCTCCCCTTAATCCCTCTTCCAGCAG
This sequence comes from Deltaproteobacteria bacterium, assembly GCA_013349495.1. Classification (GTDB taxonomy): domain Bacteria; phylum Desulfobacterota; class Desulfobacteria; order Desulfobacterales; family SURF-15; genus DUZK01. Next base: position 3,579 of record DUZK01000022.1, read on the forward strand.
GGATCCTGCCACAACGCTTCCGGGTACGATGAGTCCCGTGGGGTGAAATTGCAGCATCTCCATGTCCACCATCCGGACACCGGCCCTGTACAGCATACCCAATCCGTCCAGAGATTTTTCAGGGCCCGGCGCAAAGAAGCGGTAGTGGGTGGGACCCCCTCCGGTTGCGACCAGTGTTGCCGCAGATTCGACCACCTTAAACTCTCCGCATTTCATATCCAGTATCAAGGCACCGGTTACCTGCTTTCCGGTATTATCGGTGAGAAGCTCAAGGGCGCGATGCTCCTCCAGAACCGGTATGTTTCTTTTCATGATTTGCTCTGTGGTCCGGCTGATAATTTCAATACCGGTTAGGTCTCCTTTGTGCACCGTTCGGTCGAAAGATTGACCGGCAAAGGGTTTTTGGTGAATCGTCCCGTCAGGATTCCGGTCAAAGAAGCAACCGTACTTGGTTTCCATTTCTTTGATGGTAGGAGTGGCCTGTTCGACCATGATTCTGGCGAGTTCCTGGTTATTGATAAATTGCCCACCCTTTAGGGTATCTGCAAAATGCTTCTGGTGTGAGTCATTCTGATTCAACACCACGTTAAATCCACCCTGGACCATCCGACTGCATCCCCCTTTTCCCCGGAGTGCTTTTGTGACGATCAGAATATTCAGATCCGGATTTGCATCATAGGCATTTAGAGCGGCCAATTGAGCGGCTCCGCCCATACCGATGATGAGAATGTCGGTGGATAACTTTTCCATGGTTCTAAATTTTCTCTGGTCTTGGATCAAACCATCGAGTCGAGGTTTTTCATGGAATCCCTGCGAACACTTACGACATGTTTTCGCATCATTGTTTCAGCTTTATTCTCATCGCCTGTTTCGATGGCTTTGAGAATTTCATAATGCTCATCAACCGTCTTTTTGGCCCGGCCGGGAAGTACGACGGTTCTCAGCCGGATGATCTGGAGATGGGTGTTTATCGTAGCCATCATGTTCTGAAGCATACTGTTGCGACACGCTTCCAAGAGAATTGAATGAAACCTGATGTCGGACTGGGTGTATTTCATCAAATAACGATTTTCATCCGGTATCAATCTGATTTTTTCAAGACATTCGGTCAACTGACCCAGCATGTTATCATCCATGTGGATGGTAGCGAGCCTGGCGACCAATCCTTCCAAAACCTCCCTTATTTCAAGTACTTCCCGAACAGTTGTTTCAGTTTGCCGAATGACGAAAGCACCCCGTCTCGGGATCATTTCTATAATGTTTTCATTTTCGAGACGGCACAGCGCCTCGCGAATTGGAGTGCGGCTAACCCCGGTTTCCTTGGCGACCTGCTCTTCGTTGATTTTTTCACCGGGCCGGATTTCCCGGTGGACGATCATGTTTTTCAGAATGTCATAAATCTGCTCTCGAAGATTTGTATTAACAATCAGTTTTTCCATGGCTAATCCATTTATATCATATTGTATTTTGTATAATTTATACAATGTGGGTTGGTTTACTGTCAACCGATTGTTGCATTGCAGACATATGCCGTATTCTGATTTGGGCTTGACAGCTTGAAGGCATATTTCTTAGAACCAATTCTGATGGTCTCGTGAAAAGTTGAAAAAGCGATCTTTTTACGAGAGTATTTAGTATTTGGTGTTTAGTGTTTAGTACTCCAGTAGTCTGATATAACAGGATATAATTTACATCAAACACTAAATACGAAACACTGAACACTTGATGAATTCGATTTTAAAAGAAAGCATCCGGTACATGCACATCTATCTTTGGGTTGGTTTTGTTTTATTCCTGTCCGGATTTACCAACGGACTTTCAGGGTTCGGCGTGGCGCTTTTGGCTATACCGCTTTTAGCTGTTCTTCTGGATGTGAAAACGGTTGTTCCACTGGCGGCGCTGGCGGCACTGACCACGCATATCATCGTACTGGTTCAATTGAGACGTCATTTTGACTGGAACAAAATCCTGCCTCTGATACTCAGTGCCATACCGGGGGTTGCCGTGGGCGCTTTATTCCTGAAACATCTGGATCGCGCCATTATTCTCTATATTCTGGGCATCCTGTTGATCGTTTACGCTGTGTACAGCCTGTTTTTTAGAATTCCCGTGAGAGATTTAAAAAAAGGGTGGGTTTATCCGTTCGGGTTTCTGGCCGGTGTTCTGGGTGGAGCGCTCAGCGCGCCGGGACCGCCGGCGATCGTGTATACTTCCATGCAGGCATGGAGCAAGGATCAGATTAAAGTTACCCTTCAGGGATTTTTTATATTATCCGGAATCATCGTTATCGTGTTCCATATCCTAAACGGAATCACCACCCTTTACGTGCTCAAATTGTACGGAACCTCGATTCCCATGATATTCATCGGAACATATATCGGGTCTTTATTTTACGGCCGGATTCAAGAAGAGGGATACAGAAAGCTTGTTCTGATCATTCTCTTGCTGCTTGGTACTTTTATGATTTACAAGGCCTGACCCGGATAAATCCATCTTCCCTGCCACATTATGGGCAATCCTGCATTTTCATCTGATTGCCATCCAGCCATTGAGGGTTTGATACATTTTTGATAGCTTCTAATAGCATCTCGAAAGATGTGTTCCATTTTCCCGCAGAGGGTTTCAGATTAATGAAAGTATTATTGATCTTTCTTTTCATCGGCCTGGTGGGCTATCTCGTCATTCATATGTGCGGCGGCTTTTCAGGCAGGAGAAAAAAAGTAATTCGTCAATTGAACGGCGTCGATAAGAGTCTGATTATTCTGGATAATTTGATTTCATTAAACGATAGGGATCTTTCCCGGCTAAAAGGAGAGATCCAGGATTTAAAAAAATTACTGGAAAAAGGTAAAAGACGGGGCACTCCGAAAAAAGAAGAGGACCTGGAGCCGGATAACCGGCTGATAAAACAGCATACGCGCTCTGCACCGGTTGGATTAAAACTGAGCGGCAGAGTGCTTTTACAAAAGATCCAGCGTGAGGCAAGGGAGGGGATACCCGATCAAAGAGACGATAGACGGCCGTCCGGCTTTATACCGAAAATCATCGTGGTAAATATACTGCTGCTTCTGATAACCGTTCTGGTCATGCTGATATGATGAAAAACTTCAAGCTCGTTATCGAATACGACGGTACAGCCTACTGCGGGTGGCAGCGCCAGAAAAACGACCCCACCATCCAAGAGGCAATCGAAACAGCCTTAAGCAAAATGACCCATCAGAAGGTAACCGTAACCGGTTCCGGTCGAACCGATGCCGGTGTCCACGCTTATGGACAGGTCGCCAATTTCTGCTGTGAAACCCGATTGACTGCTGAAGTATTTCAAAAGGGATTAAACGGCCTTTTGCCTGATGATATCGTAATCCGGGCGTGTGAGCCGGTATCCGAAACATTCCATGCAAGATACGATGCAAAGAGCAAAACCTACCACTATAGAATCCTCAATCAACCGATTCCGGCTGCCTTATACCGCCAGTATGCCTGGCATATAAGAGGACCCCTCGACATGGAATCGATGCAGGCTGCGTTGGCAGGTATGGTCGGTACACGGGATTTCAAAGCTTTTGAGGGAACCGGAAGCCCCAGGGCACATACGGTTCGAACGGTGATAAAGGCTCAATTTACCGTGGAGCAAGGGTTTGTGGTCTTAAAAATTAAGGCGGACGGATTTCTGAAGTTCATGGTGCGGAATATTGTCGGAACACTTGTCGATATCGGACTGGGAAAGCGGGCACCCGAAGAGATTGAAACGATCCTTGATTCTAAAGACCGGAATCAGGCATCGTCTACGGCTCCGCCGCACGGACTGTTTCTTATGTCTGTGGATTATGAATAAGAAAACCCCGCCCGAATTCGGAGCGGGGTTTACCGATAGATCGCTGGCTGCGTTATCTATTTCCCCGTTTTGAAGCTTTCAAAGGATTGACCTTCGCTTTCTTTTCTGCTTCTGCAGTTAGGTGAGATGCGAGATTGCAGTTGCCGGTTTTCCATTTAATTGATGGTTGCGGGCAAGCCGAGCAATACCAACGGGAGGAGTGCTCGATCGTACGGTTGCAGCCTTGACAATTTTCCACGATCTCATGGCAAATCCCGCCGTTATAGGAACATCCCTTAGCTGTCATAAAGGGACATTCCACTCCCTTTCGAATGGTGTCACAAATCATTGGAATCACCCCCTTTCATTTCAAGTAATTAATCAAACTCAAAGCAGTAGGCATCTTTATTTTCGTAAAGCTCGTCGAAGCCAATCCGACTTCACTAAAGCTACGCCGGGATAAACCCGCCTGTGCGATGTGAGCTATGACACGATCACCAGACAAGCTTCGCCATTAATCATTTTTAAAGTTATCGGAACTCAAGCTCAGGCGAAAAAAAAGGCCAAGACAGCAGGCTCTCGGCCTTTATTTGATGGTTTAATAAAAAACCTTGAAAGATATATCCAATCTTTATTCTTGTCAATAGAAAAATTTACCAAATTTATCGTGTTTTTCCTGAATCCGACACATTCGCCTTTTTGGGACGCGTGCGAACGCAGATTATTTAGATGAAGAAGAAAAGATTATTATCTGTGTGTATCTGCGCAGATCTGCGTCCTATTTAGCTTGATTTTTCAACGAAAACTTGCCAAGGTATCAAAAATTCTTTTCTCATCAAGTTGTTAGACTATTATTCGGAATTAAAACAATGCCTGTTGAACCCTTGGAAGAAACAAAGAGTAAATATAATGCCATTCTTGACCAGGCTGCCGATGTCCTGCGGATGGAAGCCGAAGGTATCCTGAAATTGGCCGATCGACTGGATGATTCGTTTGCTGAAATGGTGGAGACCATATTCAGCGCCAGCGGCAGGGTAATTATCGGAGGAATTGGCAAGTCCGGAATCATCGGACGTAAAATTGTCGCTACGCTGAACAGCACGGGAACCCCGTCTCTCTTCCTGCACCCGGTGGAGGCCATGCATGGGGATCTGGGCATCGTCTGCCAGCAGGATGTTTTTATGGCCTTATCCAACAGTGGAGAGACGGATGAACTGAACGTATTGCTTCCAAGTATTCGAAATATGGGCTGCAAAATAATTGCTTTGACCGGAAATACCAAATCTACTCTGGCTAAACAGAGTGATATCATTATCGATGTCGGGGTGGAACGAGAAGCATGTCCCATGGGTCTCGCTCCGACGACCAGCACAATAGTCCTTATGGCGATAGGGGATGCACTGGCCGTGGCTCTGATCAATAAACGGGATTTCAAGCCCAGTGACTTCAGGAAATACCATCCCGGCGGTTTTATAGGGCAACGACTATGCAGCAGGATTCAAGACATTATGCTCACCGGTGATGAGGTGCCGTTGGTTTCAGAAGGATCCTCAATGGACGCTGCCCTTGTGGAAATCAATCGTCTCAGTTTCGGTGTTACATTTGTTGTGGATAGTCGGAATCATCTGATGGGAATTATTACCGATGGCGATATTCGCCGTGTGATTAGCAAACGAAAAACCCTTGACGGACTCAACGTAAACCGTGTGATGACGAAAAATCCGAGAAGGGTTGGCCCTGAAACTCCGGCTTATGATGCTTTGAATCTGATGGAGCAATATCAAATTACCGTTCTTCCCATCACCAACAGTAAAGGGAAGGTACTGGGCCTCCTGCACCTTCATGACATTCTGGGCAAGGGAGCGTTCAAGTTTAACGGGAGACGTTAGAATTTTAAATATTCAATATTTTTAATGAGGATGTTATGGACTACGATTCGATTGATACCGAAATACCCGCTCTCGGTGACTGTAAAATTGAATCTCCTTTAGGTAGACAGGAAGGCGCTCCATTCATGCGGTTTGTTTCAGACGACGAGAGGGTGGTCATTGACGTTCGCACCCGCAATCTGAAAGAGCGTGCAGCTGAGGGTAAATCGCTTCCGTCCTTTGAGTTGGCCGGTCCCAGAGAGAAGATCTACTTTGACCCGAGTAAGCTAAAGTGTGCACTGGTTACCTGCGGCGGGCTGTGCCCGGGTCTGAATGATATTATCCGGGCTATTGTTTTTCAGCTCCATCACCGGTACGGGGTAAAGAATATTTTCGGCATTCAATATGGCCTTCAGGGATTTGTCCCGGAATATGAGCATGACATCATCGAACTGACCCCTAAAACCGTCCGGAATATTCATGAAATGGGCGGGTCGATTCTCGGCTCATCACGTGGTCCTCAATCCATAGCAGTGATTGTAGACAGCCTGGAACGGATGAACATCGGCATCCTTTTCATGATCGGCGGAGACGGGACCCTCATGGCAGCCACAAGAATCGCAGACGAAATTCTCAAAAGAAATCTGAAAATCAGTGTGGTGAGCATTCCCAAGACCATAGACAACGATATTCACCTGGTATCCCGGTCGTTTGGGTTCGATACGGCGGTGGATTTGGCGACCCAACCGCTTCGTGGCGCACATCATGAAGCAGAAGGGTATCCCAATGGAATCGGCTTAATTAAACTGATGGGTCGACATTCGGGATTTATTGCCGCCACTGCAACCCTTGCCCAGCAGGATGTAAATTTCGTATTAATTCCGGAAGTCGATTTTGATATCGACGGGCCCAACGGCCTCCTGGCGTCCATTGAAAAGCGGCTCAAAGAAAGGAAGCATGCCGTGGTGGTTGTGGCCGAGGGCGCGGGTCAGAAGTTTTTCAAGGACCAGGGAGATGAGGTCGATGATTCCGGAAACGTCAAGCTGAAAGATATCGGCATCTATTTGAAAAATGCGATTGCAAAGCATTTTGCAGAAAAGGGTATAAATATTTCCATAAAATATATCGATCCGAGCTACATGATCCGCAGCCTGCCGGCCAACCCCAATGACCGGGTATTTTGCAGTTTTTTAGGCCGCGATGCGGTTCATGCGGGCATGGCCGGTAAAACCAAACTGCTTATCGGCCGCTGGAACAACCACTTTGTCCATCTTCCCATGACGGCCTGCGCGGGTAAGCGTAAGCACATCAATCCCAGTGAAAAACTGTGGCTCAGCGTCTTGGACTCAACCGGCCAAGGATCCCTGCGGAACGAATAACCGATCCTTGGGCTTCGCCCCGGTTTGGAATACTGGAATATTGGAAAACTGGAATGATGGGTTTAAAGGGATTCTATCGATTAGATAACAAGATTTTTTCCAAATTTTTTGTCAATATTCCAACATTCCATCATTCCACCATTCCATGTTGAACTGCATCCTTGATCATCAGTTACAAATAAACAATATTGATATTTTGCTGAGATTTTGAGATACACGGTTGTCTATCTCCTGGGCGCCTTCATAAACTTCGGCATTGAGATTACCGCTGCAAGCAGGCTGCCAATGGCTACAAAAATCAGAGGCAGCCTGAAAGAGCCGAACTGCATAACCAGCAACGCGCTCACCCATCCGGAAATTAAGCCGGCAAACGCCTTTGCCGTATACGTGATTCCATAATTGGTGGTTGCATACTTGGTACCGTAGTAATCGCCGACGGTTGCCGGATAGAGAGCAAACGGCGCCCCTCCAAGTAATGCGGCAATAAATACGAAGATGACAAAGAGAAAGGGGATATCGGCAAAGAAGACGAAACAGATGATGGACAGGCCCAGCAGAGAATAGAAAAAGACCATGGTTTTTTCCCTGCCGATCCGATCCGATATGGAACCGGCGACCACCCGGCTCAAGCCGTTTCCCAGCGGGAAAAGAACCAGCAGAACGCTGAAATAACCTGCCGGAAGGTTAAATTCTTTGGCCACCATTTTCATCTGTGCCCCGAACATCAATACGATTGAAACCGTGAAGGTGAATGAAAAATAGATCAGATACCACTGATAGGTTTTCAGCATACCGCTGGGTTTAAAATCCATGCTGCCCTCCGCATCGGAACCGGATCCTTTTTTTGCTGGACCTGCTGCTGATTGATCGGGATACCGATACAGAAAAGAAAGCGGAACCAGTACGATCAACATGGCGATACCCAGATAGACGAGGGTTGCCTGAAGCCCTTTGGTTTCGAGCATGCCTTGAATAAACCAGTTAAAGACGGCTGTACCGGCGCCGAATCCGAATACGACCAAGCCGGTTGCAAGCCCCCGTTTGTCCGGAAACCATTTAATCGAGCAGGCTGTGGAGATTCCGTACAGAATTCCAACGCCGATTCCGCCTAATCCGTAATAGAGATAGAACATTGCCGGGGTTTTGGCGGTGGAAGCCAGGATAAAACCGACACCCACCAAAATCGTGGCGGTTACCGCAACCTTCCGCGGACCATAGTTGTCTGCTATGAATCCTGAAAACGGTTGAATAAAGGTGGCTGTATAAGTAAAAACCGTGAACGTCAAACCGATGGTGGAAAGCGCCCAGTCAAATTGCTTCTGAATGGCATAGGCAAATAAAAACCAAGAATACTGGTAGATGCTGATAACCATCATGATAACGAAGGCTGCTGTGATGAGTCCCCACCGATAGCCGGTAGCCGTGACATCCGTTTGATTCATTCCAACCTCTCGATAATCCAAGTATGTTTTTCGTTACCCGGTCAGACTATTACAGTGCATTGGAGTGTAAAGTGAGCTAAAGTGTGAAGTGAGCTAAAGTTATGGAACCCTGTCTATAATGAAATGAACCCCAACCTTAACTTTTGTCATTTTAGGCACTTCGCAGAGCAGCCTGATCCGACTTATCCTTCCTCAGCGCGATCCTGAAGAAAACCCTGGATAGAGCTTTATGCACTATCTGTCAAGAACTTGATTCAGGGCAACTCAACCGCCCACTTCTCCATCGGTGGTATGGTGCGGATCTGTTTTTCCGATTTGAGAAACTCTGCAAATCGCTGATACCTCGACCGGTCAAGTGCTCCGGGTCTCAAGGCAAACCTCGGCAATGTATCCCGCCACGCCCTGCGGTTCAGCTCTGTCACCAGATCTTTTCTGTTCTTCGTGAAAAGCTTCCAGCTTTCTTCAGGATGATTGACCAGAAACTGAACCCCTTCCTCCAGGGCGTCCATGAATTTTTTGAATTTGCTCTCGTTGATGCGGTCAGCGTGAGCGATGAGTATCAGTTCGTCATAGGGCGGCACGCCGTGCTCTTCCACAAAAAAAGCCCGGCCCGGTTTTCCTTCAAGATCCATTTGATTGAGCTCGAAGTTTCGAAATGCACCGATGACCGCATCTGTCTGGCCGGCGAGAAGCGAAGGCGATAATGAGAAATTCACGTTAACCAGCTTTACATCTTCCATCTTCAAGTTCTTCTGTGCGAGCATCACCTTCAGCAAAACGGTCTCAAAGCCGCTCACGGAATATCCGATGGTTTTGCCTTTGAGGTCGGCAATGTCCTTGATATCGCTGTCGGCAAGAACAACAAGGCAATTTAAAGGGGTTGCCACGAGGGTGCCGATTCGGACCAGCGGCAATCCCTGATCCACCTGGAGGTGGTGCTGGGGCTGATAGGATACCGCGATATCGGCTTTCTTGGCTGCAACCAGTTTCGGGGGATCATTGGGATTGGATGGAACTTTAAAATCAACATCCAGCCCTCTTTTCTTGAACAACCCCTTCTCCAGGGCCACAAAAAGGGGGCCATGATCCGGATTAATAAACCAATCGAGCAGGACGGTTAATTTTTCCCCTGCAGCAACGGTTTGCGTATTGAAAGCAAATATAATCATTGCGATCATGGCAATGGATAAAAACCGTTTATTCATCATTCCTCCTCTTCCTCAATTTTTTGCCAGTAGATCATTTTGGTCATTATTTTATCAATAGCAAAATATAGCCCCAAGGCAAGAACCGCTAAAACAGCCAATGCCGCAAACATGGCGTCGATTTGCATGCGGGCGTTGGCATGGAGCATATAAAACCCAAGCCCCTGGCTGGACCCGACCCATTCTCCAACCACAGCCCCGATGGGCGCTACAGCAGTAGCTACGCGAAGACCTGAAGCAAAAGAGGGGAGGGCCGCCGGTATTCTTATATGCTTTATAACAGCCAGCGGGGATGCGTTCATGACATTTGTAAGTTCCAGCCATTCCGGCTCAGTACTGCGCAGTCCATCAAAAAATGCGGCGGTCACCGGGAAATAAATAATGAGCACAGCCATTGCTACTTTAGAACCCATCCCGTACCCCAGCCAGATGACAAGCAGCGGTGCCAGGGTAAACACGGGGATCGCCTGGCTGATCACCAGCACCGGAAGCAGCCACCGTTTCAATGAACGGGATGCGATCATTCCCAACGCACTGATGGTTCCCAAAGCCGTACCCACCAATAATCCGACAATAATCTCAGCCAGTGTGGTGAGTGCATGCGTGATTAGGGATTCCCAATGAATTGCTGCTGCTCTGGCCACCCGCAACGGACCGGGCAGAATATACGGAGGCACACCGGTCAACCAGACCACCACCTGCCAGATAATCACTATTCCGGCTGCAATCAGAGTGAGGCGTCTCAGATTCATGGGCTCCCTTCTGCCTCCAGAAGATTGAGCAGATCGGCTTGTAAAGAAATGATGGTTCGTTCGCCGGGTTTACGAGGAGGGTTTCCGGGTGGGATCAACGGCTTGCTCAAAGTCGCCGGTTTTCCATTCATCACGTGAATTCTGTGTCCCAATCGCAACGCTTCAAGGGGATCGTGAGTGACCATCAAAACGGTCGCACCTTTTACCAAATCGGCCGCTATATCCTGCAATTTTAATCGCGTCAATGCATCGAGGGCTGAAAACGGTTCATCCATCAGAATGACCGGCCGATCCTCCATAAAAGTGCGAAGCAGAGCAACCCGCTGCCGCATGCCACCGGACAGTTCAGACGGGAGTGACCGGATATAGTCTCCCAGACCGACGCCTTGGATGAGCATGACGGCTTTTTCGCGAATCTCACCGGTTATTTCTCCCCTCAGGCGCGCGCCTAAACAGACGTTATCCACAACCGAAAGCCATGGCAGCAGTAGATCTTTCTGTGCCATCCAGGCTGTAAGCCCTTTCCCGGTTTTTCTGTTTTCGAATCGTATCGAGCCTGTAAAGCCTTCCTGAATGCTTCCTGAGATCAGTCTGAGGAAGGTCGATTTGCCCACACCACTGGGGCCGATGAAACAGGTCCATAAACCGCCTTCAACTTTGAAGTCGAGGGATTGAAAAAGATCTTCTCCCTTATAGGAGAAGTTCACATTCTCGAGAAAAATCGATGGCGAGGCAGATTGATCACTTGAAATATGGTTCCCTGTCATTTGCTTAACAGCTTTCCCCTTCCGATTAATCGTTTAATTTAAACAAATCCGGTTATGCAGAAACCTCAAGTCAAGTATTTGCGGCTTTGAAGATAACCCGCTTCGCGGACGTGTGAAACTCGTGCATAAGGGAGCGTAAAACCGAACAGGGCTTCGAGATAAACAGAACATCTTGGGAAATAAAATAGTTAGGGCCTATTGCAGCTCCTTCATGCTGTTCGGTGTAACGCTCCCTAATACACTCAGACAGTCACACGCGCACGAATCGGGTCACCTCCAAAGCCTATTCCTGCAACTAACTTGGGCTTTGTGCATAACCGCATAAACAAATTTGGTCAACTGCCTGTTTTGATATCATGGTACTATTATATCCTCAATTATAATACTCGGAGATGAGCGTTCCCAGAGTTTTAATACCCTGTTCGATGCGGGAGGTAAATGGTGCTCCGAAGCTAATCTGGATATAATTTTTAAACAGCCTCGAATTTGAGCACACCACACCCGGAATAATAGAGATGTTATGGTCGAGTGCCTTGCGATACAGTTTTACCCCGTCAACATTCGGGTTCAATTGTATCCACAGAAAGGAACCTCCTTTGGGAACAGCGAGCCGGGTATCCGGCGGGAAAAACTCCTTGACAGCCAAAGTGGTTCTGATGGCCTGCTTCTTTAGTGCGGTTCTTAAAGATCTCAGGTGCCGTTCATAAGCTCCGCTGGTTAAAAATTGGGTGATCAGATATTGATTCAGCGTGGAGGTTGAAATGGTGATACCTCCCTTTAACCGCTGGATTTTCTCCTTAAAGCGCATTCCCGGAATAATCCAACCTATTCTTAACCCCGGTGCAAGGGTTTTTGAAAAGGAAGAGCAGGTCAAAACCAAATCCCTTTCGTCAAAGGCTTTCAGGGGCATGGGACGCTGTTCCTCGAAATAGAGTTCGGTGCTGATGTCATCTTCGATTACAGGGATTTCGTATTGGTGCAACAGCCGGCACAGCTTCCGTTTGTTGTCATTGGACATAATCGTCCCAAGCGGGTTATGGAAATTGGGCATGAACAGGCAGGTTTTGATCCTGTTTTGGTGAAGAATTTTTTCCAATTCGTCTATATCCACCCCATAGCGTGGATCGGTGGGCACCTCCATTACCAATACACCAAGTTCTTTAAGGAGCTGGAGGAAACTGAAATTGGTCGGTGTTTCGATCGCAATGGTGTCTCCGGGCTTGGTGATTGCCAAAAGAGCCAAAGCAACCGCTTCAGTGCAACCGTTGGTGATGATAATGTCTTCAGGCGTTATTCCCTCCAGAATTCCGAGGGTTCGAAGTGTCAATTGCCGTCTAAGTTCAAGATCTCCTTCAGACAATGAATAGGAAATCATTGACTTCATATCCTTGTGAGAGATCTCTTTTAGGATTCTGGAAAAATGTTTGCTCGGAAGGAGGTCTGCATCCATGGAAGAATTTCCGAAAGGCAGAAATTTAGGATTGTTGATTGCCGAGACCACAGAATTGATCATGGATGACAGGTTCACTTTCCGTGGGGTAGGGGGCTTCTTCTTGAATACCGGCGCCTTTAATTGCTTCAAGGCAATGGGGTTGACGAAATATCCTGATTTGGGTCTTGCCTCTATCAAACCCATGGTCTCAAGTTCCATATATGTCTTGTATACCGTAGAAATGCTAAGATTCGACTGTTTATGCAGCTTTCGTATGGATAAGAGCTTCTCACCGGGCTTATAAGTTTCATTCAAAATTTTATGTTCGATCTCTCCTGCCAATTGTTTGTATCGAAAAACTTGCCTCAGCTCATTCATCCGGTGGTTCTCCTCTAATAACAGATAGTTAGCGAAACTGTTATGCATATTTTTCTTAAAATCTGTATCTGTTTTTTTATTATCATAATTTATATGATTACATCAAATTTTAAATCAGAATATCGCTGAATATTCGTCACGCGGTGGCGGGATAATCAGCGAAAGCAGCGAGCAACTCACCTTTTCAGAGAAAGGAGGGATCTGGATGAGAGACCATACACTTTTTAATATGGCGTCAGGACCCGTTGAGGGTACCTTACGAACCCTAAGCGCCCTTTCCCGACAGATCATGTATCATCACGACCCCGAGTTTATCGATCTTTTTGATGATACGGTGGATAAACTAAAAGATTTATTTAGAACCAAAAATGACGTGATTATCATGCAGGGAGAGGCCTTACTGGGGCTGGAGGCCGCAGCCGTCTGTACCATCGAACCCGGGGATAAATGCCTCAATCTGGTTTCCGGGGTCTACGGTCATTTTTATGGCTCCTATATCAAAGCATATGGCGGGGAGCTTTTTGAAGTGAGGACCGACTTTGACAAAGCCATTGATCCCGGCCAAGTGGAGAAAGCCTTTAAGGAGAATCCGGACATAAAGATTGTGTCGATGGTGCACAGCGAAACCCCCTCCGGGACGTTGAATCCGATAGAGGAGATTTGTCCGATCGCCAAAAGCTACGGCGCCCTTACCATTGTAGATGCGGTTTCATCCATTGGGGGAATTGAGGTGGAGACCGATGAATGGGGCATCGATCTCTGCTGTCTCGGCCCGCAGAAATGTCTGGCCTCTTCTGCCGGAGTGGCGCCCGTAGCTGTTAGTGAGGATGCGTGGAAAAAGATGCGTAATAAAAAAGCCCCTGTACGCAATTCATATATGAGCATGCTCGACATGAAGGAAAAGTGGCTTATAGAAAAAGATAAACGCAAATTTCCTTTAACCATTTTTACCAATGAGGTTGCCGCCTTGAATGAAGCCTTGCTCCAGTATTTTGAAGAGGGGCCGGAAGCAGTGATTCAAAGGCATAAAGATTCTGCAAAAATGTGTCGCGCAGGAATCAAGGGAATGGGATTGGATCTATGGGCAGACTCGGAAGAAATCTGCACCACATGTGTCACAGCCGTTAAGACTCCCAGCGGCGTGGATGACGCCAAATTGAGACGACATCTGTATGATAAATACAGGATCTTGATTTCAGGCGGATTCGGAGAGCTTGTAGGCAAGCTTTTCCGTATCGGTCATATGGGTAAAATGGCACATCCGGTATACGTGGCGGGCGCCCTTGCAATGCTTGAAAAATCGCTAGTGGACATTGGTTATCCGGTGAAACTGGGTAGCGGTGTCGGGGCTGCCCTGGAAACCATCTGATTCCTTATAAAAACGATACCGTATTGTTCCAAACCCAGCCGTGCCATAGACAGTTGCCGAAAGACAGGGCTGTGAGCCACGGAATCAAAAAATATATGCAGTGCTTCTAAAAGTCCCTAATATGAACAATCAGCCTCTGATCAGATTGAAGGCGATCACAAAGCGCTTTAAAGGGGTGATCGCAAACGATGCCGTCGACTTTGATCTTTATCCGGGAGAGGTCCACACGCTCCTGGGAGAAAACGGGGCCGGCAAATCAACATTAATGCATATTCTGTCCGGTTTGGTTCAGCCGGACTCCGGGAGCATTGAAATCAGAGGGGAGTCCGTAAACATTCGCTCTCCCTATGATTCCTTGAGACACGGTATCGGAATGGTGTATCAGCACTTTGCTCTTGTTCCAAATTTGACGGTTATCGAGAACATTATACTCGGCTTTGAGGAAGGGCTGATATTGAACCGGAAGCGAACGGAGAGTGTTTTAAAACAGATTTTTAAAGAATTCGAACTTTCTCTCCCTTTGGATGAGAAGATCTCGAATCTTTCTGTTGGGGAGCGGCAGCGGGTGGAGATTGCGAAGGCACTTTTTCACAGGTCTGATGTCCTGATTTTGGATGAACCGACTTCGGTTTTAACCCCTATTGAATCTGAAGAACTATTTAATACGGTCTTTTCCATGCGCAGGATGGGAAAGGCCGTGGTGTTCATTACCCACAAGCTAAAAGAAACCATCGGAATCTCTGATCGAATCAGTATCCTGAAATTAGGAAAGAAAGTGGCTGAAATGTCGGGTGAGGATCTGCGTCAAGTGGGTGAGGAAGAAGGGTATCGAAGGATCTTTGATGTTATGTTCGACAATACCCAACTGCCGAAGGATACGACCACCATAAAAAGGTCGTCGGAGGAAATGCCCATTTTGGAGCTGGATCAGGTGGTTTGCCTGGGAAATTTTGGAGAGATGCGATTAAAAAAGCTTTCCCTGAAACTCAACAAAGGTGAAATTTTTGGAATCGCAGGTGTAGACGGGAACGGGCAAAAAGAGCTGGCTGAAATCCTAGCCGGACAGCGCAAGGTCGTTTCCGGCAGGCTCATTTTGGATGGAAATGACATCACGCACGAGGAAGGTGCGGGAACTCGAACGGATTTGGGAATATCCTACATCACGGATGACCGTATGCAGGAAGGGTGTGCGTTATCCATGAGCGTGGCAGAGAATTCAATTCTTCGTCTCTTCAAGCGCCCTCCCTTTTCTCGGAGGAAAATCATGAACAAAGCAAACATAAACAGACACGCGGAAGCGTTAATCCGGGAATTCGATATTAAGGTCAGCGGGCCTGACGTTGATGTGGGTACGTTGAGCGGCGGGAATATACAGAAGATACTGCTGGCAAGGGAGCTTTCACTCCATCCTAAAGTGCTGGTGTGCAACAAGCCGACCCAAGGGCTGGATGCAAAGACGACCCGATATGTTAAAGATCGGCTTCAACAGGAGAGCGTACGCGGCACGGCAGTCCTTTTCATTTCTTCGGATTTGGATGAGCTGCTGAGTTGTTCAGACCGAATAGGAGTCCTTTATGATGGAGAACTCCTTGATATTGTGAACAGATGTGATGCAAACCGAGAGAATATCGGAAAACTGATGCTCGGGATCAGACAGTGAAATTCTCATGAAGCAGATCCTTTACGACAAAGCAGCACCGGCTGCAAACTCTATTCTGTCTGTGATATCCGCATTCGTTGTCGGGGGAGTCATCCTTCTGTTCATCGGAAAGAATCCCTTCACGCTTTACGGGCAGCTTTTCCTCCAGGGAATGGGCAGTTCTCTGGGGGTTATCGAAACGATTATTAAAATGGCGCCGCTCCTGATGGTCTCTGCAGGATTGCTGGTGGCTTTTTCAGGAGGACTTTGGAACCTGGGGGTGGAGGGGCAATTTCTCATGGGCGCCATTCTGACGGGTTGGCTGGCGCCCAAATTGGTTCCTTTCCTGTCTCTGCCTGTTTACTTCATTACCTTAGGGGGTATCGGCTTTGCGGGAGGGATGATCTGGGCTCTGCTTCCGGCAATATTAAAAGCACGGTACAATCTCAACGAGATCATTATCACCTTAATGATGAATTATGTTGCCCTGAATCTCGTTACATGGATGGTAAAAGGACCCATTAACGATCTGTCCGTTGTACCGGCGCAGACGAAACTCATTCCCATGACCCATCGCATGCCCATGATTCCTTTTACCCGAATCCACCTGGGGCTCATTATCGGCCTCATTGTCATTATAGGCGTCTACTGGATTATCAGACGGACGACCATGGGGTATCAGATCCGGGTCCTTTTTGCCAATAAAAGGGCTGCGATTCACACCGGAATGAATGTAAAGCGTATTATTGTGTGGTCTCTTCTAACAAGCGGTGGTTTTAGCGGCCTGGCAGGGGCGATCGATGTTTTGGCCATAAAGGGTCTTTTTCAGGGCGGATGGAATCCCATGTACGGGATAACCTGCATTCCCCTGGTTTTCCTGGCCAGACTCAATGGTTGGGCGGTCATTCCCCTTTCCTATTTCTTCTCATTCCTTGTTGTCGGTGGAGAATTTGTTGCCCGGGATCAAGGCGTTCCTGTTTTTTTTGTACATGTTCTGGAAGGATTGATGCTGCTCTCTTTTGCCGCCGGCGAGCACATCGGGAAAGGGAGAGTAACATAACATGTTGTTTGAGGAAGCATTGTTTGTAACAGTACTCGCATCCACACTGAGAGGAAGCATGCCCATGCTGCTGGCTGCTTTAGGAGAAACCTATGCGGAATCAGCGGGAATTCTGAACCTGGGTATAGAGGGAATGATGGTGGCAGGAGCATTTGCTTCTTTTCTGGTGGGGCTTCAGACCAATATGGTTCCGTTGGGATTTCTCGGAGCAGCCATAATCGGCGCTGTTTTGGGGGGTATCATCGGTTTTCTGGTCATCGGCCTTCGTTTGAACCAGATTGTCGTGGGATTGGGGATGACCGTTTTTACGAGCGCTTTCTGCAATCTGTTGCACCGGATTATATTCGGAAGTCAATTTCCTATGCTCTGGGGGGCTGGTATGACAACGGAGATACCTGTTCTTTCAAAAATACCGATTATCGGACAACCCTTGTTTAACCAGCATTGGCTGGTCTATGTCACCCTTGCTTTGGTTCCGGTATTATATTTTCTTTTGTATCGGACTAGCCTGGGATTGAGAATTCGGGCCGTGGGCGAAACTCCATGGGCAGCGGATGCGTCCGGGGTAAACGTCTATGGTATCCGCTATCTTACCATTATCCTTGCCGGCGTTCTGGCAAGCACCGGGGGCGCTTTTCTGGCGATTGGAGATCTGGCGTTCTTTATACCCGACATGGTTAAGGGGAGAGGATATATTGCCATTGTTGTTGTCATGTTAGGGAGGTGGAATCCGATAAAGGTATTTCTCGGATCATTATTGTTCGGATTTGCGCTTTCCCTTACCAGTGCACTTCAAGTCGCCGGGTTGAAAGTAAGCCCTGATTTTATTTTGACCATGCCGTATCTGGTGGTGATTTTAACACTGATCATAATCGCAAAATCGACATCGCTGCCTGCAGCCCTGTGTGTTCCCTATAAAAGAGGAGAATAGTAGATAATTGGAAATTTCAAATTTCAATCAATGCCGGAGGTCTAGGTGTCAGGTGTCAGGAGGGAGAAACTCAAGAGCTGATTCTGAACACTGACACCTGACACCTGAAACCATTAAATGCTGGGAATGAGATAACAGTAGTGACAAGGAGGAACCGATGAAAAAGAAGATATATTCATTGATGATTTGTGTGTTGGCCGTCTGTTTTTTAACATTTAATGCCATGGCACAGAATCCGGCGCCAAAGATTGTGGGACTATGCCTTCCGGAGGCAGGAACCGACAAGGGCTGGAACGAGCAGGCAAAGGTAGGGCTCGAAAAAACAGCCAAGAAATACGGGTTCAAGATTATGCTGGCCGAAGCTTTGGGTTATGGTGATATAAAACCGACATTACGCGACTTGGTAAAAAAGAAATGTGAACTCATTATCACCCATGCATCCGGCTATCAAACGGTTTCCCCGGAAGTCGCCAGAGAGACCGGCGTTAAGGTAACAACCGTTGAAAATCATAAGGATGTCACCCAGGGCCTGATCAGCGATATCGACACGGCTCCGGGCCCCGGTGCTTATCTTGCGGGGATCCTCGCAGGCCGAATGACACGTTCGAATATTGTCGGAATCGTTGTTTCAGCCGAACCACCGACCTGGAACCGAATGAGTGCGGCATTTGCTCAAGGTCTCAAATCGGTTAATCCGAATGCAAAACTGCTTTACAGCGTCATCGGAGAGGATGCATATGCTGATGCCGCCGGAGGTAAACGGAATACAGAGGATCAGATCGCTGTCGGTGCCGATGTAATTTTCGGTCAGGGTGATGGTGCGTCATTCGGTATGCTCCAGGCCTGTTCCATCAAAAAAGCAAGGGATGGCGGCAAAGTGTGGTTCATCGATGTGATTGGAGACAAACGCAGCATTGACCGGGCCGATGTGCTCCTCAGCTCTATATTATTCGATTTTTCGGTGGTCTATGATGAAATTATAGAGACCGTTATTGATGGAACCTTCGGAAAGCAGCATTGGTCGTCGGTCAGCAATAAAGCCATCTATTTACTGAACCCAAACAAGGCGGTATCTGAAAAAATAAAGAAGGAAGTTGATGCTGCCCGAAGTAAATTATTGTCCGGAGAGGTTAAGGTCATGGATATTGTCACAGCCGCCGATCTGCATAAATATCTTGGGGAAAGCTTCCCTAAATAGCAGAACCGACGGGGTTCATACAGTTAGTACACGATTCCGCTGTTGGTCATTATCATCATATTGTTAAGGTACATCTCCCAATGGTCTCTTAAATGTGAAATTAAAGGGAGCGATAACAAGTTTTTCATAGGTTTTGGACACACTTTTACCTGGAATAGAAATAGGGAGGTAAACAATAAAAAGTCCCATGCCCATGATTGTTCCGCAAAAGCCAGCAGGGCGCCAAACGATGGCATCGATGAAATAGTCGAAACTGCTGGGGTCACCCAATTTTTCTTCCGCATATGCGAAGCGACCGAACGGAACAATAGTGAAAGTGGTAATCATAATGATGATGAGCAGCGATTTTGAACTTTTGAACATGCAATCCTCCTTTTCTTAGAGTGGAAGATATGAAGCGTCCGTCACTCTTCTTTGGAATATATCACGGCGATAATTCAAATGAAATACGAATGCAAATTATGGATTAAGTACATGCGGAATCAATGGTTTGACTTAGTCTCCTCATTATCCTATGTTTTCCAAGAATCGGGATGAATTATTTCTATCATTAGCTTCGACAAAACAGGGAGAAAAATCTAATGGAACAGTCGGAAAAAAAAGGATTTGATGACGGTGGTTGCCGGATTGTTGCCAAAGTCATCAGCCAAAAGGGGCATTGCGAATTCGGGCATCAGGTCGGTGACAGCATCGTATTTGACGGCGAAACCATACAGGGGCGTGTTTGTTTAAGTGCTTTGTACAGCTTCCTACCCAAAGTGTTTGCCATGCGTTACGGGGCTGACTTTCCTTGGCTGAAGGATAACAAAGATGTCGCCAAGCATGCCTGCCCCGATGGTTTCAATCCGGTGATGTTTGAAATCAGGCGGACTCCAAGATAATCTATCATTAGACCAATTTTAGACCAGTCCATTCGGGTTGGATTCTTTTTTCGATATACATATTGTGGATTAAGCGAGATTTCTCGTCGAACGCCGTGGGTGAGGACCGAGGACGATGCATTGGATGCCCGATGGTTCTCTTCAAATGAAATACAGACCGAAAAGGTCGGCTAACCCACCCGAAACCTGCTTAGAGAGCAATTCAATTTCGGCTAATCTTCCCCCCCTCCTTTCCCTTGTCGCTTGTCACGCATAGCTGCATGAAAGCAAGAGTCGGCTGATACACGGTTTCATTTTGGCTTTCAAATAGATATCGATGCCAAAAATAGAAAAGACATAGCCATTTGGCTAGCTGATCGATTAACGTGTTGAAGAAAAGAGAAAAAGGGCTGCTGATTTAGTATCATCGGTCCTTTTCTTTTTGGAAGAACACAGAAAAGGATTTATTCAGACCTCGCTTTCGATAAACGCTTTGAATTTCCCCAGACCTTCCTTGATTTCTGCCGGTTCAATGCCTGAATAGGCCAGGCGAATATAAAAGTTGTCTTCCCCCTCCAGGGGGCGGCCGAAGTGCAGGCGGGTGCAGAATGATACCCCGGTTTCCTGCAGCACGGTTTTGCGGAAATCATCGTAGTTGGTCAGTCCCGTTTTTTTCATGGCTCCGGTGACATTTGGCCACAGGTAAAAAGTGGCGTTGGGCCGCAGGCAGTGCACCCCTTCAATGGTGTTGAGAAAATCTACAGTTGTATCTCGACGTTCTTTGAGGGTCGTTAAAATCTGTCTGGCTTCGGTCTGGTCACCGGTCAATCCTTCGATGGCGGCATACTGAACAAAATGGTTTGAGCAGGACTCCTCGTTGACATTGAGCTTGATGATGACATCGATGATTTCTTTGGGGCCGACGGTTGCCCCCAGGCGCCAGCCGGTCATGGCAAACTTTTTGGAAAACGTATAC
>DUZK01000023.1 GCA_013349495.1 Deltaproteobacteria bacterium
AAAAGTTCCGGCTTTGCCATCAATTCGTCCACTACTTTTTCGGAGATATATCGTGAAAATGCATTCTTTATAAATGCCCGATCCCTTGAAACGGCGATCTGCAAACCCGCTATCAAAATAAAGAGGATGAAAATCGCACTGCCGCCGACCGTAACCACAGGCAATAACCGAAAATGTAACATTTGCCACCAGGTTAAGCCGAAAATTCCCAAAAATCCGACCAGCCCCCCGATGTAAAGGAACCACGAGGATTTCGGAAGGGCCGCACTTCCCAAAAAAACACCGACAAAGACGATCACTCCCAGAACCGGCCGAAGATGCCACTCGGAGTAAAACGTGTTGGTCAACATCCCGTTAAATAAAGCGGTGTGTATGGCAATGAGTGGAACGTCCGCCTCAAGAGGGGTCTGCCCCAGATCGGAGATTCCCACCGAGACATCTCCCACAAACACATGCTTGCCTTCAAAAAATTCGATGAGATTCCCGCGAAGATCGATATTTTCAAAATGCTTCACCAATAAATGCGCTTCCATCTTTTTGAAATCGGTTTCCCAGGCAGCGGTAAACGGAATGAAGGCCCGCCCCCGGTCATCGATGGGTATGATCACATCGTTTTCCAGATTATTCCCTTTCTTTGCCGGGATGACGATTCGGCGCCCCCATTCCACGATGATCTCATCAAGGGACACCCCCGCATAATCGAGAAACAAAGAAAGCGCCAGGGCCGGGAAAAAGCGTTCCTCTACCTTCAGCAACAGGATAGCATGCCGATAGACACCGTCAGGGTCGCTAAACGCGCTGATATGACCTGAATTGTACGCAACCGTTGAAAAGTCGTCGGCCTGCATCAGGGCCCGTATCGCATAATAAGGACGTGAGGCGCCTCTTTCCTCGGGGTTTTTTAGATATTCGTTCTTAAATCGCTGATAGGCGCTTCCGCTTTCCCACTTAAACGGCTTTTTGCTGCTCGAATATTCGAGGCCGACAGGAAGAAACGCGGACCCGAGCTGTCCGATTGAATGGGTGAATTCCAGATCGGCATCCGGCGAGCTTTCCCGGGCAAAAATGATATCGTATGCCACCGCTTCCGGATCCAGGGCGGAAAGTGCCCGGTTTATGCCGGCCAGATCTTTCCGATCCAAGATGTTCTTCTTGAAATACCGGTATGAATCATCTGTAATGAGCAGATAAACAATCTCGGAAGATGAGGAGGGTCCGCGACCTGATGCCGCGGCAAGCCGGTAGAATCGATCCAGAACTTTATAATCCCACTCGGTCCAAACCGATCCAAACGCGGTAATGATAATGCAGACGAACCCCAGGGCGCCGAGGGATAGAATAAAAATGAATTTAAAAAATCTCTTATTTTTTAACCCGAAATTCATACCGTTTAACCAGCAGGGATTTTCCCGTATAGATTCTGAGCTTTTTTAAAAACGGGTCGCCGGCGCCGGATCCTCCCCGGACATTCCCGGCAATGGTAAACGGCTTTTCTGCTTTGCTGGTCAAATCGATTTTGCTTTTTTCATAGAGCTTTTCTTCCAGTGCCTTCCACTTTGATAGCGGCGCTTCTCCCGATTTTAACAGATCCGATACTTCCTTAATATCTTCGGGACTGCAGATGATGGTAATATTTTCAACGCTGCTGTTCCCATCCACCTCGTAAAAACCCTGAACAGAAGGGAGAATCAAGGTTGCGCCCTCTGCTTTCTTCTGGTCCGAATTTAATAGTGTCGCGGTTTCTGAATCGGTGTGTACGATATAAACATGGTCATTCTTCTCCGGGTGAACATAGACACGCACCATGTCTCCGGCTTTAAGCTTGTCTTTTGATTTTGAATGAATCGCTTTATCTCCGGATTTGATCAAAACACCGATCTTTGCCCTTACAAAATCTTCCTGGGCGATGGCGGGTATGCCTGTAGCCGTTAGAAACGCGATAATGGTGCAAAGGTAGAGAAAAATTCTTGTATTCATTTTCATCTGATCCTCCATTCTTCATGATATGCAGGCCTTGCGGCGCTCATTTCATCATCAGCGGCTAGAGGTTTTTTGAAAAAAATTCCATTAGTACTTTTTTCGTCAGTTTATTGGCAACCCGATGGCCGTCCACCCGCCACTCGATACCGGAATCGCCTGCCTTGTATTGCGTTTTCTTTTCCACGTCGATCAGGTAGGCAACCATGCTGCTGTTCCCCGGCTGAACATCAAGATAGTAAAGGAGCACGGCGTCCACCCCAAAGGATTTTGCTTTTTGGCAGCAGGAAAGTAAACCCTTTCATAATTTAACCATGGCTTTTTTAAATACTTTCATTTTATGCTAATAATGCCCTTAGAACAGCACTGTTCATCGTTGAGAATTGATTTATAACTACGGACAAACCGATGCCGTTCAGCCACCATATCACCATTCAATTTAAGAAGCGACTGCTTCTCGCCCTTGCTTCTCTTCTGGCTTCATACCTTTGCTTCTGGTTGTTTCCCAGCGTATTCCAAACCCTCAATGCCAAAGTGGTGGATCGATTATTTATATATCGATCGGAAAGCGACTATTTCAAACCGGACTATAATGACACCATTGTCCATATCGATCTCAATGACTCCAGCCTGAAGGCGTTGAAAACCTATTATCTCAACAGATCCCACTATGCCCGGGTGATTCGCAACCTATCGGCAATGGGCGTCTCCGCCCAGCTCATCGACTTTATTTTTGCCGCCCCCTCTTCAGAACCGGACGACAGGGCGCTTAGGGAGGCGACGGAAGATGCCGGCAGCGTATACTATGGAATGGCGTTTGAGCTGAATGAAGCCGACAACATTCCAACCCCAAGATTTAGAAGCGATGCAGACAAACAGTATCTGGATGCCACCGCCTGGCAGATAAAAGTAATCGACGGATCAAAATCTCTGTATGTGGGAACCAACCCTTTAATTACATTTCCGGCATTTTCCGAAGCAGCAAAGGGAACCGGCTTTATCTCCATAAAACCGGATCCGGACGGTGTGTTTCGGCGGATGCCGCTGCTCATACGTTACGGAAACGGTTTTTACCCCAGTTTTCCCTTTAGAGCGCTTTGTGACTATCTTCAGGTTCCACCGGAGAAGATCGTCTTGAATCCGGGCAAGAGCATCGTCTTGAAGGATGCCGTCAAGCCGTATGATGATGCGGGTCATGATATCGTAATTCCCGTCGATCGATCCGGCAATATGATCATCAATTTTATCGGGCCCTGGGGAAGCATGAAGCATTACAGCTTCGCCAAAGTATTCGAAACTACAGAGGAAACGGCTGCTTTTGATGTCTGGGAGGAAGAACTCTCAAACAAGATCGCTCTGATCTCCGATGTGTCCACAGGGTCTTCGGATGTGGGGCCTGTGCCCACAGACCGACATTACCCATTAAGCGGCATCCATTCCAATATCATCCATACCATCCTCACGGAATCATTCCTGAAAGAACCGGCATTGGCGCTAATGTTGGGTTTGGAGCTGGTGCTCATGGGATTAATCATCATCTCTTCCCTTTATTTCGCCACCTTACGCTTCTCATTATCTGCGGTGGGGATTGCTGCTTTATTTTCAGGGACTGCTGTGTCCTTCTTTCTATTCTCAAACCTGATTTTAAACATCGTCCGCCCCTTGATGATGATTTTCTTTTCCATGGTATCCATCCTCGTCATATCGGCCATAGAAAATGCAAAACTGTTTGCCGACACCGAAAAAGCCAGGGAAATTGCGGAGCGGGATCTCGAGATCGGCCGCCAAATTCAGGCCGGTTTTTTCCCGGAGAAACTGCCGGCAATATCCGGCTGGGAGTTGGCGGCACACTTTCAGGCTGCCCGGCAGGTTGCCGGCGATTTCTATGATGTTTTCGCTGTGGATGGAAATTCAAAGATCGCGGTAATCGTGGCGGATATCTGCGACAAGGGTGTCGGGGCGGCATTGTTTATGGCCTTGACCCGAAGTCTGGTTCGAGCATTTTCCCTTCAGCGGTTTGAAGAAAACAGCGGCTCAGGTGAAAACCAGACGCCCGATGAAACGGAAGCGGCGCTGAAGTCGGTAGTCTCATTCACCAATGATTACCTGGCGGAAACTCACAGCGAAGCAAACATGTTTGCCACCATGTTTTTCGGAATATTGGAGCCGGAAACCGGAAAATTGACCTATATTAATGCCGGTCATGAAAAGCCCGTGGTTTTCTCTTCAAAGGAGGTAAAAGAATACCTGAATCCCACAGGTCCCGCTGTGGGAGCCTATCCGGAGCTGGATTTTAAAACCCGGACCATCCGGCTGGATCCGGGCGATTTTGTTTTTGCATATACAGACGGCGTTGTGGATGCCAAAAATGAAGCCGGTGAATTTTTTACCAAAGACCGGTTGGTCTCATTGCTGACCCTGCCTTCGGACGCTACGTCTGCAGAACTTCTGCTTGAAAAGGTGAAGACCTGCTTGTACGGTCATATGGAGGGAGCCGAACAGTTCGACGATGTGACCATGGTCCTGGTCCACAGGAACATCGATAACACGGGAGGGTAAACCCCCATGAATAAAAAACATCCTGCTTACAGATGGACCGATGCACTGTTGATGATAACCATCATCTTATTAGCCGTCGGTTGTGTCGGATCCCGCATGTCCGTGGAAGAGGCGAAAGAGGTTGCCATTACCATCGAAAAGGAACCGTTTATACCTCCCCCCCGTCGAGCATATGACGTTCTTGCTGTTTTGGAACAGCGGGGGAAATTCAATCCCAAAATCGTCGCCAGGCATAAAACGGTTATGGAATCGCCTCCTCCTCAAACCGATGACCCTGAAACGCTGGCGGAATTTTATCTTAAACGCGGCAATTCGGCCATGGAATTCGGATATCCGCACCGGGCCGTCGAGGATGTACGGAAAGCGCTTTTATATGCGGAGCAGGTGAAGCATTTTAAAAAAATGGGGGGCCTGCTGTTCCGATTAGGTCAAGCAGAACTCTTGGTGGGAAACTTCAAACAGGGCGTTGAAATGCTGGAACGGAGTCAAAAGAAAGGCAAGGGGGCTGCTTACAATGAACTGGTCAAAATCTATTCCCTCATCGGCGATATCGAAACGGCCGGGAAGTACCTGCGGGCGGGCACCAGAGAGCTTGACGACAAGATTCAAAAGAGCAAACGGGAAAAAACCAAAGATAAGAAAGACATGAAAAAGGTTTCCCGAAGAGTAGCCACAACCTCTCAGATGAAGGCATGGTATCTGGAAGGGCAAGGAAAATTTGCCGACGCAGAGCCCTATATCCGCTCGGCCCTTAGTGTCGAAGAAAAACAAAAGAAACGGTCTCCAGGAAGATACATTTCAAGCCGTATCTCCCTTGGCAACAATTTGATGATGCAGGGTAGAAAGTATGAAGCGGAAGTCGAAGTTCGAAAGGCACTGGATAGTGCGCTCGGGTTTGGGGGTCGGGATTCGATTTTGACGGCAGAGGCTGTCAATTCTCTCGGAAACGTGGTCTTGACCCAGGGCCGCATGGATGAAGCTGAAAAACTGGTGAACAGCAGTCTGGACATCCTCGAGCAATGCGGGGTTTCAAGGGAATCTCAGATATTCAGCGACGCCCTGATCGTATTGGGCGATGTGCTGACCACAAAACAAGAATTCAACGCGGCTGCAAACCGGTTCGATTCGGCAGCAAAGGGGGTGTATGCCGGCCCCTCCCTGTACGATCGATTGCATCGTAACCCGAATTTCATTCTGTCTCTCATTCAAATCGGCCGCCTGGACGAAGCGTTGAAAATCGTAAAAGCGGTCTATGAACTGGAGAAGAAACTGTTTGGGACAACGCACCCCAGCACACTGGAAATCATCGCCCTCCGCGGAATGATTCGCGTCAAAGAAAGAAACAATGAGGCGGCATATAAAGATTTCTCGGGTTCGGTGCCTTTGCTGCTGGAGCGAAAAATAGACGAGGAGAACTATGCACAGAGTTTTCGGTTAAAACTTATGGGTGAGGCATATCTGGAGTTGTTAAGCGATTTGAACGGGAGTTCGCTGGAAGCCCGCTTGGGGGTCGATGCGGTCTCCGAGGCCTTTCGTTTGGCGGATGCGCTTGGCGGCCGGACGATTCAGCGATCTTTGGGCGCCAGCAGTGCGAGAACCGCTGTTACCGATCCGAAATTAGCCGACTTGGCCAGAAAAGAACAGGATGCACAAAAACAAATGGAAGTCCTGCAATTATCGCTGTCGAACATGATGGCTGCGCCCGGAAATCAGCAGATTCCTTCGGTGGTCAAGGATCTGCAAAATCGGATCGACAAACTGCGAAAAGCTCAGAAAGCGCTGTATCGCGAAATCGGAAAACGATTTCCCAAATATTCAGATTTCACCCATCCTCGCCCCGGAACCGTTTCATCGGCACAAGAAAAGTTGTTGCCCGGCGAATCTCTTATCGCTGTCTATACATCGGAAAAAAACACATATGTTTGGGCAATACCTTACAAAGGAAGCCCGGCGTTTTCCAAAACCTCTATGGGTATCAAAGAAATGGTCCAAACTATAGCCGGAATTCGAAAGACGTTCTCTCCCGATCTTAACACTTTTGGAGATATGCCTCAATTCGATGTTATGGCTGCCTATGGTCTGTTCGAAAAAATACTGCTTCCGGTAAAAGAGGGATGGAAGAATGCATCTGATCTGCTGGTGGTGGTCTACGGGCCGATGGGGCAGATACCCTTGGGTATGTTGCCCACGGAACCGGTAAGGCTGGGACCTGAAAAGGATTTGTTGTTCTCCAATTATCGGTCCATTCCATGGCTCATCCGAAAAGCGTCGGTTACCAAAATTCCTTCTGCTTCTTCTCTTTTGATGCTTCGAAGCCTGCCAGCAGTGGAATCGATTCGGAAAGCCTTTTTCGGTTTCGGAAATCCCGTTTTTAATCTGACCCAGCTGAGTGACGACGCATATGGCAAAGACGGCGCTTTAAATAAGGATAAAAATCAGTTCCGCCGATTACAAAGCAGGGGATTTAGAAAAAAATCCGATGCGTCTGTTGATGTCGATACTAAAACGCTTTCATCTTTCCGCCTTGAAGATCTTGAACGCCTCCCGGATACAGAGGAAGAAATCAAACACATCGCCATGGCCCTGGATGCTGACCCGGAGGAAGACACCCTGCTGAGGGAAGACGCATCCGAGAATAAAATCAAAGCCTTGGATCTTTCTGATCGAAGAGTTGTTGCATTCGCTACCCATGCGCTAAAACCCGGCGACCTCGATGGTCTGGATCAGCCGGCCCTTGCAATGACCACGCCCACTGTCACGGGGGAGAGCGATGATGGCCTGTTGACAGCAGGCGAAATCTATAACCTGCGACTGAATGCGGACTGGGTTGTGCTTTCGGCCTGCAGTACCGGAATAGATGAAAGCTTCGGTGCGGAAAGCGTATCGGGTCTGGGGCGTGCATTCTTTTATGCGGGAACCCGATCTCTGCTGGTTACCATGTGGCCGGTGGAAACGACGTCGGCCCGTATATTGACGACCGGATTGTTCAGCTATCAGAAAAAAGACAACACTATGTCTCGAGCAAAAGCCCTCCAGAAAGCCATGCTCGATCTGATTGATGGGCCGGGTTTTGTGGACCAATCCAGCGGAAAAACCGTTTCAAGTTATGCACACCCCTTCTTTTGGGCGCCGTTTATCATCATCGGTGATAACGGAAATATTGCGCATTAATTCTTCGCGGCCTTATCCCCCGGCTCCGATCTTTAGCATAGGATTCCATGCGAAACCCGGGCTTCCGGATTTCGGGTTATTCATATAGATCGAAATATTCCCGATCGGGAACAAAATGCTTTTGTGCAAGCAAAACAATCGAATTGTTCCCGATCGGGAATATTATGGGTTGACACCAGTTCATTTACATGAAATATTCCCGATCGGGAATATGATAACAATAAAGAATACAGAACAATTGGGCTCGCTTATCCGAGCTGAGCGCAAGCGCCTGAAGGTGACCCAGAAAGATCTGGCCATGGCTGCGGGCACCGGTCTGCGCTTCATCATCGAACTCGAGCGCGGCAAGGAAACCACTCGCATCGGCAACATCTTCAAAGTGCTGCAGGCGCTTGGAATCAAGGTTCTGGTGGATTCGTCTGGCAATCATCCAGACAGGACGCGTGCACCGTGAAACAGTTGGTTGTCTACATGCGTGAAAAGCGTGTCGGGGTACTCGAGCAAGATGACAATGGGCTCTTGCGCTTCAGATACGCCCCCGAATTTCTCGGCCGGGAGGATGCCATTCCCATCTCACGAATGCTCCCGCTGACATCGGATGCTTTCGAAGGGAAGCGGGCTCGTCCATTCTTTGCCGGGCTTCTGCCCGAAGACGAGCCGCGTCAGAAGATTGCTGCGATACTGGGGATTAGTGAGCGCAACGATTTTGCGATGTTGGAGCATATTGGCGGTGAATGTGCCGGAGCCATAAGCCTGCTGCCCGAAGGTGCTTCTCCGTTGCCGGTGGAGAATCGCTTGCGTTGGTTGAGTGAGGAAGACTTGCAGGCAATTGTGGCCGAACTTCCGCGACGCCCGTTGCTGGCAGGCGAGGATGGCCTTCGCTTGTCACTTGCCGGGGCTCAAGACAAGCTGCCGATTGTGATGGATGGCGACACGATTTCACTGCCCTTGGGCAATACCCCGAGCTCTCACATAATTAAACCGCAGCCGGCCCGGTTCCCCGGATTGGTGGCCAATGAGATTCTCTGCATGCAACTCGCGAAGGCCGTGGGTCTAAATGTTGCAGCAGTCGCGAGTCGCTCGATAGGCGGTGGAGCATGCATCATTGTTGAGAGGTATGACCGAATCCGTAATGCTGATGGGAGCATCAGCCGCCTGCATCAGGAAGACTTTTGCCAGGCTCTGGGTTTCCCCCCTGAACGCAAGTACCAACAGGAAGGCGGTCCATTACTTCGGGACTGCGTGGCGCTGCTTCGAGAATGGTCCACGACACCCGTTCTCGACATCCGTGATTTTGTTGATGGGCTCATCTTCAACGTGCTGATTGGGAATGCCGATGCGCATGGCAAGAACTACTCCTTGCTCTACGACGGCAGCCGACGGAGATTAGCCCCATTCTACGATCTCGTCTGCACGGCGGTGTGGCCGGAACTCTCCAAGAGGCTCGCGATGAATGTAGGGAAGAGCAAGAATATCAACGAGGTGACACCTGACCATTTCCGCAAGATGGCTGGCGAAGCAGATCTCGGATGGCCCATGGTTCGCGAGAGAATGGCGTCTATGTGCGAGAACGTCCATGGCGCGATAGAGGATCACGATCTGGAGCGCACGTCGGTCGATCCACTCATGGCAGGACAAGTGGCCTCGCTTGTTGCTCAGAGGTCCAAGCGCATGCTTTCGTATCTCGCGAAGCAACGCCAAGGAACACGCTGAATCCCGTGTGTCGCCATTTGTCCAACAGAGCAATCATATCCCGGATGAGCTTGCCCTTTGAAAGAAGCATTCCGAAAGCAGCTTCCGGTCATAAAGGAAGTAGCGTCACAAGATTTTGGGTTTTTGGGGGGTTTTCGTTTTATATCCCACAGATTTAGATGCTTGAGGACTTGTCCGCCTTTGGAGGATCTTAATGTCTTTTCTCTGGCCTTATCAGTATCTACACCAGATCATCCGCCGAGCCGATCTTTACCATCTTAAACCACTCATGTCCACAGTCATGACATTTATGGCCAAGTTTTATGCTGCCACCTTCTACGGTTTCATCCATGTTTTCAATTTTCGTTGATTTGCATTCGGGACATTTCTTCTTAAAAACATTCAATAGGCGACTAATCATGCTACCTCCTGGAACATTCGTGGCTTTGCCGGTATAGTATTATTTTGAGAACGCATCTGCATATCACGCTATCTTAAATTGATAGGAATTAGCTTTCAGGGAACGGGTTCATTGCGAAAGCCCGATTGTGTTTGCGACATGATCATCCCACAAGATCTAGGTTGGCCTGAAAGCTGTCGAAACTCGCAATTCCATTAACGGATCAGAATCCGTCTGTCAATAAATTTCAGAAGGCAACATAGTGGGTTTTTGGGGGGTTTTTGATGTGGCGATAGATTGCCCTTGAAATGAAATTTCACATTTACGCGAATTTATAAATTATGCATTTTTCGTAAATATTGCTTGCCTATAAACTTACGAATGCTATAATAATTTACGATTTTATTTGTTTATTTAACAATTTGTATAAATATTGGAGTCGATATGGAAGCGATCTCAAATCAAAACATACCCAAAAAGAAGACACATATCGTCGAAGCCGCAGAAGCCCTTTTCATCCGACATGGTATCAAGCGAATAACCGTTGAAGAGATCTGTCGGAGTTCGGGTGCAAGCAAGATGACCTTCTATAAGTATTTTCCCAACAAGCTCGAGTTGGTGAAATACATATGGATCAATTGGATGGAAGAAGGACTTGCCAAAATGGACGAAATCGATTCCATGGAGATCCCTTTTCCGGAAAAAACACATCGAATGTTCCTGTGTAAAGCAGATCTTGTTTCGAAGATGAGCACGGAGTTCATTGAAGAGATCCTTCCCATTGAATTCGAGGTAGAAAAAATCGAGCGGCGATTTCTGGCCTTTATCATAGCGGCCCAGAGAAAAGGAGAAATAAGACCGAATATCAAGCCGGAATTTATTATGGCCGCCTGGGACAAACTCCTCGATCTTGCCGAAGACGACCATTTAAGACAAAAATACCCGGATTTTTTGGAATTTCAAAGAGATTTGAAAGATTTTTTCTGGTTCGGGGCATTGACTGGAAAATATGCAAGCATCTGATTTTACGGTCAAACAAACCGCTCCCTTTGTCGCTCCAGCACGGCTAAAGCCAACGACAGAAGTGTTCCGGCCGCTGCAGCGCTCCCCAGGGCCAGCGGTGCCGCATGCCAGCCCCCGAAAGAGGATACGATCAAAGCCAGCACCGGAGGTCCCAGGGCGTGGCCGAGTTGGCTCCCTTGCATAATCAGGCCGGTGGTGGTGGCCACCAGCCTTCACACGGTGTCATTTGAAAAACCGTATCTCTTCTTTTCCTTTTTCCTCATCAACAAAATAGAGCATAACCGCGCCGGCAATAAAAAGAAGCAGAATCGAGGCGATACTCATACGGGAAGCCAACTCACCAATGGTCTGGATTTGATCGGGCGTGGGCGCCGGCGGCATCATCATCCTTTTTACGATCAAACCCACGGCTCCCATGAGCGCCGGACCGATGATAACGGCAAATTTCCCCAGCATATTATAAAATCCATAAAATTCCGCCGCCCGATCCGTTGGGATCAGCCGTGAATAAAAAGAACGGCTCAGGGCCTGGATCCCGCCCTGTACGAAGCCGATAACACCGGCCAGCATGTAGAATTCGTGTTTGTGGGTCATCATCATGGCCCAGATGGTGACCAGGCAATATACGCCGATGGCCAGAAATATGGCCTTTTTTACATCCCAGCGCTGGCCCAGTTTGCCGAAACCCAAAGCAGCGGGAAACCCGATGAACTGCACCATAAGCAGCGCGACAATCAGGTCGTTGGATTCAAACCCGATGGATAACCCATAATCCACCGCCATGCGGACCACCGTATCCACCCCATCGATATAACACCAGTAGGCAAACAGAAATAAGAATAGGGTTTTTCGGTGGCGGATCTTTCTTAAGGTCCCCATGAACTCCGAGAAACCGTTACGAACCGCGCGGCCGATCCCCGAAGCACTCCCTTCATTTCGTTCTTCGGGAACCCATATAAAGGCAACGATGCTGAACAATCCCCACCAGAGCGCTACGGACAGAAAGGATATTCGAACCGCCTGTCCGGCATCGGACAAGCCGAAACGCTGCGGCATCAGCGTCATCAGCACATTGAAGAGGAAAAGGATTCCTCCGCCAAGATAACCCATGGCATAGCCCAGGCTTGAAATATAATCGACATCGGATTCATCGGATACGGCGGGCAAAAGCGCATCATAAAAAATCACCGATCCTGAAAACCCGATGATGCCGGCTGCATAAATGAAAATGGCCCCGGCCCATTGGCCCTTTTGGACCAGGAACAGCGAGGCGGTCATCAACACACCCAGGTAGGTGAAACATATTAGAAATTTTTTTCTGTATGATCCCTTATCTGCAATGGCTCCCAATATCGGCGCCATCAGTGCAACCACCAGGCCGGCAATTGAGTTTGCGAAACCGAGCTGGGCGGTACTTACATTTACATCGACACCATGACTCCAATACTGTTTAAAGAAAATCGGGAAAAACCCGGCCATAACGGTTGTGGCAAACGCAGAATTCGCCCAGTCGTACATGGCCCATCCCCAAACCGCTTTTTTCTTCTTTGTCATGATTAATTATTACCACCATAATCCGCAAAAAGACAATCGCTCAGCAGCCTGCTTCAATTGACAGAAACGGTTTCCCCTGATAGGTCGGATATAGTCGTTTTCTTTTTTTAACCTGCTTTTTTTCATAGGATATTTCACTGATGACAGATCCTTATTTGTCCGGACTTGTTCCAAAAAATCCCTTCCACAAGAAACTGCCTGTGTCGGGTTCCTTGGTAGCGGTCTTAAACCTCAAATATGACAGGCGGGGAATGAAGCTGATGCCCCAACGCTCCAGGGCTTTTTTAAAAAATGAAATCCACGAGTTGTTGTTGACGGATGAAACAGCGGCATCCGGTGATACGGTGGAACGCATTTTTTGTCTCGGATTTTTTGAGGTTGCATCCGGCGGGATCATTATCAAGGGAGATACGCTTAAGATCAGGGATCGGGTCATCGGAACGGTTGCCGGGTTTAACAGCGATCACATGCCGAACCATCTGAACATCGTGATCTATAGCGCCGCTGCAGATACCGGGAAAAAGCTCGGCATTGAACTGAAAGAGGCGGTTGTTATCGAAAAAATATAACGCCGCCCGTCTATTCCAAAGGAAAAACAGGCTCCGACCGCAGCAACCGATCCGCTTTGTGATAGTCTTCGATGCTGCCGATATCCAGCCGCGAAGCCTCCAGCCTGAAGGCCTTCACGTGACTTTTCCGACAGAGAAAGTCCACAAAATGTCCCGGCGCATCCTTGTTTTCTGATGTTTTAAGAAACTCCCTCAAAGTGTGTGCAACCGATTTCTGAAAAAAATAGATCGCCGGGCAAGACCAGCGAGACGGCGGGTTCGCCGGTTTTTCGTGAAGTCTTAAGGCCCGGTCGTCTTTTCCGAACGCTATGACGCCGGTTCTTTTAAGCTTTTCTTTATCGTTCTCAGGAAGCGCCAAAATATAGTGGTGATCGCTTTTGAGAAATCTTCTCCAGATCGGTTCAAGCCGGAAACGAAAAATATTGTCGCCCGCCGAAACCAGGATTCGATCAACCTCCGGCAGTTTATTCAAAATCCAGGCCAGATCGTTTGAGGCTCCCAGTCGATTCTCGTTATCCGTAGAACCATCATTATGGATAATCAATCGAAAGCCGCCGGGGGGGCTTGTCGCAGCCCATTTCTTCCGCCACGTTTCAAAATGTGCTGCGAACCTGTCGTTTGTAATGATGTGAACGCTGTCCAGCTCCTGCAACTCGAGCAGTTGTGCCATGAGGTAGTCGAGAACCGGCCGGCCGGCGACCGTGAGCAGGGGTTTGGGGAAGTCTTTGGTAAGGGGATACATACGGGTGGCATACCCGGCGCATAGCAGGATGGCAATCAATGGTGGTGCACTCCTTTTACCGAACTTGCCAGGTAAACCGCTGCCTGCTCCGCCACTTCCGGATGCTTCTTTATGTATGCTTCCTTGATCGAGGAGACCGCACTCTCTGCGGAATCCGGCTTGACAAGCCCCACCACACACCCGCCAAAACCGCCTCCGCTGAACCGCGAGCCCAGAACACCTTTGGTGGAGCTGACGATTTCTTGAAGATCATGAACCGGTGGACTGCCGCATTCATAGTAATTGATGGAGCTTTTGCAGGAAGCATTCATAAGTCTTCCGAATTCTTCAAGGTTCCCCGCTTTCCAGGCGGAAACACCTTCCTGAACCCTCCGAACCTCGCCAAAAAAATGCTGCGCTCGACGACGGAGTCGGGGGTCAAGTTTCTCGCCGTGCGAAAGGAAGGTCTCCGCAGAAATATCCGAAAGAATCTCTCCGCTTGAGTACCCGTTGAATTTGGATAGGTGTTCTGCTGCCTCCCTGCACTCTTGCACCCGGGAATTATACCCGGTTGTGGTGAGTTCCCGGGAATACCCTGAATAGGCAACAAGAATACGATAGGCCTCTTTACCCGAGATGTCCGGGATTTTATCCACATCCGGCTTTCGGGTATCGATATGGAGCAGCTTCCCCTCTTCGCCGAACACGATGCTGGTTTGATCCAGGATTCCGTTTCTTAATCCGATAAACTCATTTTCGGCTTTCTGGGTCAGCCGCACATAATCCCACGGGGACAGGCGAATTTGATTGGTGTCTGCCAACGCATGAAGGTATGTCAGCAATACCGACGCGGAAGAGCTCAGCCCGCAACCGGGAAGCATCCCGCTCAGAAGCCCCGTGATGCCATGATCGATCTGATATCCTTCCCTCATGGCAAGGGCGGCGCCCCGAACATAATAACCCCATGCTCCGGCTATCTTCTCGGGAACATTACTCAATTCAAATTCAACAGAATCCGGATAGTTCTTGCTCCGAAGCTTGATGCGGCGCCCGGTGGATGGAACATATGCCATGACCGTGTAGGCGCTGACGGTCATGCCCAGCACCGGTCCGCCCTGATGATCAATATGTGCGCCCAGAGGCGATATTCGATAGGGAGACGCGATTACCTTTACCTCCTTGAGGGCGGTTCCAAATTCATCCGCAAACTCTTGGGCCAACAATTTCTTTTCCTGGTTCAAATCCGGAAATTCCATATAAATCGTCTCCTGTCTATCAGTCTGTATGGGGCGTGAAACTCAAATGTTAGAGATAATTGTAAATAATCGATGGAAATGTCAAGATAAATGGCATGCAGGCTCTCGGTAATCGATACTCGATGCTGGATACTGGATTCTCGATATGGGGATGCTGAATTCGGGTGTCGGCTCAATTTAAACATCGAGCATCAAGAATCGCGTATCGGGTTCCGCTTGAATAGTTTGGCGTAATGAAATAAACCGGTACCGGAGTGCTGGAAAACAAAACCCTCATCGGTCATCGATTGAATCCGAAAAAACACAGGAGGCTTATATGAAACCATTTCTGTCCGACGATTTCCTGTTGGAGACTGAAACCGCGAAAACGCTATATCTCGATTACGCCGTGTCCATGCCCATATTCGATTATCACTGCCACCTGCCGGTTGAAGAAATCGCTGAAAATAAAAACTTCGAAAACTTGACCCAGATCTGGCTTTATGGCGATCATTACAAATGGCGCGCCATGCGAGCGTATGGCATCCATGAGCGCTTAATCACGGGAAGTGCGAGCGATTTTGAAAAATTTTCCGCATGGGCGGAAACCGTGCCGAAGACCCTTCGTAATCCGCTCTATCACTGGACCCACATGGAGTTGAAAAATCCATTCGGAATAAAAGATACGCTCCTCAATCCGGATACGGCCAAAGACATATATGATCGTTGTACAGACATGCTGCAAAAAGATGATTTCAGCACCCGCGGCATTCTCAAACAAATGAACGTTAAAGCGGTTTGCACCACCGACGATCCCACGTACGACCTTTCTCATCACCGCAAGATTGAAGCGGACGAGAGCTTTTCCATCCCCGTTGTTCCCACCTTCCGACCGGACAAGGCAATGGCCATCGACTCTCCCGGTACCTTTAATGACTGGGCCGACAAACTCGAAGCCGCCTCTGATGTAACTATCAATAATTACGACTCATTTATTGAAGCGATAAAAAAAAGACACGATGCATTTCATGAGGCCGGGTGCCGGAGTGCGGACCATGGACAGGAACAACCATGCGCAGCGCCGTATACGAAAAAGGAAATCGCCTCGATTTTTGAATCGGTTCGGTCGGGAAACAAGCCCGCCGTCCATGAGTTGCTCAAGTTCAAATCCGCCATGCTGCTCGAAGTGGCCCGAATGCATGCCGAAAAGGGGTGGGTGCAGCAATTTCATTTCGGTGCGCTTCGAAATGCCGGTACTCGCCTGTTTCAACAGCTTGGACCGGACACCGGATTTGATTCCACCGGGGATTTTGAAATGGCTAGGCCTTTGGCGAAATTTCTGGACACATTGGATAACGAAAACCGCCTGGCCAAGACCGTGTTGTTCAACATGAACCCGTCCGACAACGACCTGCTCGCCTCAATGGCCGGTAATTTCCAGGACGGCTCGGTTCCCGGAAAAATGCAATTCGGAACGGCCTGGTGGTTCAACGATCAAAAGGAGGGGATGGAACGGCAAATCAATACCCTGTCAAATATCGGATTGTTGAGCCTCTTTATCGGCATGACCACCGACTCCCGCAGTTTTCTATCATACCCGAGACACGACTACTTCAGGAGGATCCTGTGCAATCTGTTCGGAAAGGAGATGGAAAACGGGGAGCTGCCCCATGATTTGGAACTGATTGGAAAAACGATCCAGGATATTTGCTACACCAACGCACAACGATATTTTGCCTTGCCGGGTGTATGCGCTTGACACGCGGCAATCGAACAGGGGATAATTGAATAGAATTTTCAACGCGTGGGCACCATGATACCCTCTGCTCCATTATTCTTTCGTTATCCAGCCAAGGACGGAACCGGAACCACAACCCGGGAATCCGTTTCTGAAAAAGAGGTTGTGGAGGAAGACAAATATATTTGCTGTGCACAGTGCCTTCAACCAATCACCCGCCCATCAGACAGAATCGTTGTCAACGGCTCCCATGTTCACACCTTTGCCAATCCGAGCGGAATTGTTTATGAAATCGGCTGCTTTCAGTCGGCCATCGGCTGCGGTTACGCCGGCCCGGCCTCGGATGAATTCGCCTGGTTCAAGGGCTTCAGCTGGAAAGTCTCCTACTGCGGCAAGTGCCTGCTGCACCTGGGATGGTTGTTTCTGTCCGGAGACAATTCGTTTAACGGTCTGATTCTGGATCGATTGGTGGAACCGGATTAGGGAGGGAGGGTGTTGGAGTGCTGGATACTGCATTTTCATCCATTACTCCAACACTCCATCACTGCCGATTGTATTTAAGAAATCGGTACATTTCGATGTCGATCCAGCTTATCACGAGATTTTAAATACAAGGTAGCCTTGATCCTGCCGTTTGACCAAGAGCTGAAGCTTATCCGCGTTTCTTTCCATTTCTTTTTGGAATGTTGTCAGGGAATCAACGGGTGTGCGATTTGTCTCTTTGATTAAATCACCTTTTCGAATCCCTGCGCGGTCGGCTTTGCTTCCGGGTTTGATGTCGGTAACCAACAGGCCCTTTTCATTCTTGTCATATCCATATTGGTGTGCATTTTCCGGTGTAAGTTCCGCCACCGACAGGCCGAACGGTTCGGCCACCTCGGGTTCAGATTGCGCCAACCGCTCCGAATCCGTACGTTTTGAAAGTTTGGCCGAAACCGTCTCGTTTTTACCATCCCGGAAAAGGGTGATGGCTGCTTTCTTTCCCACATGAGCGTTGGCAATGATTCGAAGAAGATCCTTTGATGAATCCACCGGCTTCCCATCAACGGATATAATGATGTCTTTGGGTTGGATGCCGGCGTTATCGGCCGGATCGCCTTTGTATACCTGGGTGACCAGCACGCCTGTCTTCCCTTTCAAACCATAGTACTCGGCAAGTTCCGGAGTGAGGTCTTGAATGCCCACACCCAACCAGGCTCGGACCACTTCTCCGTTGGATTTCAATTGATCGATAATGCCCTTGGCCAGATTCATCGGAATGGCGAAACCGATGCCCTGCCCGCCGGCAGCAATGGCGGTATTGATACCGATCACCTCGCCGTTCATGTTGATCAGGGGTCCGCCGCTGTTTCCCGGATTGATGAATGCATCGGTCTGGATAAAGTCGTCAAACGGTCCGGAGCCTATAATTCTCCCTTTGGCGCTCACGATCCCTGCGGTAACGGTCTGTTCCAATCCGAAGGGACTTCCGATGGCCACCACCCAGCTACCGACTTTAAGTTTTTCTGAATCTCCCATTGGCAGGGGTTTTAAATCGGAAGCGCCCTTTATTTTGATCAATGCCAGGTCTGTTTTAGGATCACGGCCGACCAATTTTGCATCATATTCCTTATTATTAGAAAGCTTGACCGTGATCTGATCTGCGGCGTCGATCACGTGGTTGTTGGTTACGATGTACCCTTCACGGTCAATGATGAAGCCCGAGCCTAAACTCCGCTGTTTGAAATCCTGTGGCGGCTGGCCGTTTGAAAACGGTCCGAAAAAATCTCTAAATGGATCTGTCTGGTCTTGAGGGCCTCTGAAAAAATGGCGAAACACTCGCCCGCCCCCCTGCACGGTCTTAACCGTCCGGATATTGACGACTGCCGGACGCGCCTGTTCTGCCAGTCCGCTGAAGGTTTTCGGTATTTCAGCGGGAATGGGCGCCGGGTCTTTCAGCGCCGTAGCGCTGTTTGTAGTGTACCCCAAAAGGACACCGGTTATCAGAAACGACATAACAAATGCGACGATTCTTTTCGATTTACTCATTTTGATATCCTCCTATCCGATTTGTTGGTTTTTGGATTCATGTTTATTCGGAAAGGAAGATAACATCTGAAGATGACCGCAAGATGACCGGAACATTACCATTTGGTAATGTTTGAGGAGAGATTAGTTTGAAAGGGTTATGGTAAAAGTGCTTCCTTTGCCCAGCCGGCTAGTGACGGTCACATCACCGCCGTGGGCTCTGGCAATGGTTCGAGCAAGGCTCAGGCCCAAACCCGCCCCGGCTCTGGAGCGGCTCTGATCGCATCGATAGAATCGGTCGAAAATTTGGGGCAACTCCTCGGGAGCGATTCCGATCCCCGTATCCATAACCGTAATTTCCACTTGATCAAGAAGGTTCGATTTCATTGAAACCACAACGGTTCCGGAAGGTTCGGTATATTTTATGGCATTGTCTATGAAGTTTGCGGTCATGCGCTGGATGAGTCGCATATCCCCTGTCATGCTGATCTCTTCAGGGGTGTTGCAAACCAGGTTGATCTGTTTGTCCTCGGCCATGGGTTGAAACAGCTCGCAGGCATCCTGAAGCACCCTGACCATATCCACCGGTTCGAGATTCAGGTTGCCGATTCCGGCTTCCGACTTTGAAATCATCAACATGGTGTTGATCATATCCAGGAGTCTGTCGCATTCCTCGATGATACTCGCTCCCATGTTCTTGTACTCTTGAAGATCTTTGCCTGTTGTCAACGTGACTTCGGCAATTCCTCGAATTCGGGTGATCGGACTCTTCAGATCGTGAGCGATATTGTCGCTCATCTCTTTAATGTTGGTTACCAGGAATTCTATGCGATCCAACATGGAATTAAAGGTTGTGGCCAGTTGGTCGATCTCGTCTCCCCTGGGCTTTACCGGAACCCGCTGTTCCAGTGCGCCGTCTGTAATTTGAAGGGCTGTGCGGGTGACCGATTCGACTCCGGAAACGGCTCTTCGGGCCATAAACCACCCCACAACCGCGGCCAGGGCAATTAACATCGCCATGGTAATGATGAATATCCGCTGAAAGGCATCTATAAACCGGGAGATATTCTCCATGGACTGTCCGAGTTGAAGAAGCAGGGCCGGGCCGACAACCGTATACAGGATGCGTACCTTGTTCTTCCTTTCGGGTATGGAAATGGTTTCAAATACGCTTGAACTCCCAACAGACAGCTGTCGAATGGCCTGCCTTCCGATGCCGATATCTTTCCAATAGGACATATTGGAAGAAGAAAATACTTCTCCGCTTGGATGAAGCAGTCGAAAGAAGATTTTCTTCTCGCCGGATGCCTGAGCTTCAAGTGATGCAACACTGGCTACCGCATTGATCCCCCGTGTCTTCAGGAGAGACGAAAACACACCGGCCTGCTTGGTAAGGTCCTGGTCAACCTGCTGCTTCAAGACGGAAGTAAGGAGAAAGTAGAACAAAAGAAACGCGATGGCCGAGGATAAGGCAAATATTCCCGCATACCATAGGGTGAGCCGGAAGGCGAGGGTATGTCGAAATCTAATCCGATTCTTCTTTAAGGACATATCCGACCCCCCTTACGGTATGAATCAATTTTTCCCCAAAACCCTTGTCGATCTTGTCCCGAAGCCTGGAAACCCTCGCTTCCACCACATTGGTCTGGGGATCGAAATGATAGTCCCACACATGCTCCATGATCATGGTCTTTGAAACCACTTTTCCGGCGTTTCTCATCAGATATTCGAGCAAAGAAAACTCTTTGGGCTGCAATTCTATTTTTTCACCGGCGCGGGAGACCTCGCGGGTCAGAAGATCCATGGTGAGATCGGCCAGGGAGAGGGTTGTGGGTTCAGAAGTTCCGGTAGACCGCCTAATAAGCGCTTGAACTCTCGCTAAAAGCTCGGAAAAGGCAAACGGCTTGGTTAAGTAATCGTCGCTTCCTGTTTGAAGGCCTCTGACCCGGTCATTGATGGATCCTTTTGCGCTCAATATGATAATCGGTGTATTGATCTTGTCCTTTCGAATGTTTTCGATTAGTGTCAGCCCGTCCAGCTTGGGCAGCATTAAGTCAATAATCGCTGCATCATAAGATTCCGCCAAAGCGAGATGCAGCCCCTCTTCTCCATCGGGTGCGTGGTCAACGGCAAACCCGGCTGCTTCCAGGCCCTTTTTTACAAAAGAGGCGATCTTTTTGTCATCTTCAACAACCAGGATGCGCACGCTTGTCCCCTACAATA
Organism: Deltaproteobacteria bacterium; assembly: GCA_013349495.1. Lineage (GTDB taxonomy): Bacteria > Desulfobacterota > Desulfobacteria > Desulfobacterales > SURF-15 > DUZK01. The sequence continues at coordinate 20,870 of DUZK01000023.1, forward strand.
AAAAACAACTCTTAAGAACTCGATTACAACGTTTTGGGTCTTGTAATCGTACCGGTCTGGACGGGAAAGAGCCCGTTCGGCCGATCCTTGAAATATCGTTGAAGCGTTTCCCGAACCACAATAAATGCCAGATCGTCCCAGGGAATCTCTTCTTCGGAAAAAAGCTTCACTTCTAGACTCTCTTTTCCGGGAGCAAAATCGGTGTCCGAAAGACGAGCGCGGAATATTAGATAGATCTGGCTGATGTAAGCAATGCTCATCAGGGCATAGGGCTCGAGCATTTCCACACGCGCTCCGGCTTCTTCGACTGTTTCGCGTATTGCGCCGTCGATAACGGTTTCTCCGTTTTCAAGGTAGCCCGCCGGAAGCGTCCATTTTCCAGACTTCGGTTCGATTGACCTTTTGCAAAGCAGTATTCTGTCTTCCCATTCCGGAATACAACCCACCACCATTTTCGGATTTTGATAGTGAATCTTATTACACCTATCGCATATAAACCGTGGTCGATCATCGCCCTCGGGAATCCAGACGGAAACCCGGGAGCCGCATTGGCTGCAATAGTTCATTAAAATCCAAAATCCTTTCCAAACAGCTCTGTTTTGTATCGATAAAAGTAAACGATCGGGAAATAGTTTGCAAGCCATCAATAAACACTCGCTGTTGACACAATAAATCACATTCCATATGGTGCAAAAAAAGAAAGGATATCAACATGACGACTCACGAACCCAACAGCCTAGCCGATTACATCCCCAATACCCTGTTCAGCCTGTCCGGACAAAACGCCGTGGTTGTCGACGTTGGGGGATTGGGTAAAATGGCGGCCATCGGACTTGCAGCAGCCGGTGCGAAATTGGCTGTTGCGGATATTGATGAAGCCCGTGCAAAAGAAGTTGCAAAGGAGATCAATGAAAGCGGCGGGCAGGCGCATGCATACGGTGTGGATGTAACCCAAAAAAGCAGCGTGGACAATCTTTTTTCAGAAGTTATCAGGCGAATGGGGCGAATTCATGTTTCCCTAAACACATCCGGGGTTTCCGTCCGCGGTGATGCCGAAGATTTTAAAGAATCGGATTGGGATAAAATTATAGACGTCAATCTGAAAGGTACATTTCTATGCTGTCAGGCAGCCGGAAGGCACATGCTTGAGCAGGGCGGTGGTTCCATCATCAATTTTTCTTCAATTGCAGGCAGTGCCGGTATCGGAAAAACACCCGCCTACAGCGCTTCCAAAGGCGGTGTCAATCAGATCACCATCGCTTTGGCCGTAGATTGGGCGGATCGAGGGGTTCGCGTCAATGCCGTGGCCCCATCCTATTTTGAGACCGAAATATTCACCAAGGCGTTTGAGAAAGATATGGGGGCAGTCTTGGACGAGCGGCTCAAAAAGATCCCCATGGGCCGTCTGGGTCAACCGCCGGAGCTTGTGGGAGCAATCGTTTTCCTTGCTTCCCCTGCAGCCAGCATGGTCACCGGCGTAATACTGCCGGTGGACGGCGGTTTCCTGGCTGCGTGAATTTGATGGGACGCGGATTAACGCTGATGTACGCGGATAAATAATGATGTTTACCCTGCTCGATTATGGCAACAAGCTGCCGATTTTTGCATCGACTATCCAACATCAAGAAGCGAGTATCTGAAACAAAACAATCCGCGTGGATCCGCGTTAATCCGCGTCCAATTTAAGATACATCCATTTATTCCGATATTATGATGAAAAGAAGACAACCCGAAGCATATCCATGAAACCAAGGACATACATAACGATATTTATCGGCGTTTGCTTTAATGCAACCACCGGAACCCCTTCTTTTATCTCCATACACGAACCAACAACCTTTGTGCTGGATAAAACCGCACAACACGATGTCCTCTTCCTGGGCACCACCCATCAACAGCCAAGAATGCTTAACTTTATTTCAAAGCTTATTCCCCGCCTGCATGAATCGGGCATCACACACATCGGGCTCGAGATTTCCTCGGATCAACAGGAAAACATAGACCGTTTCATGAATACGGGGACAGGGCTTTCCGACATCCGGTTATTCGCGGGCATCGACTGTCCGGAATACCGACAAGTGATCGAGATTGTTCGAAAAAACCGACTGACACCTGTAGCCATGGATTCGCCCAAATCCATGTGGGGGGGTAGCCTCACAAGGGATCAATGGATGGCCATGCGGATCGCCGAGACCTTTCAAAAAAACGAAAAAGCCAAGCTGTTCGTGATCGTAGGAAACCTGCACACCCTTAAAAGGGTCAAGTGGGCCGTTCCTGCCATCAAAGACCAGTTCATCCGGTACCACCTGAGCCTGATCACCCCGCGCCTATGCCTCTATTCCGTTGCAGGGAGTATTAATGATTCGCCGGAAACGTGTGATTTCCAGAAATGGTTCGGCGGGGCGTCAACTCCCATTGGAATCGAAACCCGAAGTTTCGACCGCAAGTTGGGGCTCACCCGCACCATATCCGCCAAGCCCATGACCGCTCATGAGGCGGTGGATGCGGTGATTGTGTTCTGAGTAGCCTATTTCAGAAAGAACTATAGATAAAATGAAGCAATCAATACGGTTTTAGGGCAATTTAACACCGATATTCGTTTGGCCGAGATGACCTTTAATGGGGCCGGTTTCTTTGATATTGAAGCGTTTGATCGTTGAAAGATTTATGATAAATATAGCGATTTAAAAAAGCAGGAAATTAGACCGCTAAGGTATAAGCCGTCTGCTCCATTTGTTGGTTCGCAGTTGCTAACTATCGAACTGAGCTAAGAACTCATTGGGCTCAAAGACCTTCAGGGCAGATCCGGTAAAGTCTTTTGTATTTCTGGTGACAACAGAATCAACCCCTGCCATTTGACCGGCCTCATCCAACACTGCATCCTCAAAATCGAAGATTTTACTCACAAGCGCACGTTCAATCACTGGTCTGTTCACGGTGGCAATTTCAAATAGGCTGATGAGTTTACGCAGGGCATCCCGTGCTTTCGGCGCTGGAAGGGACTGGATAAGCAGGTAGTCTATCGTTGTAATGGTAGTGGCACAAAGGAAGGCGTCAATGCGAGACTCTTCGACAAGACAAAAAACATCCACGGCAGCTTTTACAAAAGGCTCACGCTCAAGCAGAACATCAAGCACCACGTTGGTATCAATAATCACTCTCAAAGGTACTTTTCCCGAAGGTGTGCCTTGTAATCATCTTCCGAGATCTCTTGTCCCTTCAAAATACCGACAAGTGACGCTGTGGTCGGCGGCAGAACCTTTTCAGAATCCGGCCGCGAACTAACCGACTCGATGAATTCAGCCACCATACGGGATACGGATTTGCCCCGGCGTCTTGCCTCCATTTTGGCCTTTCGCACAATGGCTTCGTCCATTCGTAATGTCAGTTTCGTATTCACGACGTATAATGTAATCCAATTAGTACGTCAGGTCAAGTTTTTTCTCTGCGAACAGTGCGAATCAGCCGTGAGTCTACGAATCGGCTTCCGGGTAAAGGCACCGGTTGCCCGGCGCCCTCCCCACAGACCCGTACTTGAAGATTTCCCTCATACGGTTCCTCGCGGCGTATTACGGGACGTTCGCGTATTACGGGACGCGTATTACGGGACATTCTATACTCCTTATGTCAAGCACTTTTTCCAAGAAATTAATATATGTAAAATCAATTGGTTATATACATTGTCCT
>DUZK01000024.1 GCA_013349495.1 Deltaproteobacteria bacterium
GAGGGAGTGGGGTCGCATCTCAATTCTTAATTATTCGTCTTTTAATTTGACTTCGTAAGGATAATGCTTGCATTTTAAAAGTTAAAAATATATAAAGTATTCATGATGTTAACGCCAAAGAAAACATTTTACTGAACAAAGGAGAAAATCTTATGCAACCCCCCCCGCGACGCTTGCTGGCGTCGGCGGGCGCTTTATGTCTTTCGTGAACAACTACACAGAGCATTTTCAATCTTACCGTCACGATGTTTCGGATAAGGCCCGGCAATACGCTTCCGGTTTGATGCAGGCCGGATCTCGCAAGAACATGGATCGGATTGCTGAGGTCGTACCTGAATCGAAATCCCGCAACCTTCAACAGTTTCTGACACATTCGAAATGGAATCACCGTGAAGTCGTTGATCATGTGGCCCAGGATGCTGACGGTTTTTTGGGTGATGTCAAAAACGCATGCCTTTTGATTGATGAAAGCGGCTTTGCTAAACAGGGGAAGGCTTCGGTAGGGGTAGCGCGCCAGTGGTTGGGTCGATTGGGAAAGGTAGATAACGGGCAAGTAGCAGTATTCGGTGCACTGGTCAATGGTCGATATGCAGCACCGATTGACGTGCGCCTTTATTTGCCTGAACAATGGACAAATGATCCGGAACGCTGCAAGCGTGCCGGTGTACCGGAGGAAGAACGTCAGTTTAGAACAAAAACTGAGCTTGCCCTTAAAATTGTTCGACATAGTCGAGAAAACAAGCTTCGCTTCGGATGGGTTGGAGCCGATGCCGGGTATGGCAAGGGGCCGGGATTTTGCTTCGCTCTTGATGAGATGGGGGAAACTTTTGTTGTCGATCTGCACTCTGACTTTCATGTATATCTGAAAAACCCGAAACCGTATTTGCCGAAAAAGACAAACAAACCCGGGCGACCATTTCAAAAGTATCAGACGGATAATAAAAGCATTGAAGTTGGTGATATTGTAGATTCTCTTTCTACCCAGCGCTGGAAAACAGTAACGCTTCGCGACACTACTCGGGGGGTGCTCAAGGTCCGGATCTGCCGTTTGCAGGTTTACGTGTGGGACGGGGAATCGGAAAAGGTCAAACGTTGGACTTTGATTGTCAGCAAATCTTTGACAAAAAATCCGGATACCAAGATTTCTCTCACCAATGCACCGAAGCATAAAACGCTTCGCCGATTGGGATGGATGCAACGCCAAAGATATTGGATAGAGCGTGTATTTGAAGACGCGAAAAGCGAATGTGGCATGGCTGATTATCAAGTGAGAAAATGGAGTGCGTGGCATCATCATATGACTCTTGTAATGATGGCTATGCTGTTTATGCTTTCTGAAAGAATTCGCCATAAAGATACTTGCCCGTTGTTATCGTGCTCAGATATAGAAGAATTGCTTGCTCGATTTCTCCCTCGCCGTGATGTGACGGAGGAAGAAATAATTTTTCAGTTGGAACAGAGACACTTTCAACGACAGAAGGCTATCGACTCTCATGCCCGTAGACAAAATGAATTTTTCGAACCAAAATCGCGCGGCATGTAACATTACGAAGTCAAATTAATAACCCGTGTTATCTGCGTTCATCAACGTCCAGTTAAATGGGACGCCGGCTAAAACGCATTGATTGCATCTTCTTTGGATGGCTTGATATCAAAAATACGTTCAAGACGCATGAGCTTGAACAGGTCGCTGACCCGATCCTGCAGGCCGCAAATCTTGAGTTCACCCCTTTGACTCTTGACCTTCTTCAAACATGACAGAATTGCACCGCACCCGGAGCTGTCCACAAATCCGAGCTTTGACATATCGAAAACCACCTTTGAATTGGCTTCCAATAGGGATGAAATGTCACGTTTAAATTCCTGGCTGTTGCCGGCATCAAGGTTTTTTCCAGGCAATTCAACCACCATGATATCGCCGACCTGTTCCGTATGAAAATCCATTTCAGAAACCTCCTCATCAAGTTTAATAGGACGCAGACCCGCCTGCCAATCCTAAAGATATAAGATGGCGGGCAGGTTTTCGCGGATATACGCGGATTAGATGATTATTTACAGATTTTAAAACCTTTATGATCCGCATTCATCCGCGTCCAAAAAAAGAAAAGCCTTTACCATTTAATTTACGGCTGTATCAACACGCTTCTAATTGCGATTTTTGATCAAACATATACTCTTTCTTCCGTTCTCGTCCGTTGAATAAATCACTTCATCGGTATAGCTTTCTATAAAATATAATCCATAGCCCGATTCCTGCTCACCATCAAAGGGAGGTTGCGGTATGGTCTCACGTTCGAAATCTTCCCCCCAATGATGGAGATAGTAAACGAACTTGTCCTTGAAAACCTGAGATTCAATCTTGATCCGCCCATCCTTTTGAAGTTGATAGGCATGTTTCATAATATTTGCGGCAGCTTCGTTTAATACCAATTCCATTTGCCAAACAAATTCCTCGTCTATATCGGTTATTTTTGCCTCCAGATAGGTTCTTTGAACCATACTCCGGATCGCTTCCAAATTGGCCATATCACTGGAGACCTCCATTTCAAGGTGAGCAAGGGGAACGAAGGAATCCTCGCCTTCGATTATAATTGCAGCACACGTCAGATCATCAGAGAAAGATTCTGATGAAGAAAAACGGATCACTGCATCTCTTACAGCACCGATCAAGTCTCCAGGACCCAAATGAGCATTGGTTCGAACGCATTCCATGAGGCGATCAAGGCCGAAAAAATCATCAGGCCCGCTCCTTGCTTCAGTGATGCCGTCTGAATAGAAGAAAAACAGGTCGCCCGGCTGGAATTGCACCTCAACCTGCCGATATGCCTCTCCTGCGTCAAAACCAAACGGCAGGTTAATACCTTCCAGCAGATTGAGAGTTCCTGTTTCAGGGCGGAAGTGGATGGTTTTGGTGTGGCCGCAATCGACGAAAAATAACTTCTCAAGATCCAGATCGAATCGTGAATAACAAAGGGTCATAAAGACTTCCAGATCGATAAATTCTTTAACCAGTGCCTGATGTACATGTTGCACAATAGCTTCCGGCTCTGGAAGCCGATCAGAGGTTGAAATAAGGTGGTTTAACGATCGCAGAAACTGGGTTTTCGCCCCCGCACCCAGAAGGGCAGCCGGAACGCCTTTCCCCATGACATCACCGATAATAAAATCCGTGATGCAACCCGTGTGCTTGAAAAAGTCATAAAAATCACCGTCAATCCGCTGGGAGGGAACCGTTAGTGCTGAAATGGCCAGCCCCTGTATATCATGTGGCGGTGTGCTCAACAGCAAGGTTTCCTGGATTTTTGCCCCGATTTCCACCTCCCGGGCTCGGGCTTCAGTCAATGCTTCTTCCGCGATCTTCTGCTGGGTTATATTTCTTGCCACGGAATGGAATCCCTTAATTTCGCCATCATCGGTCAACAGTTTCACATGTTGCCCGAGCCACAAGATTTTACCCGACTTTGTCAGCATGGGAAATTCAAGATAAGTGCTGGCCTTCCTTTTAATGAACTGCCTGCCGTAAAATTGTACCACCTCGTTTTGAGCATCCGGAAGGACCAATTCCAGATAGTTTTTTCCGTTCAATTCTTCTTCACTATACTCGGTCAGTTTCACGGCAATAGGATTAAAATAGGTGAAATGGCCGATGGTATCGGTTTGATAGATAATGTCCTCCGCATTCTCCACAAGATCTCGATACCGTTCCTCGCTTTCCCGAAGTGCATTCTCCACCCGTTTCCGTTCGGTAATATCCCGGATAATTCCGGTAAACAGCCGTTTGTCGTTCACTATCACCTCGCTGACGGATAATTCCAAAGGAAACTCTGTGCCGTCTTTTCTAAGACCGACAGCTTCCCTTCCGACTCCGATAACATTCCCTTTTTCGGTATCCAAGTATCTCTGAATACATTTGGGATGCTGGCTTTGATAAGGCTCCGGCATTAACATATTGACATTGTTACCCAATACCTCGGAAACATCATAATCGAAAATGCGTTCCGCAGCTGTATTAAAGGACTCGATGATCCCTTTTTCACCGATGGTAATGATGGCATCAACCGCTGTATCGAGTATGATTCTTATCCTCGCCTCACTTTCCTGAAGTGCGATTTCAGCTAGTTTTCGCGCGGTAATATCGCGAAAAATTGCCCGGGTCCGAATCGCCGTATTGTTTTCGAATTTACAGTTGATGCTCCCTTCCACCGTTATTTTCCGGCCGTCCTTGGTGATAAAGGTGGCCTCGACCTTATCAATTTTCTCGCCGGAAAAGACTTGCTGAAAAATATCCTGACAATGATCCCGGCTTTCAGGCGCTATGATATCCAGTACGTTTAGGTTATTCGCCTCTTCGCTTGAATATCCAAGGGTATTTCGCCAGGCCCGGTTGGTATATAAAAATCGACCGTCGGCAGATACGGCTTGGATCAGGTCGTTGGCATTCTCGAACAAGTCTCGATACCGTTCCTCGCTTTCTCGCAAGGCGGTTTCCGCCCGTTTCCGTTGATCCAGCTCATGGATCAAGCGTTGGTTGGTTTTCCGGAGTTCTGCGGTTCGCTCCTCAACCCGCTTCTCCAGATTGGCTTTGGCCTGCTTCAATTGTTCCAGAAGCGTTTTATTTTCAATCCTCAGTCTCCGGCTTTCCTGAGCCTTGCCGATGGCAACAACAAGCTGGCCGATATCCTCCAACGGTTTTGTTAAATAATCGAATGCCCCCTGGTTGTACTGGAACGCCTCGATTACATTATCCAAAGCCGCATAAGCGGTAAGAATGATAACCTCGACATCTTCATCCAGCTCTTTTACCCGTCGCATCACGGCAAGACCATCCATACCCGGCATACGCATATCCGTGACCACTACCGGGACCGGATCGGATCGGAAGCGCTCAACAGCCTCCCTGCCGTTGGAGGCGGTGTTTACTTCAAATCCTTCGTCCTCTAAAAAGCCGGCCAGCATATTTAAAATATCTTGCTCATCATCGACGACAAGGATCTTCTTTTCCATAAACAAGCTCCTGGGGTTGGGGATTTGGATCTTTATCTACCCGTTTTTTAAATGAAAATCAAAGTTTTTTATATATTCCCGGCCTGTGGATACAATATTATGGCCGGTTTTCGGGATTTCATGCCGAATACTGCAGTGCTGTCAACGGGAAGGGGGTGTCAATTTAGGCAGGCAATTAATCTTAAGACCCCAAGATAGTGACCGGGGTTTAAGTCTTTTTTTCCAATCCTTTTTTCAGTTTGTTTTCCAATTCCGTAAAGAGATCTTTCTTTTTCTTGGCCTGGTCCGCCTGAATGGAGGCTATCTTTTCCGACATTTTTTTTCTCGAATCCTGAAACTCTTTAATGGCGTCTCCAAGCCCTGATTCTTTGCCGTCTTTGGGGATTTCCTCTATTTTCAGATGATCACGGAGAAATATACGGGTTCCGAAATTGCCTTCAACAACTTCCACAATCCCAATTTCCGTCAGTTTGTTCAAATAAATGTGTCCCTGCTCTGAAGAAAAGGAAAGGGTTTCACAAACCTGTCCGATGGAGGGCGGGTGTCCCTTCTGATATTCAAAAATTCTGATGGTGGATGCTATCAGATGGGCAATGGAATATAAGTCTCTCTCAGTCATTTCAAGCTCTCCACAGGGTAAAATTTAATCGGCCGAGAACTTGTGTCGGCAAATCCACAGGAACCAGTCTTGACATCAACGACTAAGGAGAGTATCAGTTCCTTTTAATTTGTCAAGTTGCTTGAGAACACCATAATCAGCAAATAAGGAAGGTATGCCATGACACGCATAAGCCAGGTTAAAGCGAGAGAAGTGTTTGATTCGCGCGGAAATCCGACAGTGGAAGTCGACATATGGGTTGAATGCGGTGCCTTGGGACGCGCCATAGTCCCTTCCGGTGCATCCACAGGTACGCGTGAGGCACTGGAATTGAGAGACACAGGGAAGAAACGATTGAATGGGAAAGGAGTGACCAAGGCGGTCGTCAATGTCAACAAAACCATTGCACCGGCCATTATGGGAATGGATGCCGCCAACCAAGCAGCATTGGACCGGCAAATGCTCGATTTGGATGGAACCCCCAATAAATCAAAATTGGGCGCAAATGCCATATTAGGGGTTTCCATGGCAGCTGCCCGCGCAGCTGCAGATGCTTATGGCCAGCCGCTTTTTCAATACATTGGGGGAATTAATGCCAGATATCTTCCGGTACCCATGATGAATATTCTAAATGGCGGTGCACATGCCGCCAACAATTTGGATATTCAGGAATTTATGATTATTCCCGTTGGTGCCAAAAGTATCGCTCAGGCAATTCAAATGGGCGCCGAAATTTTTCACAGTCTAAAACAACTTCTAAAAAAGAAAGGGCTCAATACCGCCGTAGGAGACGAAGGCGGCTTTGCACCTGATCTTGAATCCAATGAGTCTGCTCTCCAATTCATTATCGACGCCATAAAAACGGCAGGCTACAAACCGGGAAAGGATATCGGATTGGCTCTGGATGTTGCAGCCAGCGAGATCTACAAAAATGGTAAATATATCTTAAAATCCGATAATAAAAGACTTTCCCCCAAGGCGATGATCGATTATTATGAGAGCCTAATCGATAAATATCCAATCCTCTCTATTGAAGACGGCCTGGCTGAGCAGGACTGGGAAAATTGGGAGTTGATGACCACCCGGCTGGGAGGGCATGTTCAGCTGGTGGGAGACGATATCTTTGTGACCAATCCGGAAATCTTTGAAAAAGGGATTTCCCAAGGAATAGCAAATTCTATTCTGATCAAGCTCAATCAGATCGGAACCGTCACTGAAACCCTGAATGCCATTGAAATGGCAAAATTGGCAGGATATACAACCGTCATTTCACACCGGTCTGGTGAAACAGAAGACACGTTTATTGCGGATCTGGTTGTGGGGGTCAACAGCGGTCAAATCAAGACAGGATCCATGTCTCGAACCGATCGTGTAGCCAAATACAATCAATTGATCCGAATCGAGGAGATCTTAGGACTCACAGCTCGATTTTCAGATGAGATTTTTATTTCAAAATAAACGGGAACCGCTTTCGAGTCATCTATTTGCGATCATCGGGATCCTGGGTATTACGGCCTTTTTGGGATTTGATCCGGCCGTTGCCTATGTTCTCAAAGGGCCCCATATTCTGCATTTAATGGTAAAGCAGTTCGGAAAAGCGGATCGTTTACTCGTATCCCAAAAATTGATCCTTAAAGATAATTCCACCGGACAGGGCCCCATCGAATTTGAAGAAATCGTCAGATATACATTTCCGGACAGCTTTCGATCCGACACGTCTTCAGGCTCAACAAAGCGGGTGCACGTCTCCTCCAAAGGAGACGCCATAACGATCATGGACAGCAAGATCTCTTCAGAACCGGAATCGGAATATGACCTCTACAAGGACCTTCTTCTTTATCACTCCCGGATTATGCTTCAAAATCGATTAATCATGCTCGGGGTAGATGTCGAGTTATCCAGTGTGGGTCGGTTTCAAAACAAAATCGCCTATATCATCGGAGCGGAATATCCTGATGAAACGCGCTCACAAGTTTGGATCGATAAAGACTCGTTTAGACCGATTCGCTGGCTGCTTATGAAATCAGGATCTGCGGGTAATGGAACCGTAATGGAATTTCGATACGGAATGTGGCAACAAATCGATTCCTTGCCCTATCCCATGCAAATTCAAATCTTTCAAGACGGTTTCCTGATCAGGGAAATCAATGCTGACATCCTTACTGTCAACCCGTCATTTGAAGCGGCTCTCTTCGATATAGAATACCTTAAAACACAATATGAGGCTGATCTCTCAGGGGAAATAAAAAACGACGGCATCGAAGAGGTTCAAAAGACAATTCAAGAATTCAAAAAACGGTACCAACAGTAAAGTTTTCGGATTTAGTAATAAAAGCATAAGGAATACATAATGTTGCGGTTTCAAATCTCGCGAAGATTTGAATATTTTTAACAGGGGAATTCTATGGCACACCAATCAAAATTCATATTTGTCACCGGAGGCGTTTTATCCTCTTTGGGAAAGGGACTTGCTTCAGCCGCTATCGGGACGCTTCTCGAATGTCGGGGGCTGACGGTCACGCTGCAAAAGCTGGACCCCTACATCAATGTGGACCCGGGCACTATGAATCCGTTTCAGCATGGGGAAGTGTTTGTGACCGACGACGGCTCTGAGACCGACCTGGATCTTGGCCATTATGAACGATTCACATCAGCCAAGTTGGGTCGGGACAACAACTTCACAACCGGTAAAATCTATCATTCGGTGATTACCAAAGAACGCAGGGGCGATTATCTGGGAGGAACCGTACAGGTGATCCCCCATATTACCGATGAAATCAAGAACAGTATTTTGTTGGCTGCCGATGGTGTGGATGTGGTGATCGTGGAAATCGGCGGCACCATCGGTGATATCGAAAGCCTTCCGTTCCTGGAAGCGATTCGTCAGTTTCGGGCAGATGTGGGGAAAGATAACGTCGTTTACATCCATCTCACATTGGTGCCGTACATCTCCACGGCCGGTGAGTTGAAGACAAAACCGACCCAGCATAGTGTTAAAGAACTCCGGAGTATCGGTATTCAACCGGATATCCTGTTGTGTCGAACCGATCGCTACTTGTCTAAAGAAATCAAGAAAAAAATAGGTCTGTTCTGCAACGTTGGCGATGATGCCGTCATCACCGCCAAAGATGTGGACTGCATATATGAAGTCCCGCTGGTGTTCCATAAAGAAGGACTGGATGCCAAGATCGTAGAACTGCTCCATATCTGGACGCGTGCCCCGCGCTTGGAACCCTGGGAGAAATTGGTGGAAACCATGGAAACCCCCAAAGAATCGGTCAATATCGCGATCGTGGGGAAATATGTTGATCTGACCGAATCGTATAAGAGCCTCAACGAAGCACTTATTCACGGCGGTATTCCGAACAATTGCAAGGTCGACCTCATATTTGTGGACTCCGAAAAGATAACGGGTGATAACTGCGGCCAAATGCTCGCCGATGCCGACGGCATATTGGTACCCGGTGGATTCGGATCCCGGGGAATAGAAGGCAAGATTTGCGCGGCCAGGTTTGCTCGAGAGAATAAAGTGCCCTATTTTGGTATCTGCTTGGGAATGCACATTGCGGTGACGGAGTTTGCCCGGAATGTTGCGGGGATGGAAAACGCCAACAGCACGGAGATGGACCTATCAACCCCCTACCCGGTCATCTATCTGATGCTGGAGTGGTTTGATGAAAAAACCGGCTCGATCCAGAAAAGAGACGTCGACTCCGATAAAGGCGGAACCATGCGGCTGGGAGCGTATTCCTGCGTACTCAAAGAGGATACCTTTGCCCATCGTGCATACCGGACAGATCAGATATCTGAACGGCATCGCCATCGTTATGAATTCAACAATGAGTTTCGAAGCCGGCTCGAAGAAAAGGGACTTGTTATCAGCGGCACGTCCCCAAATGGCGAGCTGGTGGAAATTACGGAATTAAAAGATCATCCATGGTTTCTGGGCTGCCAGTTTCATCCGGAATTTAAATCCCGACCCATGAGCCCGCACCCGTTGTTCCGCGACTTCATCGGCGCGTCCTTTCAGCACAAAAAGAATCGTTGATTAAAAGAAGCGTGCGCTTTGTGTTCGATGAATTCATCTGTTTAAGCCGATGCCGTGGCGACGATGGATTCCGCAATTTTTTCGGCCGACCATCCAAAAAGTTCCTTCAATTCGATTCCCTCGATATACCGGTCATCCCAGTCGATACTGTTTTCCTGGACGATGCTCTTGATTCGCTCATATTTCCCACCAAGCGCCTTGGTCCGAATCGTAAGAGGCACCTGCTCCTTAAATGAAATATTCAACAGCAGTAAATATTCTATGATACTCGATTTCAGTGCGGAATCGGAAATAATGGGAATGATAATAATGCTGCGCCCATCTTTTCTTCCGAGGCCGATATAAACATTGCCCTCCCTGACGATGATTCGCTTGGTCCCCTTCAGTTCATTATCCGTTTCAACCCTTGATGGTAACGATTTGAGTTTTCCCCGCTTATCGGAAACCGCTATGGACGTCTCTTCCGTGGGCTCCCCCAATAGATTCAATTTATTGATCCGGTATAAGATGGACCCATTGATCTTCGATACGACACCCTGCAGATTGCGAATAACGATCACGTTCCTTGGAGTAAGTTGGGACACATGGAACCGATAATCGAAAAATTCATCATAAAGTATCCCCTCGACCCGATCACTGATACGGCTGGTTCCCACTGTAACCGTTTTGGCCTGGTGTTTGATGGCATCTATGGGCCGGGCCATCCGGTTAATGGACTCTCCTAAGTACTCGAACAGCGTATTCAGCATGTTCAGGGCGGTTCCCTTCTTGCCGAAATCGAGTTCAAAATCGGATACCGGCAGCCGTCCGGAAAGATATTTTAGAAGAAGGGCAATATCGGATGCCTGGGCAATGGCGGTCGAAAAATGCTTCTCGGATTTTCTCTTTCTAAACTGTTCGTAAAACCGAGCGATTTTCTCTCTGAATGATTCTTCTAAGATGACTTCATAAACATCAAGACCCTCTTTAACGAATGCATCGATGGTTTCTTGTATTTCATTTTGAAACCCGTACAAAAGCTTAGAGCCTTCGTTGATGGACAACGCAGCGTAATACCCCCATATATGTCCCACAAGCGTGTTGAGAATGGGTGCAAAATGCTCGGCAACAACCGGAATGTGAAACACGTCTGCCGCATACGGACCGAACCGATCTTCACCTTCATTGGCGATAACTACCGGCGTGGCTTTGTGCGCATGAAAAATAGCCGTATCTTTAATGATATCTCCGAGCACAGCCTCCCTTGAACCTGCAGCACAGACGATGATGAGGGGTTCGGAGGAAAGATCGATATGTTTTTTATCTTCAACAAAATCGGATGAAATGGTTTTGTAACAGAGTTCACTCAGTTTGATCCGGATCTCATCGGCCGATGCCTTGTTGGGCCCTGAGCCTACGGCTGCCCAATATGTTTTGCTGGCTGCCAGTCGCCTGGCCGATTTTTCCATCAGTTCCTTTTTAGAAAGGATTTCTCTCATTAGTTCGGGTAATTGAAGCAACTGCTTAACTTCGGTAGTAACAAACGTATCATCTATCCGATTCTGCAAGCGGGCAATGTACAGGCTGAGTATGGCGCCTGCTGTAATTTGGGAATAGAACGCCTTTGTGGACGCAACAGACATTTCAATATCTCGCCCGCTGCTGGTATAAAGGACACCGTCCACCTTAAACGTGATGTCTGAGTCTCTGCGATTGACAATGGCAATGGTGTAAGCCCCCCGCTCTCGAACCATCTCCACGGTTCTATTGGTATCCGTGGTGGTGCCGGATTGGCTGATGGCAACGATCAGGGTATCGGCCATGCTCGCGGTATCGTTTGGATCTCCGAGATTGAATCCGCTGAGTTCCGAAGCCTTGAATGCACCGATATGGATGGATGGATGATTCAGATAGGTGTTGAGAATATTGGAGCATGCCAGCGCTGCGACACCGGCCGTGCCTTGACCGATGAAAAAGATTCTCCGGATCTTACCCTCAACCAAAGCCGATCGGAGTCTTTGAGGAATCGTCTGCTCATCAAGGACGATCCTGTGATGATGGGGCGGATTCGCACTGATTTTCCATCGATTCTGCAGGGTCTTTTCCACGGATGCGGGTGCTTCGGAAATCTCTTTGAAAAAATAGTGGGGATAGTCTTGACGATCGATGTCTCTTGAAGTGATTTCGGTTTCCTGAATATCATCAGCGCTGAACGCAATGGGGGAGCCGTCATAATACATGGCCGTAATACCATCCAGATCGCCTCCGGACTCCTGGTCAAGGATAAATATCTGCCCCTGTGTTTTGCCGTTTCGACCCTCACTGATTTGATCACCGTTCATCCGTATGAATTTTGACGTCTCTTCCACAAACCCGTACACTTCCGATGACGCCATATAATGATCGTCGGATATGCCGACAAACAAAGCCTGTCCGCTGCCTTTTTGGGCAAGGAAGAGTTTGCCGGGTTCCAGGTCGGTCTGCATGGAAATGGCATGGGATCCTTTAAAATCGTTGACGGCCATTCGAAACGCTTCGCCCACGGCATGACCTTGGGAGACGTATTTTTCGATCTGGAGCGGAATAATTTTGGTATCGGTTGTGACGTCTGGATGAATAATACCGCCGTTCTTTTCATATTCGGCTTTCAATTCGAGATAATTGTCGATATCTCCGTTCAGGCAGACATGAATCCAGCCTTTTTTATCTTTGAAACGGCCCTCGGATTTATTGTCGATGGGACAACCGTTGGCTTCTGTAATGGCCCCGACGGAAGCCCATCGCGTATGAGTCATCACCGTGTCGTAAACATGGGGAAGGGCGGCCAGTCGCTGTAAAATCGAATCCGATCTGATCTGTTGTCGCAAAGACCGTATATTGTCTCCCAGTCTTCCGACTTCCGCTGCAATTTTATATGTCAATGTTACGGCCACCTGCCGGCCGTTTTTGATGGGCCGAACATGGATACCCTGGTTTAAAAGAACTTCCTGTCCCACCCGTTCATTCAACCGGTCTGAAAGATTCTCATCATGGAGAAACTTCTCACACTCTTTAAAATCTCCCGCATCGAGAATAAGCATGATTGAAATACCGGCCGAATCCCTCCCCCTGACCTCCAAGCGATCAATACTGTTCAGCACCGTGTTGATTTTCTTGAAGATAATTATGCTGGAGCGGGTCGTTTTGTCATGGGGACGATCCATGAGTTCCCGAATCTTTCTGATATTGTCTCCGATCTCCGTTTTTAAGCACCAGTGGACATCTTTCAGGTCTTCGATTCTTTTAGATATAATCTCCGATTCATTCACTTCAAGATGCCCCATATGATCGGAAAATTGTTTTACTTCGGCCAACAGGATGTCGCCCAGCTCATGCGCAATTTTGGAAAGCCCTTTTTGGATACCAAAGTCTTTGTAGATTTTGAAAAAACCGGCATCTTTTTTTAGACTTCGAACCGCCGACAACAACGATCGGACATGCGATTTCCCGCCGAGATAGCAGGAATCCAGCGGAAGGGCTTTTTCTTTACATGCCGAATGCCCGGCCGCTTTGAGAACATCTACCTGCGCCGATAAAGCAGAAACATCCACGGTCTCCGAAATTACCGGTTTTTTCTTAAAAGATACAATTCCCGCGATTCCACAGGACAACATGTTAAAATAACAGGGAAAGAATATGATTGCCGGGGCCGCCGCATTTGACGGATGTCTGCCGAAATATACATCTGCCGTTAAAAGGGTACGGACGACTCTCCCGATCCTATGAATTATACGGTCAAGCGGTTTCATATTCAAAATCCTTCTAATCTTAAAAACTAACGGCCTTTGCAAGGCAAAGACCGGTCTCATTCAAAGCAGTTGAGATGTCGGGTTATCTGTATCGCAGGTAGAGATATTTACAACTTGCCGGATAAAAACGATTGAAGTGCATCTTTCGGGCAATGTTTTTTGCTCAATCCAATGCGGAAACGCAGGTCCCCGCTGTTACATTCTCAAGTAGAGCTCCTTAATCCGATCCCTGCTCATCTGCTGTTTCCATTCCGCTCCCAATGCGTTTTCCCAAAGCGGTTCCAGGATCAGGGCCACATCGATCATTTTGTCCAGCTTTTCGGTCGAAACACCGTCCACTACGTTACGGGGCAATGATATGCCATGATGGTCGAGCATCTTTCTGAACTCGGCCACCCCTTCCGGATAAAATTCTTCCAACTGATCGAATACAATGCTGTTTCCGATCCCGTGACGGTACCCCAGGACAAAACAGAGGCCATAGGAAAGGGCGTGGCAAACCCCCACCTGAGAATATGCAATGCTCATCCCGCCGAAATAAGAAGCCATCATCAGTTTGTCATCGGCGCTGTCTCCTCCATTCAGAAATACCTCACGACAGAGTTCGATGGCCTTTTCACCATAGGACTGGCTGAACGTGTTCAAATAGGTTCCGGTTAACGACTCGACGCAGTGGATATAACAGTCCATTCCGGTGTAGAACCGTTGTTCAGTCGGCGCACCGGCGATCAGCTCGGGGTCGAGAACGATCTGATCGAACACCGTATGATCGGAATTAATCCCCAGTTTCTTTTCCGAACCCGTCAAGACGGTGGTTCTGGATACTTCGGCACCGGTTCCCGAAAGGGTGGGAATCCCCGCGTGATAAACGGCCGGATTCCGGATCAGATCCCATCCCTGATATTCAGAAGAAGATCCGGAGTTGGTCAACATGAGAGAAACGGCTTTGGCAATATCCATGGTGCTTCCGCCGCCGATTCCGATGACCCCGTCCGGCAGCTGACCGGAAAAATCACGAATCTCCCGGGTCAACTGATCCACATATCCGGTTTTCGGCTCGACATCTGCATTGATCCATAGCAGGAGATCCTCTTTTTTCCCGGGAATCCTATCCTTCAATGGTTTATCTTTAAATGCATCGTCTATGAGAAAGACCATGAAGCCGGAGTTGCCGGATGAACCGGTCCGTTTTTCTGAAAGAATCTGGTCCATCTGATTGAAACAGCCCCTGCCGAAAATAACATTGGAAACGACTCTAAAATTTCGAAACATAACAATAACCTAATGTGTCGGAGTTCATACAATTTACTGAAAATATATGACATTTATTAAAGCTGGAGTTCTCGCCGCGATATTGGAATAATGGAATGATGGAATGATGGAATCCGGTTTTATTAAGGATGTTATCCGTTTCTAATTTTATCGTCAGTACGAATCTTGCCATTAACCCAATATTCCAGTATTCCAATATTCCTATCGGGGGAAGCTCTGAAATTGATAATGCATCCTTCCAGATCCCTAAGCTTATAAGGATTTTCGAACTGTGTCCACTGTAGTCTCTGCCCGCTGCTGGATTGCTTCCGGTGTCAGGGAAAGCGGTATGAGCATACATACCGCTCGGCTCAATATTTCATCAGACTGTGGGAGCTCGATCTTTTCATAATCCGGAAGGTTGTCGAGCAATTGAATAGGAAGTTTGGCAGCAGATTTCAGTGCTTTGAAATGATCCCATTTTCGAATATAATGCCACTTGTTATCGTACCAATAGAAACAGCCGCCGATACCGGCTTGTACAAGGCCTTGGACCGTTTCCCGGGCAGCTGAGGCCGTGGGCATAAAATAGGTTAAAAAAGTTGCCGTATCTCCGTTTTCATCCGGGATTTCTCGAAAGGATACCTGAGGGATCGATTTGAGCGCTTCTTTGATGACCTTTTTGTGGCTTCTCTGTTTCTCCAGGATCAGATCCAGTTTACGAAGCTGAGCCAATCCAACCGCTGCCTGGAGTTCGCTGATTCGGAAATTGTTCCCCAGTATGGGATGGTCGTCAAGGCCCCTGTCGCCGGCAATATGGTCATGCCCGTGGTCTGCGTGATAATCCGCCCGCAGATAGAGTTCTTCATCATCCGTAATAATCGCCCCGCCTTCTCCGCAGGTAATGGTCTTGACCGGATCGAAAGAGAAGCTGCCCATATGACCGAAGGTGCCTAAGGCTTTTCCGTTGAAGGTGCCGCCTACCGATTGGGCCACATCTTCTATTAGAACCAGCCCTTTCTCACGGCACAGCCTCTCGATTTCATCGATATGGGCCATAGAACCGCACATATGAACCGGTATTACAGCCTTTGTTCGAGGAGAAATCTTCTCTTGAATGGATACAGGGTCAAGGCACAGGGTATGATCGATTTCAGCAAAAATCGGTACGGCGCCTGCCCATACAACGGCTTCAAAGGTTGCCACAAAGGTAAACGGAGGGATAATCACTTCATCACCCGCACCGACCCCGTTGGCAGCCAAAGCCGTTGACAGCGCAGTCGTACCGCTTGAAACCAGCAGGCAGTATTTGGCACCGGCACGACATGCAAACTCAGCCTCAAATGTTTTTGCTTTCCAGTGTCCCTTTCTCGCTGCGTCAAATCCGTACCGGTGCAAGACACCGGTTTCGAGAACATCGAGTACTTCCTTTCGCTCCGCATCATCTATGATTTCAAAACCTGGCATAAGGTATCTCCTCCGAGTCTGTTCTTGGTCCTGATCCTTTTATATCCTTGAAGGACCTATTTCTAAAGCAACCCTGTATCATACATCAAGATGAATTTCGACGCTTTTCAGATTTGGCGATATCTCTTGAGAAATAATCCTGAAAATGCCGTTTTATGGCCATCTTGGCATATCGACTGGCACGGATGTCGATATATTTTTTATGCGCCACCAGAATCGATATGACGAGTTCCTTACTCCCTTCCTTTTCTTTTGCAAACCCCACAAACCAATCGTATCTGGTATCTTGCGATTCGTTGTTGATAGAACCGGTTTTCCCCCCGATGATGAGCTTGGATAAGACACGATCTTTGTGGTGTCCGCGAAACGCTTTCCGAGATGTGCCGGATTCCACGGTGGCCTGCATCAACCGGTTCACCACCTGCGAGGTTTCCGGCTCAATCACTTGATTCAAGTATACGGGTCGGTTTTGGTATACCACCCTTCCCTCATCATCCTCCACCTTATCGATTAGAGCCGGTTCCATCATCTTTCCGCCATTGAGGATGGCTGAAACCATGATGGCGCCATGGAGAGGGGATAATGTGGTTTCCCGGTTAAAGCCGCTGGCCACTTCCGCCCACTGATACGGCTCATCCGTGAGGTGGAGTTCACTGGGCGTCAAAGGCAGTTCGAAATCGATGGAGCGATTGAATCCGAAAGCATCCCCATACTTTTCAAGAACCGTTTTGCCGAGTTGATTGGCTCCGATTTTGCCGAAGACCGGATTCACGGATTGGGCGAAAGAATCTTCAAGGTTGATTCTGTGCGTATGGCGATTCCTGCGATCTTTGAGTTGGTTCCGATAAAGGGTATACTTGCTTCCGTTATAGTCAAATACCGAGTCCGCCTGAAAACCATGGGTTTCAACAGCCGCGGCTGCGGTCACGATTTTGAAAATACTGGCTGCGGGATATCGATTATCCAAACACGGGTTGTTCTTCTGATCCGCCTTATCGTATCCCACCATGGAAAGAATACGCCCGGTGGAAGGCTCCATGACCACGATTCCGATATGTCGGGAGGTTGACCGATTAAGCTGTTGGTGCAAATATTTCTGAAGAGAGGGGTCGAGACTCGTATGAATATGAAAGCTGTTTCCCTGAATGGTCACATCAAACGACTGATCCGTTGAATTGATCAGGTTTTTTCCTTTCAGTAGGATCGGCAGTTCGGATTTCTGAATCCTGCGAAATTCCTTCTGGTCGGGTTTGTAGTGAGCATCTCCGTCCGTTGCCCGGTAATAGAATAGGATAAAACCGAAAGGCAGGATGAATATGGTAAGCAAGATGCGAAAAAGCGGTATCCTGAAAGATCTTCGACGTGACAAGCGCTGACAATCTCTCCACGAGTCTCTTTCTCGAATGCTTTGGCGAATGTTATTTATCCCTGGCATATTCTGATTTCTGAATCTGTTCCGCTCTCGGCATACAACTTTCGGACATCGTCACACGGTTTCTGGCTCTTTCAAAAACTAGGATAACGGCGTTCCAGGCGTTGTCTCCCTATCTAAGGTTGCAAGTGAGCAACGTTTACCTTCCATGGCGGCAAGCAGCATCCCGTTTGAAACGATCCCCATCAGTTTGGCGGGTTTCAGATTTGCCACAATGATGATTTGCTTGCCTATCAATTCTTCGGGTTTATATTTTTCAGCGATACCGGCAACAATGGTTCTTTTTTTACCTAGATCGACTTCCAATTTCAAGAGTTTTTTTGCTCGCGGAATCGTTTCGGCCCGAATCACGGTGGCAACCCGGAGGTCCACCTTACCGAATTCCTCCATGGTGATTTCCGGTTTCAAATCGACTGCCGGGTTATCGATACCTCCGTTTTCTGAGGCGGCTTTTTTCACTTTTTCAAGATCGATTCGGGGAAACAGGGTAATCGATTTGGGGAGCTCCGCACCCGACCGAATCAGCTTTTTGGATTTAATATCCTTTAGCCCCATGAGATCGCTTTCAATTTCGATATTGAGGTGCCTCTGCATGGTGGCTGCGGCGTCCGGCATTACAGGATAGACAAGGCCGGAGATGACACCCAGCCCCTCGAGGAGATTATGGAGAACAACCTGTAACTGTTTGCGGGTAGACTTTTTCTTGGCTAATTCCCAGGGAGCGGTAACATCCACATATTTATTCAATTGATTGACATAGACCCACACCGCTTTCATGGCATTTTGGAATGCAAAATGATCCATGGCCTGCACATATTCAGATACGGCGGTTTGGGTTTGGCTTTCCAGTCCCAACTGCAGCTCCTTTTCAACTTCCGGCTCTACCTCCGGAACTTTACCGTCAAAGTATTTATGAACCATGGTCAGAACACGGCTGAGGAGATTCCCCAAGTCGTTTGCCAAATCCGAATTGATGCGTTGAACCAATGCGGCTTCACTGAAGCCGGCATCCAAGCCGAAAGACATTTCCCGCATGAGGAAATATCGGAAGGCATCCAACCCGTAAATGTTTTTTAACTCCAAAGGATCCACGACATTACCCAAAGATTTGGACATCTTGCTCTGATCCACATTCCAGTAACCGTGCACATTCAGATGCCGGTATATCGGAATATCTGCTGCTTTCAGCATAATGGGCCAATAAATTCCATGCGGTTTGAGGATATCCTTTGCGACAATATGCTGGGCATGCGGCCAGAATTTGTCGAACAACGCGTTTTCCGGATATCCCAGGGCTGAAATGTAATTGAGCAGCGCATCGAACCAGACATAGGTCACGTAGTTCTTGTCAAAGGGCAGTGTAATACCCCAATCGAGACGGGTCTTGGGCCGAGAAATACACAGATCATCAAGCGGGTCCCGAAGAAACGACAGTACCTCGGTTTTAAAATGTTCCGGGCGAATAAAATCAGGATTGGCTTTGATGTGATCGATCAACCAATCCTGGTATCGGCTCATTTTAAAAAAATAGTTGGATTCTTTGATCACCTCCGGCTCAATTTCATGGTCCGGGCATTTCCCATCCACCAGTTCCCGGTCCATATAAAATCGCTCGCACCCGAAGCAGTATTTCCCCTCGTATTCACTGAAATATATATCCCCTTGATCGTAAATCCGCTTCAACACCAGCTCAACAATGGCGATATGCTTTTTGTCCGTTGTCCGAATAAAGTAGCTATAGTCGATATTCAGCTCCGGCCAAAGATTTCTGAAAAGTTCACTGATCTGGTCCACATATTCTTTAG
Organism: Deltaproteobacteria bacterium; assembly: GCA_013349495.1. Taxonomy (GTDB): domain Bacteria; phylum Desulfobacterota; class Desulfobacteria; order Desulfobacterales; family SURF-15; genus DUZK01. The sequence continues at coordinate 19,373 of DUZK01000024.1, forward strand.
GGCTGAGCGATTGCTTTTGGGCGGCTCGGATGATTTTATCCCCATGCTCATCGGTGCCGGTGAGAAAATAGGTATCCGACCCTTTCATGGCATTGAAACGACAGGCCACATCAGCCAGGATGGTGGTATATGCATGCCCAAGATGCGGCCGTGCATTCACATAATATATAGGGGTGGTGATATAGAACGGTTTGACCATCTCTGCACCTACTTTTCCGTAATAACATCTTCCAGAGGCAGTTCGATTTCGGTTCCGTCTTCCAGGCGCACGACTACAAGCTTCTTTAAAACATTGTGTCTTAAAATTTTCCCCATTCCGTTTTGCGTTGTAACCGCTTTTCCGATCTTTGGAAAGCTTTCTTTCAATTCCTGATACGTATTGTTTTCAAATGTCAGGCAACACATCAACCGGCCGCACAACCCGGAAATTTTGGTTGGATTCAAAGACAGGCTCTGGTCTTTTGCCATACGAATGGATACCGGTTCAAACTTATCCATGAATGCTGAACAGCATATTCTACGCCCGCACCTGCCGATACCCCCACAGATCTTGGCCTGATTTCGAATGCCGACTTGCCGCATTTCAACGCGAACATTTAAGTATTTTACCAGCTTTTTCACAAGTTGTCTAAAATCGACTCGCCCTTCTGCCGTGAAGAAGAAAGTGATCTTGCTGGCATCGAAGTTACTCTCCGCAGAAAACAGATTCATCTGAAGATCGAGTTCTTCAATACACTCCCTGCAATAGTCTAAGGCTTTTTGTTCCTTATCAATATTCTGAAGACGCTGCTGATAATCCTTTTCGTTGGCAACCCGATAGACCCGCTTAAGCGTTCGGTTTTCAGGAAAATTCTCACAAGGCGCAGGCGCATTCACGACGGTTCCGTAACCGAGGCCGTGTTCGGTTTCCACGATGACCTGATCTCCCTTCCTTAAAACAAACGCTCCGGAGTCGAAATCATAGACTTTGCCGGTGTCTTTAAACCGGATACCAACAACTTTTTTCATGTCTTTACCAGGTGAAGCATGAGGTTTTCCAGCATCAGTCTCAAATTTGTATGAGTCTGGAGTTTCATTTGTGCACGTTGAACCGCAGTAATCTTTGACAACAGTGATGATGGCGGGACATTCCCATAATTCGATTGAACCCCATCGATCCGGTCAATATTGATAATATTTTCTGGATCCATACGAACCATCCAACGGTCTCTCAGCCAGATTAAAATCACTTCTAAAACATCCGGAAGCTTATCCTTGTTTGAAGATAATTGCTCTGCAAAAGCCATCACCCCTCGAATGGTCCGAGATTCAAGGGTCTCAAGTTCATGAATAAGCCAGTTCCTTTGATTGATCCATTGATCGTCACTCATGGCCATCGCTTTGGAAATGCTGCCGTTGGCCATGGCAGCGATAATTCGAGCGACCTCTGTCTCCGTCCCTCGCTCGTCGTGAAGCAGTTTCATGAGATTTTTTCTTGAAATGGGACCGAATCGGATCTCCTGACAACGCGAAACAACCGTCGGAAGCAGATTTGCCGTATTTAATGCCGTAAGGATGATAATCGTATGTTCCGGCGGTTCCTCCAGAACCTTAAGGAGGGCATTGCCGGCTTCAAGATTCAGGTTTTGAGCTTCGGAGATCGTCACCACACGCGTCTCTGCTTCGTACGGCTTCATTGAAAGCGTGTGACAGAGGTCTCTGATCTGTGCGATTTTGATGATGTTACCGGAAGGCTCGATATGGATAATATCCGGATGATTACCGGATTTTATTTTTCTACAAGATCTGCATCGGCAACACGGTATCCCATCGATCCTTTTCCGGGAAACAGCGGATGATAGCGCTTCACAATTGCACGCCTTTGAAAATAGGCGTGCGGTTGTGCGCTTGCCGATGCCGCTTATCCCAGTGAACAGCAGAGCATGGGGAATATTCCCATCTCTCAAGCAGGTGGTCAAAATGCGAATGGGACGTTTTTGATCTATGATGGACTCAAAACCAGGCACAAAGCTAATAATCTACCCGCTCTTTCAATTCTTTTCCGGATTTGAAAAAAGGAAGTTTTTTCGGCTTGATGGTGACCCTCTCACCGGTCTTGGGATTTCTACCGGTATAGCTCTTATACTCCTTCACAAAAAAGCTGCAGAGCCCCCGAATCTCAACCCGCTCGCCTTGTGCCATGGCTTCGGCCATATTATTAAAGAAGATTTGAACCACCCTTGCCGCTTCAGATTTGGAAATATTCGCTTCACTTTTCAAGGTGGAGATGATCTCCAGCTTATTCATACATCCTCCTTGACCTGCATGATTGTGTATGCTACCGTTTTAATTAGCATATCCTCAAGATAAGTCAAGTGTTTATAGCAATATTTCTGGTAACCTTTCAACATCGTCTTCGCTCACATCCACACCGGCATACTGGCCCAGTGCCTCAATATTCACAATAACGCGACCTTTTCCCCGGTACCTCGCAAAGATTCCCGTCACGCCGGCAAACGGGCCGTAGACAACCATCACCCGATCACCTTTTTTAAATCGCGCTCCCGTGGCGATGGGATTTTCCGTGGCGATCATGATTCTTAAGGATTCAATGGCCGCGTCGGATATGGATATGGGTCCGTCTTTATTTCCCACCAACCGAACCGCCCCGACGGTTTTCAATATTTCGATATGTTCAACGGGATTGAGATCGGTTTTTACAAAGATGTAGCCGGGAAACAGGGGAACACGAATCATTAATTTCCGATCCCGCCGCCTGCTTTTTACCATGATTTTAGGGAGGAAGGCGTCCATGGATTTTTTTAACAGCCCGTCGCTGACCACATTTTCGAATCTGCTTTTTGTATGCAGGGCATACCAGGCAGGTGTCAATTCAAATGAATCCATCGGCTACACCCACTCATTGTAAATCTTATACATAATGCTAATCCTTGATTTCATGTAACGCGCCATGGACCGCCTGCATGATCATATGGACAATGATCATATGAACATCTTCAATTTTCTGCATATCATCTGATGCGGCAACATAAGCGATATCCGCCAGTTGACCCAGCTTGCCCCCGGAATATCCGGTCAACCCGACGGTTTTTCCTCCGTTTTCATTGGCATACCGGATGGCGCGGAGCACGTTTTCAGAATTGCCGCTTCCGGATATACCGATCACCAGGTCCTCTGAATGAAAGAAATTTTTCAATTGTTCCACAAAAACCGATGCATAGTCCAAATCATTGGCGTAAGCAAGCAGGGTGGGAATATTATCGTTCAAGCAGATGACTTTAAATTTCTTATCCAAATCCAGGCAGCATCCCTTGTTGATATCACAGGCAAAATGGGAGGCCGTGGAAGCACTTCCCCCATTGCCCATTATAAAAATGGCTGTTTCATCGGAGTAGGCATCAAGGATGCTGTTCACGATCCGGTCAAAAGCCTCGGTATCAAAGGAACCAAGTAATCCGTTCAGGCTGTCTATATATTCTTTTGCAAACTCTTGAAACCTCATTACATTCACCCTCAGTGATTTACTATTGAATCATGGAAGGAAATTAAGCATCAAAAGGTTTAAATGCCACCTGAATTTGAGTCTTTGATTTTTCGTATGACATTCAATTTTCGCATGTTTTTTTGAGCATAATCGAATATCTCTTCCTTCCGGTCGGCCTGTCGCAGGTATGTCCAATAATCCTGAATACTTTTCTCGATATCGCATTTCGGCACCCAACCCAAACGCTTCAGTTTCCCTATGTCGGAGACAATATGCCGGGTATCTCCGTATCGGTAGTAATTGCCTATGGACGGGGTTTTCCGTTTCCCTACAACGGTTTGGAGTTTCTCGTAAAAATCATTTACCGCCCAAGGGACTCCGCCACCTGCGTTGAAAACCTGATAATCGGCTTCTTCTCGCTCCAATACCAATAGATTGGCCGCAACCACATCTTCGATATTGATAAAGTCTCTGATTTGTCTCCCATCTTCAAAAATCACCGGCTGGCGATCGAACATCAAAGCCAGCGAAAAAATTCTCATGGCCCCTGAATAAGCGTTATACACCGACTGGCGAGGTCCCTGAACAATGGAGTACCGCATGACCACAGAGGGAATTCCATACCGTTTCCCCATCTGTATGGCAATCTGTTCCTGGGAATATTTAGATAAAGCATATTGATTGCACGGATGCGCTACGGTTTCGTCCGATGGGAGCCACTGCAACGTTTCGCTGCAAACCGGGCAACGATGCTCCCATTCTCCTGTTTTCAACTGTGCTTCCAGACGGATATCCGGATGGACATACGCCCCATCCTGCTCCTCGCACTTGATACATCGGTAGCGCCCTTCACCCATTACCGCTTGACTGGAAGCAACAACCACTTTCTGAATGCTATTTTCCAAACCGTCTTCCACAAGGATCTCATACAAAAGAGCGGTGGAAACCGTATTCACATGAAAGAAAGTTGAAAAATCCGGCAGATAATCCTGATAGGCCGCCAAATGATATACGGCATCCACCCCGCTTAATGCCTGTCTTAATATCTGCTTATCCCGGACATCCCCCATAATGAAGTCCGCATTCGGATTAAGGTAATCCGGTTTACCCTGCGGATGAACGGTACGTTGAAGGTTATCCAGGATCCTGACCTGACACCCCTTTTGGATCAGGGCATCAGCCGTATGGGATCCGATAAATCCTGCGCCACCGGTAATGAGTACGTTCAATGATCTCCCCTTATGGTTATCTGAACTTAGGGGCTTCGCCCCAATTGGAATACTGGAATATTGGAACGCTGGAATGCTGGGTTTAAATGAATTCTATCGATTTTATAAAAAGATTCTTTCCGCTTTTATACCCAATATTCCATTATTCCATCATTCCACTATTCCATGTTGCACTGCAATTCATCTGCAATTTTCGACGGGTTTGGAGGGAATTTAAAATCATTTGCTGGAA
>DUZK01000025.1 GCA_013349495.1 Deltaproteobacteria bacterium
ATTTCAGGGCTGTTGATTCAAAAGCCCGATGAGTCGATCGAGATCATCGTTGCTGTAAAAATCGATTTCTATCTTGCCCTTTTTCCCCTTTCGTCTGATTTGGACCCGGGTGCCGAATTGCCGGGAGAGATCATCCGCAAGATCGGAAAGGTATATCTCTTCACTCGTTTCGGGACGCTTCTTCGGTTCTTTCGTTTGCGCTTTTATACGTTTGATCAACGCTTCGGTTTGTCTGACGGAAAGGCCCTTGGACACAACCGTTCGCCAGGCTGCGGTCTGCTGGGAGACCGTATCGACACCGAGTAATGCACGTGCGTGCCCCATGGTCAAAACACCGTCAATGATACTCGATTTTATGGGGTCCGGGAGCTGTCTTAACCTTAAGATATTGGCGACTGCGGGACGGCTTTTTCCCACGCGAAGAGCTGCTTGATCTTGGGTTAAATCGAAGTCGGTGATCAAACGATGATAGGCTTCCGCTTCTTCCATGGGATTCAGGTTTTCCCGCTGGATGTTTTCAATAATGGACATCTCCAACATGGCTTCGTCGTTGATATCTTTAATCACTACCGGAACCTGGTGTAATCCGGCTCGTTTTGCCGCACGAAGCCGCCGCTCACCGGTAATCAGTTCAAATCCGCTCTCGGAACGCCTCACCAGCAAGGGCTGAAGAATGCCCTGTTGTTCTATGGACTGGGCAAGCTCGGAGAGATCCTCTTCCGAAAATCGCTGCCTTGGCTGAAAAGGATTCGACCGGATCAATTCCACATCACAATGGAAAAACTCACCCCTTTCATCTTCAGCATTGTCGTCAATGGGGATGAGGGCATCAAGGCCTCTTCCCAGGACAATTTTCCTTTTCCTGGGACTCTGCTGAGGTTCCTTTTTCTTACTCTTCTTTTTCATGTCAGCCTTTGAGTCGTGTGCAGTTTTCAATCCACCTTCTGAAGCTGTCCCGATGAACGGTTATTGTTCAGGATCTCTTTTGCCAAGTTAAGATAACTTTCAGCACCTGCTGAAGTGGCGTCATATAACAGAATCGGTTTGCCGAAACTCGGTGCTTCTCCCAGCCGCACATTCCTCGGTACGATGGTTTTAAATACCAAATCCTTAAAATATCTTTCGGCATCTTCCGCCACCTGATGGGAGAGGTTTGTCCGTTTATCGAACATGGTCAACAGAATACCGGCAATCTTCAACTTCGGATTCAAATGCTGTCTGATTCGTTTCACGGTCTGAAGTAGTTGACCGAGTCCTTCAAGGGCATAGAATTCGCACTGCAAGGGGATGAGAACCGAATCGGCAGCAGTCATGGCATTGATGGTAAGCAGGCTTAATGACGGAGGGCAGTCAAGAACAATGTATTCAAAAGAGTCCCTCAGGTGGTGAAGTAATTTTTTCAATACTTTTTCCCGTCCGGGAGTCGACATCATTTCCACCTCGAAACCGATAAGCTCTACCCGTGAGGGAATAATTTTCAGCGTTCGGATTTCGGTGTTTAAAATCAGCTGCTCCGGGTCGGCCCGACCGATCATACCATGATATAAGGTGTCTTTAAGACTGTTTTTATCAATGCCGATTCCGGTGGTGGCATTGGCCTGAGGGTCGCAATCCACAATCAGGGTATTTTTCTCGGATGCCGCCAGTGCGGCGGACAAATTGATGGCGGTGGTGGTCTTGCCGACCCCGCCTTTTTGGTTCGATATGCACATGATATGAGCCATATGGGGAGATTTAACACAAAACATGGGGTTTGAAAAGAACTTAAGGATGTGATAACAGTTACCAAAATTTAAACTTTTTCACCAAGGATTTATGATTCAATTCCGGAAATTCCTGACTATTTTTCTATGCCTTGCCATCGTAAGTTTCTCTTTTCCGCGCGATACCGTCGGTATGACGATAAAACAGGAAAAGGAACTGTCCGAACAGGTAATCGCGCTTATCCTGAAGAAATATACGTTGATAGAAGATCCCGCCGTAGTCGGCTATGTTCGAACGGTTGCAAAGCGGATCGTCTCCATTCTTCCCCCGCAACCGTATGATTTTCAGTTTTATGTCATTCAAGATGATGAGTACAATGCCTTTGCTACACCGGGCGGATATATTTTTTTCAACAGCGGAATGATCTCCGCATTTGAAAGCGAAGAGGAGCTTGCAGGTGTTCTGGCCCATGAAATCGCACACGTGGTCTGCCGGCATATATCTCAAAAAGTGGATCGTGCCAAAATAGCGTCGATGGCGGCCCTGGCGGGAATAGCTGTGGGGGCGCTTCTCGGTGTCGGCGGTGCCGGTGCCCTAGCGGCTTCAGCCATAGGCCAATCGGCCATGCTGGCCTACAGCCGGGAGGATGAAAGCCAGGCGGACCAACTGGGACTCACCTATCTGGCCGATTCCGGATATGGCGGAAGGGGTTTGATGACAGGATTGGAAAAAATAAGGAGCCGCCAATGGTTCGGTTCAGATGACTTCCCCACCTATCTATCCACCCACCCGGCTTCTGAAGACCGAATCGCACATATCGACACCTGGTTGCAGGCCAATAAAGACACTGTCAAACAAACCATTAACATCGATCCCCAGCCCTTCCGGATGGCCCGGACAAGATTGATCTCCCTTTATGGTGATGAGACCATCGCGAAACAAAAATACCAGTCCGCCGTTCAACAATCACCGGACGATCCAATGGCCCATTACGGATATGCTCTGATTTTGGCAAAGACCGGAGACCGATCCACTGCCATTGAACATCTGAAAAAGGCACTGGTAAAAAGGGCTTTCGATCCATACATATTAACCGACATCGGCAGGCTCTATTATCTTCAAGGCCTCCATCAGGAAGCGCTCGATTCCCTTGAAGGTGCGGTCAGTATCGCACCCGATTATCCGGAAGGGGTTTTCTATCTGTCAAAAACATATATGGAGATGGGAAAGCTGGAAAAGGCCGTCACATTGCTGAAAGATATGATAGATAGAGCACCGAACCACGACTTGGCACGGTATGCATTGGCAGAGGCCTACGGGAAACTGGGGGAAACAGGCCAAGCCCATTATCACCTGGGATTGTATTACTCAAGTAAAAAGGATGCCAAAAACGCACTTTTTCATCTGAAAAGAGCATCGCAAACAATCAAAGATCCCGAACAATCAAAGAAAATCGAGGAAAAGATAAAGATTCTAGAAAAGAAGGTTTCGGATAATCAAAAGCGATAGATGAGATTTGCGGTCATCTTCGATCAAAATGGGAAAACTGCATGGAAAACGTCCCCCGCCCCTGGGTTGCCGACCTCAAGTCCGTGGAATATCCGAACATCCGAGAAAGGGCAACCGAAGCCTTGATGACCTGAGTTTCCATCTTTGAATTGATGGATTCGATTTTTCCGCCTCTGGAATTCAAATCCCCGATCACATCCCCCATAAACGGCTCTGGAACAAATACTTCCACATCCATGATCGGCTCAAGAAGAAAAGATCTCCCCTTTTGAAGCGCATTTTGGCATGCCATGGAAGTGCTCACGGTATATGCGAGTTCCGTTCCAACCGATTCCTTGAATACACCGCCCACCAGCACGGCTTCCACATCCACCACCGGATATCCCATGAAGGATCCGCTTTCCAGCGATTCCATTACACCTTTTTCGACGAATGGAATATAATGATCCGGAATCTGCTCTTCGGTAACTTCCGATCTGAACATTCTCCCGCTTCCCCTGGAAAGCGGCTTCAACCGGATGGTGACCTCTCCGTAATGCCGCTGACCGGCGACTTCTTTATCGAACACAGCCGTGGCGGTCGCCTCTTTAGATACGGTTTCTCGATATACCACCTGAGGTTTACCCACATTCACACGGGTGTTGAACTCCCTGGACATCCGGCTGATGATCACCTCCAGATGCAGTTCACCCATTCCGGACAAGATGGTCTGTCCGGTATCTTCATCTTTTTGAGCCGTTAAGGTGGGGTCTTCCGCCGTGAACTTATCCAATACTTCGTCGAGCTTTTCCTGGTCGGCATGGGTTTTCGGCTCTATGGCAACCGAAATAACCGGCTCATAAAACTCTATTTTTTCCAACAATACAGGATGATCAGCTTGGCAAAGGGTTTCTCCGGTGGATGAATCTTTGAGCCCCACCACCCCGACGATGCTGCCGGAACCGGCCCGGTCGATGCGTTCCCGCTTGTTGGCGTGCATCCGTAAAATTCGAGAAAGTTTTTCCTTGGATTTCCGAAACGGGTTGTATACCGTTTTTCCCACATCCATGGTGCCGCTGTATATCCGAACATAAGATAATTTCCGGCCCTCCATCATGGACACTTTAAAGATAAGGGCGGCCAGCGGTTCGGAATCCTTAGGCAGGCAGTCCAACGGTTCTCCGGTATCCGGATGGATCCCCTTCATGGGGGGGATGTCCATCGGACTCGGAAGGAATCTTACAATTGCATCCAGAAGCGGCTGGATTCCCTTGTTTTTGAGCGCTGAACCGCATAACACGGGAACGAGTTTCATTCCCACCGTGGCGCTTCTTACGGCCTGTATTAAGTCTTCCGTCGATATGGGGGTTTCGGACAGATAGGCCTCCATGATGGTATCATCAATTTCAGCAACCGCTTCCACAAGTTTCTCTCGATACGCTTGGGCCGTTTGGAGATATTCCCCGTTAATTTCATGTTCCGAAAAGGTGGCGCCGAGGGTGTTGTCATCCCATTCCATTTGTTTCATATCCAGCAAATCGATGACACCCGTAAAGTGATCTTCCGAACCGACCGGTAGCTGCAGTATCAGCGGGTTTGCTTTGAGCCGCTTTTTCATCATGTTCACGGTACCGAAAAAATCCGCACCGATTCGGTCCAATTTATTAATGAATGCAATTTTGGGGACACCGTATTTATCTGCTTGCCGCCAGACCGTCTCGGATTGCGGCTCCACTCCCCCGACCGCACAAAACACACCGATGGCGCCGTCCAGCACCCGCAAAGATCGCTCCACTTCAATGGTAAAATCGACATGGCCGGGAGTGTCGATAATTTGAATCTCGCTCCCCTTCCACTGGCAGGTCGTAACGGCGGATGTGATGGTGATACCTCTTTCCTGCTCGTCCGGCATCCAATCCATTACGGCTTCACCGTCATGAACCTCGCCCATCTTGTACGACCGACCGGTATAATAGAGCACCCTTTCGGTGACAGTGGTCTTGCCTGCATCGATATGTGCAATGATACCGATGTTCCGTATATGTTCTATGCGCTGCTTCTTTTTCATCTCACCATGAGCATATTGGCTTTAAATGGGAAACGTAAGTCGACATGCCCGGCAAGGCTCATGGCCTCCCGGCCGTCAACCAGAATTTTAACGGAACGAATGGCCTGCACATTCAACACCAACGAATTCACTATGGAGTATATGCTCATGAGTTCCGATTTACTTCCACCGGGATGATGGTCCATGATGCCGTCCTTGAGATCGACATAGGCCCTGCCGTTTTCCGTAACGTAGATGGCCCGCAACGCTGTCGCTTCCGGCACCGTTCGCGCCGATCCCTTTGCGGGGCCTTTTATCAAGGCCTCGATTATATGCCGTCCCTGGATCGCGGGATCCTCGGCACGCGGCACGGTCCGCGATTCAGCCGTTAAGAATAATCCGTCCTTGTCCGTGAAGTAAAGATTGACCTCCGCTCCCTTTACAGTCGAAAGGGGCTCTGATTTTTCAGTACGATCGGCTGTCGGCATCGGTTCTTCTGGTTGGCTAAAAATGAGGTGGAAAACGACTCCGGCCACAACCATGAAGATTACGATTATACCGATCAAATAGCGTCTGTTCGTCATATGTTACCGCACCCGATTCGATTGTCATGAACACATTGCACATACGGTATTAAAACACATCGATCAGTCTGTGCATCCGGTCAATTGTAAAGGAAATCGATTCTTAAGCCAAGACACAATTGATGTCAAGGAAAGATAGGGCGGTTCAAAGACCTAAACAGAAGCGCGGCGAAAAGCGTCGATAACGGCATGAAGAAAAAAAAGGGGAACCCATCCGGTTCCCCTTGAATGACCTGGTGGAGCTGAGGGGGATCGAACCCCTGACCTCATGACTGCCAGTCATGCGCTCTCCCAGCTGAGCTACAGCCCCGACGAATAAAGGCTGACCTAACAAAATCCGCAGATGAAGTCAATATTATTTTTCGAGCTGCATCCCATTTTGAAGTCCGATGCTCGGGGGAGACCTAAAAATGGGTGATCTTGAAGAGAATTAAATGATTCGGAATGGATTGACAAAATGCCAGATGGAAAATAAAATAGACAGCTTAAATCAGGAACATGAAAAGGAAAAAATGAAAATCGATTTTTCCAGACTGAATTAAAATTTACGAGGTATCGGTATGGATCCGAAAAACTTCAAGGTACCCATAGATGCTTTGAGACCCCAGGCGCGTCCCGGAATGTTCAGGGAATTTGATGCAACGGAACTCTACTGTCCAAAGTGTAAACAGGCGGTTCCGGTCCGCAAACGCCTGTTGCTGGTTATTCCTGAAGGGGATAAATATGAATACTTGTGCGGATACTGTTCCACATCGGTGGGAACCAAAATCGATAAGCAGGTAACCTCCATGGGAATCATCCGGTAACCGGGCATGAGGCTTCCGCCGGTTACGACATTCAATCGAATACAATATAGGTAAAATCCGATAGCAAATCGCTGATCGAAAAGAGAGGAATTCTATGCTCCATTTAATGCGGAAATATGCAACAACCTGGATGATCAAAATTATTTTAAGTGCAATTGTAGTGGTTTTTGTTTTCTGGGGCGTCGGGTCATGGAAAGAGCAGCGAGCCGGACGTGTGGCGAGTGTAAACGGCGAACCGATCACCATAGAGGAATATAAAAATGCGTATAATGACATACTCGAGGGCCTGAAACAGAGTTTTGGAAATCGACTCACGGACGAGGTCCTGAAAGCGTTCCAGATCAATCGGCAAGCCATGGACCGGGTGATGAATCAAAAGCTTCTGCTTCAGGAAGCCAGGAGACTCAATTTCCATGTAACAGATAAAGAGCTGGCCGCCGGCATCCAGAATATCGGCGTCTTTCAAAAAGCCGGAATCTTTGACGACGATCGATATCGAAGAGTTTTGATCGCATCCCGATTGACGCCGGAAACATTTGAAGAAATTCAAAGATCCTCCATGCTCACTGAAAAACTAAGAACTTTCATAACCGGAACGGTCAAAGTCTCGGAAGCAGAAGCCCTGGAATGGTTCAAATGGCAGGAAGCATCGGTAGATGTGGATATCGTGAAGTTTGAATCCGATAAATACGAAAACATTGAACCCGCCCAAGAAGAAATTAAAAATTATTTTAACGACAATAAGGAATCCTATAAAACCGAGCCCAAGATTAAAGTCCGGTATCTTCACTTCGACCCCAACATACACAACGACCAAGTGGAGATACAAGAGGAAGAGATTTCTGCCTATCATAACGAAAATAAGAATCAATTCATAACGCCCAAAACCATTGAAGCCCGCCATATTCTTTTTAAAGTCGAGCCGGATGCGGAGGACAAGACCGATGAGTCGGTTAAGAAAAAAGCGATGGATGTATTGAAGCTTGCAAGGACGGGCAAAGACTTTGCCGAGTTGGCAAAGGAGTACTCCGAAGGGCCCAGCAAAGACAACGGCGGATATCTGGGAACATTTCCGAAGAATGCAATGGTCGAACCCTTTGCTTCCACAGCATTTTCATTGAAAGCCGGTGAGATCAGCGAACCGGTGAAGACTCAGTTCGGATGGCACCTGATCAAGGTCGAAAAGGTCAATGAGGCATCGAGTTTGCCTGAATCTGAAGCAAAGGATAAAATCCGCCAGAAATTTAAAGCTGAAAGAACAAAAACCATAGCTTACGATAAAGCGGTGGACGTCTACGACTCTCTGTTTGATGGAGACGATTTATTGAAAGCTGCGGAAAATAGAAAGCTAACAACCAAAACCACCGATTTTTTTACTCGAAACGGTTCCATAGAAGGAATCAAGAACCCGACAACGTTTGCATCCAGTGCATTTGATCTCTCTCTTATGCAAATCAGCGAAATTCAGGAGTTTGAAGACGGATATTACATACTGCAGGTCATTGAACAAATTCCGGAAACAATTCCGGAATTTATCGATGTAAAGGACAAGGTCCGAACGGATGTGGTCAAAAAGAAACGGGAAGAAAAAGCCGAAGCAGACGCAAATTCCTGTTTGAAATCATTAAAAGAAGGAAAATCCATAACAGATGCAACCGGTGCATCGGGCGCTGCATTGAATGCCACCGGTTATTTCAAACGAAACGCGACAATTCCGGAAGTCGGATACGAACCGAACTTGACCGCTGTTGCTTTCAAACTCTCCAAGAATAATCCTCTGCCTGAAAATGTCGTCAAGGGTCAGAAAGGGTTTTACGTCATCCGATTCATAGACAGAAAGGAACCGGACACGGAAGCGTTCAAGAAGCAGAAATCAGATCTTTTGGACCGGCTTCTTCAAATGAAAAAACAAAGAGCGTTTGACGAGTGGCTTTCCCAGGTGAAAAACAATAGTGAAATAACCGTTGAGGAAGGATTTTCAGACTCTAATTAGAAAGAAAAGAGATGTCGGATTTAACGGATATCGATCGAAATTTCTTGCTGGTATTGGCCCGTACCACCATTGAAGCAAAATTAAGGAGTCAAGATCCCGTCGACAAATCCGAAGAAATAAGCTCACCGCTTCAGGAAAAAAGGGGGTGTTTTGTCACGCTTCATAAACGGGGTGTGCTGCGGGGTTGTATCGGCACCATTGAACCCCACAAATCCCTTCTAAAGGGAGTTGAGGAAAATGCCATAAATGCCGCCTTTGGGGATCCACGATTTCCTCCGATGACTGAAGACGAATTAGAAGATATTGAAGTCGAAGTCAGCGTGCTGACAATGCCGAGGGTCCTTGAATATAAGGATGCAGACGATTTGAAGGCAAAACTCCGACCGGGTGTTCATGGTGTTATTTTATCTCGGGGATGGCAACGCTCTACGTTTCTACCCCAAGTCTGGGAGCAACTGCCGAATGTTGAAGATTTCCTGGGGCATCTCTGCAATAAGGCCGGGATGGAGCGGAGATGCTGGACGGATACCAATACGGTGGTTAGCGTGTACGAAGCAGAATATTTCTCAGAAAAAAGATAACGCCATCTTCAATCCCGCCCTTTTTGCTTTGAGCTTTCAGCCTTCGGCTTTCATATGTAGATCCGCTGCAGATACTCCTCCGGAATACCATCGATAAACCGTGATGGCCGGCTGAAACTCAAACCGGTATGGCGATCGTAAACCGCCATGGGGCAGATGTAATAAAGGTTCTCCTTGGCACGGGTGGAAGCCACATACATCAGACGAAGTTCTTCTTCCAAATCTTCTGTTTTCTCCATAGATTGAATCGACGGGAACCGGCCGTCCAGCGCCCATATGATAAACACCGTGTGCCACTCCAAACCCTTGGCGGAATGAATCGTGGAAAGCGTCAACCGCTGATTGTCCGCTTCGCCGGACTGCACGAATGAATCATCAAAACTGGTATTCGGCGGCTCCAGCGCCATATCCGTCAAGAACGATTCCAAACGGGTATATCTGGACATGATGACAAGCACTTGTTCGAGATCCTTTAACCGTTTGGGATAGTCGTCATAGGAGGCCTTTAGAAGCGGCACATAATACTCCAGTACGTGCTCCCCCATCTCCGTCACCGAAAACGGATGATCATGGATTTCTCTAAACAGCATTTTTAGTCGATCCAAACCGGCGGCGTATCCCTTTTTACCGGCAATCGAAAAAATACCCCCATAGCCGGATTGATTGGATACAATGTCATCGTATATTTGTTGCGCGGCTCGGGGACCGATGTTTTCTATGAGCAGCAAGATTCGATACCAGCTGATGCGGTCATAGGGATTGGCGAGAATCCGAAGATGTGCCAGTACGTCTTTAATATGAGCGGATTCAATGAATTTAAATCCGCCGACTTTAACAAATGACATCCCCATCCGATTCAATTCGATCTCAAGATCAAAAGAGTGAAAACCGGCTCTGAACAGCACCGCAATCTGGTTTTGAGATATGCCCGTCTCCTCCAACTCCAGCAGTCTATCCACAATAAATCGGGATTGGCTGTTCTCATCAGTGGCGGTAATTAAAGAAGGCACTAATCCACCCGATTTACTGGTGAAGAGTGTTTTGGTATACTTCTCTTCAGCCCGATCAATAATAATGTTCGCCAGATCGAGGATGGGTTGAACGCTTCGATAGTTCTCCTCCAGGCGAATGATTTGCGTACCCGGAAACATTGCCGGAAAATTGATGATGTTTTTAAAATTTGCACCCCTGAATGCATAAATGCTCTGGGAATCATCCCCTACCACCATTATGTTCTTCTCCGGACCGACCAACAGGTAGATGATATCGGCCTGAATCTGATTGGTGTCCTGATACTCATCCACCATAATATAACGGTATTGTCGCGCAAGCCGATCCCGAAGGTCTGAGTGTTCTCTCAGCGCAAGTCGAAGACACACCAGCAAATCATCAAAATCGAGAAAGGAATGTTCGGCTTTGCGTTTTCCATAGGCCTGCTGGAGCTCCATAATTCCGTCCAAAAAGGGGGTGAAATGGGAGTAATCATTGAAAATGACTTCTTCAATGGGCAACACCTTGTTCACTGCTTTACTAAATATAGTGGCCAAGGTCTGCTTTCTCGGAAAAGATCGATACTTTGAAACAAACCCCATCTCCTTTCTCAGCATACTGATTAAACTCTCCGAATCCGGCCGATCGATAATGGAAAACCCTCTGTCAAAACCTATGGAATCGGCTTTACGGCGTAATACCATATTAGCAAAAGAATGAAACGTACCGCCGGAAACCTTTTCGCATCGATTATCCAGGAGCCGTGAAGCTCTTTTGAGCATCTCTTCGGCTGCTTTTCTGGTGAAGGTCAGCAGAAGAATGGAACTTGGAGATATCCCTTCTTCTACAAGGCGGGCAACTCGGTATGTCAACGTCCGTGTTTTGCCGCTGCCCGCGCCTGCGATCACAAGAACCGGACCGTCAGCCATAATGACTGCATCGAGCTGTGACGAATTCAATGCTTGATCATACTGAATTTTGTACTTTTTCTCATCCATTTGAAAAGATCTTTGTTTTAAGTTAGTTATAATGTTGTTCAAACAATTTAAACGATAGAAGCGCAAGGAAAGTCTTCTAAGCCGATTACTCTGAGTTTATCTTCCATAACCTTGACATATTGTCAACCGGGAATTATCGTCAGAAAAAAAATGAAGAATTTGTTGACTTTTTAAAAAGTATAGTATACTTCACCAAAGTCTAAAGTTCGGCCAATTATTACCCAAAAAGAGGAGAATCTATATGAAGAAAGTACAGAGCCAGTTAAAATCGATCGCCAAATCTCTTTCCGCTCTATCCAAACAGATAGATAGTGTCTCCAAACAATTAGGCAAAGCACAACCAGCGAAAAAGGCCGCACCCAAAAAGAAAACCCCTAAAAAGGTTGCAGCCAAAAAAGTAATTGCCAAAAAGGCTGTAACTAAAAAAGCTGTAGCTAAAAAGACTGTCGCTGAAAAAGCAGCGCCTACAAAAAAGACAAGCGTGGTGGACGCGGTGCTCGGGGTTATCAAACGCAGCAGAAAAGGAGTCAGCATTGCTGGATTGAAGGAGAAAACCAGCCTCGATGCCAGACAACTCAGCAACGCACTGTATAAGCTCGCCAAACGGGGGGTCATCGCCTCCAAATCCAGGGGGATATACATCAAGAAATAATCAATTGCGATCTTAAAATCGGTAAAGCAAAACGGTCCGCTCATTTTTTTCATAAAAAGTCTTCACACGGGTTTCAACTCGGTGTGAAGACTTTTTTATTGGAATAGCGTACCACGCCCGACCCATTCGGGTCATCTCGATCATGATACCCGTGATGTGGTAGTTGCCCCGATAGGAATACTTTGTTATATTTTAATTCGTGTTTCGCACCCTATAATTGACATGGGTCCAATATGGATGGGGGCGAAACTTGAGAAAACAAATTCACGTCAGGAAGGTTACGGAATGGCTGAAGACAGGGGATCATCTGATCTCTTCAAACAAATATGGCTTTTTTTTGCATCGGTAAAACTGACGGTTACGGTACTGCTCACCCTTGCTGCGACTTCGATTATCGGAACCCTCATTCCCCAGAATGAAAGTCCCGCAGCTTATGTGAACGCCTTCGGTGATTTTATATATCGAATTTTTTATATTCTAGATATTTTCGACATGTATCATTCCTGGTGGTTCCAATTTTTACTCCTGCTGCTGGCTACCAACGTTATCGTCTGTTCCGTTGAGCGGTTGTCTGCAACATGGAAAATCATATTTACAGAGAATCCAAAATTTAATCCGAATCAGTTTACCGGTCAAAAAGAGAAGGAAAAATATGTCACCGGCTGCTCCCTGGAACAAACCCAAAAGCGTTACGCTCCCTATATATCCAAATTATTCAACTACAACCGAATCGAATCCCTGGATGATGGATACCGCATACTGGCGGAAAAGGGTCGATGGACTCGGCTGGGCGTGTACACCGTCCATTTGAGTGTGCTTTTACTCCTCACGGGGGGCTTGGTGGGATCGTTTTTCGGTTTTGAAGGGTTCGTGAATATTCCGGAAGGGGAAACGGTCAGCAGCATCACGCTTAGAAATACGGGCCAAAAGAAGCCGCTCGATTTCAGCATCCGGTGTGAAGACTTTGATGTACAATTCTACGATACCGGTGCTCCCAAAGAATATCGATCGAGTCTGACAGTTATCGAGGGAGGGAAACCGATCCTGAAAAAAGATATTATCGTCAACGATCCGCTCCGGTACAGGGGGATCAACGTCTTTCAATCCAGTTACGGCACCCTCTCTCCCAAGGAGGTCACCCTCAGTTTTAAAAGCCAATCCACAAGTATGGTCTACATGAAAACGGCGGTCAAGGGGAATGCCGTAGAGATTCCCGAAAACGGGGGGGAGTTCATTTTTCAAGATTACCGGAATTCTTTCGATTTCAGGGGGCATGACCTCGGAGAAGTATTTTTGGGCACATTGAAATCTCCGGACGGTTCGAATGCGAATGTGATTCTTCCGAAGCGGTTTCCCGAATTCGATAAAATGCGCAAAAGCAGATGGTTGATATCCGTCACCGACGCAGAATACCGGTATTATACCGGTCTTCAGGTCACCAAAGATCCGAGTGTCTGGATTGTCTATGCCGGTTTTATCATTATGATTCTGGGCTGTTTTATCACCTTCTTTATGTCTCATCAGAGAATCTTTATCGAGGTGCTCGAAAAAGGAAAGCACCGGGCGGTGCTTGTGTCCGGAACCTCTGATCGCAACAAGTTGGGTATGAACAAAAAAATAAAGACAATTGCCCAAGAACTGACTCGGCTTGGAGAGGTATAGCGGTGAAAAGTATAAGATTAAGTTAGAAAAGGAAATGCAAATGACAAGTTCACTGATATTATCCATCGTTACGTTTATATATGGTCTTTCCGCATTCTTTTATATATTTGCCTGGATTTTTAGAAACACCGCCACCAGCCGACTCGCCACCGGAACGGCATTTCTTGCCATCTTCGGAAATACCATGGGTATCGCTCTTCGTTGGATGGAATCTTACCGTTTGGGAATCGGCCACGCTCCGTTATCGAATCTGTATGAATCCCTCATCTTCTTTGCCTGGACCATCGGAGTGATCTATATCTTCGTAGAGCGGAAGCACCGGAATAAAATCATCGGTGCATTTACCATGCCGTTGGCGTTTTTAACCATGGCGTATGCGTCCATGTCCCCCAATATCAGTGATCGAATCCAGCCGTTGATCCCGGCCTTAAAAAGCAATTGGCTCATCGCTCACGTCATGACATGCTTTGTGGGTTATGCCGGGTTTGCCGTTGCTTTCGGGACGAGCGCCATGTTTCTGTTCAAGAAAAAAGATTCCGAGGCCGAAAGCACTCTCATCAGCCGCTTTCCTGCCGCCGCCACGTTGGATGAATTGACGCATCAGATGGTCACGTTCGGCTTTCTCTTTTTATCCATCGGAATCATCACCGGAGCGGTTTGGGCAAATTCAGCGTGGGGGAGATACTGGGGCTGGGATCCTAAAGAAACCTGGTCGCTCATCACCTGGTTTGTTTATGCCACCCTGCTCCATGCCAGGCTTATGCGCGGATGGCATGGAAAGCGTATCGCCTTTCTGTCCATTATCGGCTTTCTGGTCGTGATGTTCACCTATTTCGGGGTCAATTACCTGCCCGGCCTGCACAGTTACGGATCCTCAGGTTAATGGCTCACGTTTCGCACCCGTAAGATACATGGCTGTCGCATCAGATGAGGGCGAACGGGAACCCCATTTATGTGCGCGAGCCTTGTACCAATGATTTTTCCTTGACATCAAAATGATCCGTCGATATACATTTGCTCTTACATTTTAAACTATTGATTTTACCCTAACTTGTTGAAAATAGGCATACGGAGTTTCCATGAGTGCATCAGAGGAACAAAACAGTCCGGAAGCCGAAGCCCCTGACGAAGAGGAAATGGATGTTGAAACATCGGAACCGATTGAGCCGCTGAAACCGGAGGAAGGCAAAAACGGCGCCGGTGCAACCATCTTCCTGTTTTTTATCTTGGGTTTTGCGGCCAGTTTGATTGTGGGATGGGTGGTTTTTCCGAAACTGCTATACTCGAAGAAAATACAACCCATTAACTTCAACCATGCCCTGCACGTGGCGGAAGCGGCAGAGGGTTGCGAAAGCTGCCACTATTTCCGGGAGGATGGGAGTTTCTCCGGCGTTCCAACGATTTCACACTGTATTGAATGCCACGAAAATGTAAACGGGGAAGACCCTGAGGAAAAAAAATTTGTTCGAGAGTATGTTGAAGCAGGCAAAGAAGTTCCTTGGTTGATTTATGCCAAACAGCCCGCCAGTGTTTTCTTTTCACATGCAGCCCATGTCATAACAGCCAAAATGGAATGCGTTGCCTGTCACGGCCCTATCGGGGAGTCTACCGAAACGAGAATCTACGAAGAAAACCGGCTCACCGGGTACAGTAGGGACATCTGGGGGAAGAATATATCAGGAATTAAACAGCATTCCTGGGAACGGATGAAAATGGACGATTGTGCGGATTGTCACATGCAGAAAGCCACATCAGAAAAAGAATCGGGTGTTCAACAGTCCCTGACCCGGCAGTTGAGAGAAATGGTTTCAGTCGCCTTCCCCAATGTCATGGAGGTAAAGAAAGGGTCCAGCGTACAAACGGAAAAGGACGCCTGTTTTGTATGCCATAAGTAAGATCATGAAACTATGTAAACATACGAGAAAGCCATAGAGCCGATTCGCTAACCATATGAGGACGAATCTATGAAGATCGACAGAAGAAGCTTTTTATCATTTATCGTTGGTGGAGCAGCCGGCACGGCCCTCACACCGCTGCCTTGGAAAATAACGGATGACTTATCGATCTGGTCTCAAAACTGGCCGTGGACACCGGTTCCGCCAAACGGCGAGGTTACTTTTGTCAATTCGGTATGTCGGCTTTGCCCGGGAGGATGCGGCATTACCGTCAGAAAAGTGGACGCTCGGGCAGTTAAAATCGAAGGTATGGACGGCTATCCCGTCAATGACGGCGGTATCTGCCCGTTAGGCTTGTCAGGGCTGCAGCTTTTATACGGGCCCACCCGAATTCCTTACCCGATGAAAAGAAAAGGCAACCGAGGAGACGGCAAATGGGAAAAAATCTCCTGGGAAAAAGCGGTTTCCGAAGTTGTCACAAAATTGGGGGAGATTCGGAAAAATAATCGCCCCCACGGACTGGCTTGTATCTCAGAATCGGATCGAGGGACGGTCGCCGGGCTGATGGCCCGGTTTATGAGTGCCTTCGGTTCTCAGAATTTCATCCGCCAGCCTTCAATGGAAGATTCCTACGAATTGGCACTCTACTTGATGCACGGCATTCGGGCCGAAGCCGGATTCGACATTGAAAATGCAGCCTTTGTACTGAGTTTCGGAAGCGGCGTCATCGAAGGATGGGGATCTCCGGTGCGTATGTTTAGAGCCAACAGCAAACTTATAAAAACCGGAGGAAAGGTTGTACAGATTGAAGCCCGTCTTTCCAAATCTGCGGCCAAATCCGACAAATGGATACCCATAAATCCGGGAACAGAGACGGCCTTAGCGCTCGCGATGGCTCATGTCATTATTAAGGAAGGACTGTATAATAAGGATTTCATAGAAAACCACGCTTTCGGGTTCGAAGACTGGACGGACGGTCAGGGAAATAAACAACAGGGATTTAAATCGCTGGTGACGGCCACTTATGCGCCTGAGAATGTTGCCGAGGCAACCGGTGTTGAAAAGGCCGTAATCGTATCGCTGGCAAGGCATTTTGCCCGTGCGTCAAAACCGCTTGCCATTTGCGGGCGCGGTCAGGGACGCACATCGAGTGCAATCGGTGAATTTTTAGCGGTTCAGGCGCTCAACGCACTGGTTGGCAATATCAATCAGGAAGGCGGTTTTCATGCGATTTCAGACAACGATTACATCGACTGGCCGGAAATTGAAACGGATCAGATCGCCTCAAACGGACTGCAAAATGGGCGACTGGACGAAGCCGGAAGTGAAAACTATGCATCGGTAAGATATCTGCCCCATCGTTTCTTCGAAAACATCATTGCAGAAACCGGTTATCCCATTCAAGTCCTGTTCGCAGCCGGCGCCAATCCCCTCTATTCGCTTCCGGATACCAAAGCGGTCAAAGCGGCACTGGATAAGGTTCCGTTTATTGTCAGCTTCTCCTCTTTCATGGATGAGACCGCGCAATATTCGGATATCATCCTGCCCGATCACACCTATCTTGAAAGGTATGAGGATGTCCCGACGCCTATCGGGCTGCAGAAACCGATAATCGGGCTAACCAGACCGGTGGTCTCCCCCCAACTCGACACCAAACACCTGGGGGATGTAATCCTCGGTATTGCCAAGGGATTGGGAGGGAGTATGGCTCAGGCCTTTCCATGGAAAAGCTACGAGGCATGTCTTGAAAAAACACTGGGCAGAAAATTGGACACGCTCTTGGATAAAGGGTACTGGTCGCCTGCCGTTTTCTCCGTACCCGAATGGATCAAGGCATTTGAAACGGCTTCCGGAAAATTCGAATTTGTCGTTTCCGATCAAGACGGTAACGGAGATCGGAAGACAAAACCGATTGCCGATTGGTATACCGGTGTGGAGTCCCAAGGGGACCCCGTCACCTATCCGTTACTGCTGATCCCCTATGACTCCATGAGGCTGGTCAACGGGTTTGTCGGAGATCCGCCATTTGTCATCAAGACCGTTGAAGATACGGTACTCAAAGGGAAAGATGTCTTCATCGAAATCAATCCGAAAACGGCCAAACAACTCGGCTTATCGGAAGGAAAATACGCTCGCTTAACAACACCCAAAGGCAATGCAAAAGTCAGGGTTCACCTGTTTGAGGGAATTAAGGAGGGTATCATCGCGCTGCCCAGAGGACTGGGGCATACCGCTTATGACAGTTATATCGCGGACAAAGGGGTGAATTATAATGAACTCATCGGAGCGGTTTACGATCCGGTCTCAGGACTTGATGCCGCCTGGGGCATTCGGGCCAAACTCGGCAAGGCCTAGTGACATTGACGATTGAAGATCGACAATTGAAAAAATAGTCAATCTTCAATCGAAAATCATCAATCAGATGAGGTGTTGATGAAACAAACACAGGGAAATAACGGCAACAAGAAGTTCGGGATGGTCATCAATCTGGATTTGTGCACCGGCTGCGGTTCCTGCATGGTGGCCTGCATGGCGGAAAACAATGTTCCGTTCAAAGAAGACGAAACCGACAAGTTGGACAGCATCACGTGGATGCGGGTCTACAAGCTGAAAAACGGAAAATCCTGGCCCAATGCCGATATTTGCTATTTACCCAGGCCTTGTATGCACTGCGGTGGTCACGGAGATCACGGTCATTCACCTTGTGTTTCCGTCTGTCCGGCCGTTGCAACCGATTACAGCATGGCAACCGGTATCGTCAGCCAGATCTATACCCGTTGTTTCGGCTGCCGGTATTGCATGGCCGCCTGCCCCTATCATGTAAGATATTTCAACTGGTGGGATCCGGTATGGCCCGAAGGGATGGAGAGATTCTTAAATCCCGATGTATCGGTTCGAATGAGAGGTGTGGTGGAAAAATGCAGCTTCTGTTTTCACCGATATCAGCTGGCCATGAACAAAGCTTTTTTGGAAGGCCGGCGGGTGCTTGAAGAAGATGAATATCAATCCGCATGTACACAGGCATGCCCGGCCGGCGCCATTACTTTTGGAGATCTGAACAACCCGGAACACGCCGTTCATCAGCTGGTTCAACCGGATCCCAAGCATGCCGGACGCCCAAGAAATCCAAAAGCATTTCGCCTGCTTGAGAGGCTCGAGACCAATCCCAAAGTATACTATGTTTCAAGCCGCAAGTGGGTCAGACAATCCGGAGACAATTACCTTAAAAAGGAAAAACAAAAAATATAACGGCTTACTGTAAATCTAACAAAACCGGAAAGATCAAGGAGCGCAAAACGAATGGATTCTGCACTCATACCCCAGGGAGTTAATCGATGCCCCTTGTGGAAATTTGCATTGGGTATTGCTATCGTCGGCGCCGTCTTAATGTGGGGCGTCTACGCCATGATGCTGGTTTGGATAAAAGGACTCAATCAAACCAATATGAACGATGCTTACGGATTTGCACTCTGGATATGGGCAGATCTGTCCGTTATCGCTTTAGGGGGTGGTGCGTTTTTCACCGGCTTCCTTCGTTATGTCATCGGTATCAATGACTTGAAAAACATTATCAATTACGCCGTGATCATCGGATTTATCTGCTACAGTTCCGCACAGTTGATTCTCGGACTCGATGTGGGGCAACCCCTCAGGGGCTGGTTCATATTCTGGCATGCCAACGTTCATTCCATGCTCACCGAGGTGGCCTTTTGTCTAACCGCATACTTCGGCGTACTCTGCGTAGAATATGTTCCGCTGCTTCTCGAAAATCGCCAGCTTGACCGGGTGCCGTTCTTCCACAACCTGAGCCACAACCTGCATGAAATCATGGCGGTGTTCGCCGCAACCGGTGCGTTTCTGTCCTTCTTTCACCAGGGTTCCCTGGGCGGGGTCTCCGGTGTTCTATTCGCGCGCCCCTTCGGTTTCAGAGAAGGTGTCTTTGTATGGCCCTGGACCTTTTTCCTCTACACCTGGTCGGCGGCAGCCTGCGGGCCGTGCTTCACCATTCTTATTACAAAGATAACGGAAAAGGTAACCAAAAAGAAACTCGTTAAGGATAACGTCATTCAGATACTGGCAAAAATCGCGGGATGGATGCTGGCCACCTATATGGTTGCCAAAATCATCGATACCATTTATTGGGCTACGGTAACCGCACCTTCCAAGGGTTTCGATCTCATGACCTTTTATTCCAACAATCCCTTATACGGAATCTGGATACTCATTCTGGAGCTGGTTGTGTGCGGGATTGTTCCGGCTGCCATATTGATTACCCCTAAATGGCGCGGCAATCCGAGAGGCTTGACTTTAGCAATGATACTTGCCGTGATCGGCGTATGTTTGAATCGATGGGTCATGATATTACAGGTTTTGGCCATACCGGTACTGCCTTTTGAGAACTGGGCGCTTTATATGCCGAGCTGGCAGGAAATCGCCACCACCATACTTCCCGTATGTTACGGAATTATCCTGATCATGATCTCGTACCGATATCTGCCGGTATTTCCACAGGAAAAAGAATTAAATCCGATAGCCGGGTAAACCGGTTTCGAGAGGAGAAGATATGCTTCCGTTTTCGTTTGAATGGGTTTGGGACATGGGCCACCTATTGTTCCACGGCGGTCTGTGGTTCGCATTGAATGTCATCGGAATCGGTGTGACCTACTGCGTGGTCAAGGCGGTGTACGACACCATGAAGGGAAACAGCACCAACCACCATTAACTTATACGGATCATCTTCAAAAGAGTTGGTGTGATCCTAAAAACCCTCGACCCCTTGAATCCTGGACTCCTTGAACCCTTTTCTCCAACTAAATCGGATTAATTCATTGAAAAAACATAGGTTGGACATTTATGGACAAAATTGTAGTGGAAGGCGGTGTGAAGCTCAAGGGTGAAATTGAGATCAGCGGGGCAAAGAATGCAGCCCTTCCGATTCTGGTTTCCTCTCTTCTTGCGGACGGCGAGAGCGTATATTCAAACGTTCCTCGATTAATGGATATCGAAAGCATCAAACTACTTTTGTCGAGCTTGGGCGCCCGAATCGAAACCGATGACCGGACGGTCCGAATCGACGGCAGCGGTCTTCACAATCATGAAGCACCCTACGATTTGGTAAGGAAAATGCGAGCCTCCATATTGGTGCTGGGCCCCCTGATGGCACGGCTCAAGAAAGCCCGGGTCTCACTGCCGGGCGGATGTGCAATCGGCGCCCGCCCCATCAACTTCCACCTCAAAGGACTGCAGCGTTTTGGCGCCGCCATATCTCTCAAGCACGGGTATGTGGAAGCATCGACAGACGGGTTGAAGGGGGCGGAAATCTTCTTTGATATTGTGACGGTTACCGGAACGGAAAATATGATGATGGCCGCTGTCCTGGCAGACGGAATCACGACATTGCGCAACGCGGCTCAGGAGCCGGAAGTGGTGGCCCTTGCGGAAGTTCTCCAAAAAATGGGAGCAAAAATCGAAGGTGCAGGCACTCCCGTCATAACCGTTTCCGGTGTCGAATCCCTGAACCCGACGTCGGTTTCCATCATCCCGGACCGCATCGAGACCGGCACGTACATGATCGCCGCCGCCCTCACCAATGGAGAGATAACGTTGAAAAACTGCAGGCCGAATCACCTGGAAGCGGTTATCAACAAGTTGGAAGAAACCGGCACCCGCATTGAAACAAAAGAAGATCAAATTCGGGTTACCGGACCGTCTGTAATCAAAAGCGCTGATTTAAAAACCCTTCCCTATCCCGGATTTCCGACAGATCTGCAAGCACAATTCATGGTGCTCATGTCCGTTGCCGACGGAAAGAGCGTCATATCAGAGACTATTTTCGAAAACCGGTTTATCCATGTCAGCGAACTCGAACGAATGGGAGCGGATATCACCATTTCAGGACACTCCGCCCTGATTAAAGGCGTTCCGAACCTGTCGGGAGCGCCGGTTATGGCCACCGATCTCAGGGCCAGCGCTTCTTTGATCCTTGCCGGGCTCGTTGCGCAAGGAACCACCGAAGTCAATCGCGTGTATCATATAGACCGCGGTTATGAAGCAATCGAACAGAAGTTTAAAAGCCTTGGAGCACGGATAAACCGTATAACCGTTTAAATCAACAGACCCGATAATCATGTCCGGTATCTATTTTCGGCCGGTAGTTCCCCTTCTGATCTCTCTGATGGTCGGAATATGGACAGGGTGTCATTTTCCGGGTCGATGGACAGCGTTTTGGGGCTTTGCCGTTTTCGGATTGGGAGTTCTACTCTTTCTGATTATTCGAAAAAGACAGGGCCGAATCGCTCCGTTTCTTTTCTTCGTTGCTCTCGGGTATCTTTCCATACAGCCCTGGATCTCTCCACTGTTTTTGCCTAATCACATTGTCCATTTCAAAGATGCATCCGTCTATACAATAGAAGGAACGGTTGCCGGCAAACCGATAAAAGAAAAAGCCCGGTCCAGATTCATTCTGACGGCAAAAGCGATTTCTGACAAAGATAAATTCGTTCCGGTGACCGGCAGGATCAGCGTCTCCATATACGGACAAGATCCCGGACTTTCCCCGGGAGACACAATTTCCTTTCCGAGTAAAATCCGTTCGTTCCGCAATTTCAATAATCCCGGCAAATTTGATTACGCACGGCATATGTCCTTCAGAAACATCTGGGGAACCGCCTACACATCCGGCATGCGGTTAACGGTTCTCCATAAAGGCAACACAAACGGAATCAGACAGAAAATAGAAAACTTCCGGAGCAGGATTTCCCTGTGGATCGACAATCAACGCTCCGATTCAGCCAAAGGCGTGCTAAAGGCTCTTGTCATCGGCGATCGCAGTCAAATTGCTTCACCGGTCCGGAGCGGTTTTTATCGATCCGGTGTCGGTCACATTCTGGCAATTTCAGGATTGCATATCGGAATAGTGGCCACCGCCTCATTCTTATTCTTCAAATGGATATTCACTCATATCGAAATCCTTCTCTGGCATGCATGGACCCGAAAGGCAGCTGCCATCGCTTCATTGGCGCCGGTCATTCTGTATGGGTTGCTTGCCGGAATGTCGCCGTCAACCCAGCGAGCCGTAATCATGGTCTCGCTGTTTCTCCTTTCCTTTCTCATCGAAAGGGAGCACGACACCATCAATACGCTTTCCGTTGCCGCATTTCTTATCCTCATGGTTCATCCGCCGTCACTTTTTTCCGCATCTTTTCAACTATCATTTGGTGCGGTGTTTTTTATCCTCTTCGGATTCATCTCGTTCGATAAAACACCGCTTATGGAACAAAAAACAGCCGGCACATCAGGGATAAGATTTCTTTTCCGGATCCGATCTTTTTTCCTGGCTTCACTGTTCGCCACGTTGGGCACTTTCCCTTTTGTCATGTATTACTTTAACCAGGTTTCGCTGATCGGCTTGTTGGCAAACCTGGTGATCATTCCAATAATCGGATTTATCGTGGTCCCTTTGGGACTGATTTCCGTCCTTTTATACTCACTCGGCATCCCGCTTGCGGACGGGTGCATCCACCTGAGCCTGACGATTCTTCAGCAGGCCGTTTATCTGGTTCAATGGATGTCGAATTTCCCCTATGCCGCAATTCAGACATTCACACCCACCACATTTGAAATGATCGGCTATTATCTTCTCATCCTTGTCCTTTTACTGAAAAGAGAAAAACAGATTTCCCTTAAAACAGTACGAATCGCCGTCAGCATAATCGTTTTTGCCGGATTAACCGATTTCGGTTACTGGGTTCATCACCGATTTTGGCACAAGGATCTGGTGATAACCGCCATCGATGTGGGTCAAGGCAGTGCTGTACTGCTGGAATTACCTGGGGGAAAAACCTTTATGGTGGACGGGGGAGGCTTTTCGGATAATTCCGCATTTGATGTCGGAGAAAAAATCATTGCCCCATTACTCCGGCTAAAAAAAATCGGAACCATAGACACTCTCATCCTCACCCATCCGGACAGTGACCATATAAACGGCCTGCTCTATCTGGCGGATCACTTCAATGTAGAAAGCATATGGACAAACGGTGAAGGGGTTCAAACAGGCGGATACCGGAGGCTCATGGACATTGCAGAGAAAAATAACATTCGGTTTCCGGCATATGAGCAGATTCCGAAAAATCACGAAATCAATGGGGTGAGACTGAATATTCTGTATCCGCCTGAAAACTTCTTGGCCAGGCGGGAAAAAGAGCGATGGCGGAATCTGAATAACAACTCTCTGGTTATTCAGGTACGTTACGGTTCCACATCTTTTTTGTTTCCGGGTGATATTATGAAGCAGGCTGAAAAAGAGTTGATACAACAAGTGGGTGAAGGATTGAAAAGCACCGTACTGCTGGCACCCCATCACGGCGGAAGAGATTCCAACACCACGCCGTTCATTCGCACGGTTTCGCCGGAGCAGGTCGTCGTTTCTTCAGGATGGAAAAATCGCTTCGGTTTTCCGCACCCTGCTGTCATGAAAGCATACAAAGCACATGGAAGCAGGGTTTATAATACCGCCACTCATGGCGCCATCACGTTTCGATCCGATGGTAAGCAGCTAAAAATCAAGTCGGAACTGAAAGTCAAAGAATGACCCCTGACTTCAAATGAAACAAGCATCGAGTATCCAGTATCGGTTACGGCAGTCGAATCACCAATACCGGCTTGATGGATCG
>DUZK01000026.1 GCA_013349495.1 Deltaproteobacteria bacterium
AACACCCTGAATCATGCCAAGGATGAAGAAGACCGTGAACGCCGCGACAACCTTCTTGATGAACTACGCGAGCTTTCCGAGAAGAACATTGATGACGGAGAGGTGAGAAAACAGTTGGCCATGGGGTTGTTGAACACCCTGATTGACGCCAAGGATGAAGAAGACCTTGAACGCCGCGACAACCTTCTTGATGAACTACGCGAGCTTTCCGAGAAGCACATTGATGACGGAGAGGTGAGAAAGCGGTTGGCCATGGGGTTGTTCAACACCCTGAATCATGCCAAGGATGAAGAAGACCGTGAACGCCGCGACAACCTTCTTGATGAACTACGCGAGCTTTCCGAGAAGCACATTGATGACGGAGAGGTGAGAAAACAGTTGGCCATGGGGTTGTTGAACACCCTGATTGACGCCAAAGATGAAGAAGACCTGCCTCTTAGGGATCAGCACATCCATGAGTTGGAGAATCTAGGCGCTCGCCATCCTGATGATCCCCTTGTTTATGAATCCTTAGGCAAGGCAATCCTTTTTCATTCTGATACACAGGACCAAAACCAGGCAATCGTTAACTTGGAAACCGCTGAAAAACTCTATGCTTTATCCAATGAGCCCGACGGACCGACCCGAGGCGCGGTTTGCGGCGCCCTGGTCGGTATAAGCAGAGGCCATATGCAAGAAGCAGTCGATAGGCTAAAAAAGGCATTCCAGACCGACCCAAAATTTCTCAGCCCTGAGAGTATTCACAAAATCGCTGTTATCATCGGCACACTGCTCTTCAGGGCAAAGCAAGAAACGGTTTTAAAGCAGGTGCAAGAGCTTCTGGTTGGTGTGAACGACATGAGTGTTACAATGGAAGGGTATCAAATGATTTCCAAACAGATTTTTCAAATATCCGGTCTGGTGCTGCTCAACGAGGCACGAAAAGCTGATCGCTCGAAAACAGGAGGGTCCCGATGGAACGATATCCTGGCACGAGTATCGCTGGAGTTACAGGAATTTTTGAAACCATTGACTTTGGCCATTGCAGCGACTGAGAACCAAAAGGAAAAGGTTCTGGCCAGGGAACCAGAGGAAATCCGAAGGGCTGTAAACCTGATTCTCGACCAAACCCATCCGGACCGGACTGTCGGCATACCGCTCTGATACATAAAATTGAAATTCAACTTTAAACAATACTAGGGGCTTGTGTTCAAAAAATTGTTTTGTGATAAGACGCTCTTTTGGAAAAACCCCCACCCAATTACGGAGCGACCTCTTTAATCTTTTGGAGCAGAAGGGCACAGTTCATGTATAACAGTTTGCTGGTAAGTTCAGCACTCAACAATGCGCAAGATATGAACTCTGAACTATATCATATATTTCTTCACTTCCCCTGGTGATACGCCCTTCACCTTGATGGTTTTTTTCCCTTCAGCGGTGACCACCTTAACTTCTTGGACGGTGTTCGTATCCGCTTTGCTGTATCCGATACAGATTGATGCGGCCAGGTGAACAGAAATTTCATCGGCACCGCCGGGTATGAGCAGAACGGGTCCGGGGATTTTTCGAACCTTTATGAGGGTGTCTTTAAGAGGATCGTGATATGCAATAATTTTTTCATTGTCATTCTTGGTGCGGCCCACGATAAACTTAGTTTTCTCGTTAATGCGGAAATGCCGTCCGTATTTCAAAAGATGAAGCTCAGCTTCCGTTGTGGTTTCCTGATGTTCGAAAAGATCCCGTAATCGTTTTGAGTAGCCTTTATCGGTCAACAGGCAACCGCCGGCAGGCGCCGGATACTCAGTGATTCCAAACGCTTTGGCCAATTGAATTTGCGGTTTTCTGGATCTTCCGGAAAAATCGTACAAAAGCTCTCGATTCACCCACCCTTCTTTTTCAGGGATGGTTTCCGGAAGATTTTTTGCACTCAGGGGCCTCAGTATATACCCGTCGAATCCGGAGTGTTTTTCCACGTATCTCAGGGAAGGTTTGGTCTGGGACATGGGTCGTTGTCCAACGACTTCCCCGCTGAACAGAAAGTCCATCCCCTTTTCGGTCATGATTTCACCGGCGATACGGAACATCAACGCGTGGCAGTCCAGGCAGGGATTCATGCATTTGCCGTATCCGCAGGGCGGATTTTTCAACATGGGCAAATAGGCATCGAATATATTCATTACCGTGAGCAGAATTCCGTTACGTTCCGAAGCGGTTCTTGCTTTTTTTGAAGAAAAAAAAGGGGTCTCAAACGTAATCCATTCCACATCGATCCCCTGTTTTCGCAAGACGAGTCCTGCCAGCGTGCTGTCCAGACCGCCCGAACAGAGCCCCAGGGCACGGACTTTTTTTTCTTTAGAACTCATGATACAAAACACAACCTTCTTAAATTTTATTGAAAAAAAGGGTTCATGGATTCAAGGGGCCAAGGGGTCGAGGGTTTTCAGTACTCTTATAGCACGGAATTGGATTCCTTATCCCTCTGCACCCGCCTTTTATGGAGATGGATTGCTGATTATACAATTCTTCCGGCAAAAAGCATATAATCTTTATGGTTTAAATATTTGTTGCAATTATAGAGTATTTCACTTGAATCCCTGAACCCTTGGCCCCTCGAACCCTCAGGATCACACCAACTCTGTTGGATATGATCCTTAAATTTGAACTATCATTTTTAGGCTGTTAAGGGCTTGTATAATATGTTCACCGATAAACCGCGGATCGATAAGATAAGAAAAATATTAAGAATAACTTATCCCCACATCAAAACCCAGCTCCACCATCGGGACCCTTTTGAGCTGTTGGTGGCCACCATCCTTTCCGCTCAGTGCACGGACAAACAGGTTAACGCCGTCACTCCAGTCCTTTTTAAGAAATTATCCACCCCTCGAGATTTTGCCGAAGTCCACCTCAACACGCTCGAAAAGCTGATCAGATCCACCGGTTATTTTCGAAATAAAGCGGAAAATATCAAAAATTGTTCAAAAACACTCATGGATAAATATAATAGTGAAGTGCCGTCCACCCTGGAAGAACTGGTAACCCTGCCAGGCGTCGGCCGAAAAACAGCCAACGTGGTCCTAGGGGCTGCGTTCGGAAAACCGGGAATGGTGGTGGACACCCACGTGGCCCGAATATCACAGCGTCTTGATCTCACCCGTAACAAAGACGCTGTTAAGATAGAGTTTGATCTCATGAACGTTATTCCCAAGTGCGCCTGGAATGACTTTAGCCTCCACCTGGTCTATTTCGGGAGGCAATATTGTATTGCCAGAAACCCCAAATGCTCGGCCTGCCCGATTGAAAAACTCTGCAAATGGCCCGGCAAAGTGGCATAGAGCATGGCGCATAGAGCATAGAGTGAAAAATTGTGTTTTGCTCCATGCCCTCTGCGCTCTGCGCTACGCTAATTCTCTTCCAAGGCAAACGCCACCGCTGCTTCGGCATGAATCCGTGCCGTATCAAAAAACGGGACGCTGTTGCCCTCCTGCTTGACCAGAAGACCGATTTCCGTGCACCCCAGTATGATTCCTTCAGCTCCGTTCGTTATGAGACCTTGGATAATATCCTGGTATGCGCGTCTCGAAGCGTCGTATATTTTTCCCAGGCAGAGCTCATTGTAGATCACATCGTCGACAACCTTCCGATCTCGATCTTCGGGGATGATGACATCAAAGCCGTATTTTTTAATCAGTCTGCCCTTGTAGAAATCTTCCTCCATGGTAAATCGGGTGCCCAAAAGCCCGATGCGTTTTATGCCGTGGGATTTAATTCTCTGAGCTGTTGCATCTGCAATATGCAGCAGGGGAATGCTGAGCGACTGCTGAATTTCAGCCGCGATTTTATGCATGGTATTGGTACAGAGAATCAGAAAATCGGCGCCCCCGTTTTCCACATCTATTGCCGATTGTGACAGTACCAGTGCGGCTTCCTTCCATTTCCCTTCACTCTGGAGGATTTCAATCTCGGCAAAATCCACCGATGCCATGATGCACTTGGCGGAATGTAGTCCACCCAATTTTTCCCTAACTGCTTCGTTAATAATCTGGTAGTAGGTTGTCGAAGACTCCCAACTCATTCCCCCAAGCAATCCGATGGTCTTCATATTTGTTACCCTCCAGATAGGCGCCTGCATACCGGCGCACTGCCGTAAAAATATTCACGTCATATTGTCTGATTTATAACCTAACCCGGATAAACCGGAAAAAACAAATAACAAATCCCAAATAGCAACAATATCCAATAACCAAAAACACAAATTCAAAACAAAGATTTGGTATTGATCTGTCAGATCAATAAGTTTCGGTCATTGAAATTTTGAATTTATTTGGAATTTGCTTGCCCGCCGTCTTTCTGGCGGGGTGCTTGTATATTGGTATTTTGCCAGAAAATTCATAAAAAGAATTATTAAGGGACTAATGCGGTTTGGGCCAAGTCTCAAGAAAGCGTTTTTCGTTTCGGATGTAACCGCTTTGCATTTAGAAACGACTATATGAAAACAATAGCATTTTTTTATCCAGCATTATGATATATAATCAAACCGTATATAGTGTTGCTACCGAAGGTAAAAAATTGAAAAGGATCAATACAGCGCATTCATTTCACATGGCTTGTATGCTTAGAAATTATGAAAAAAATTCTGTTTATCACTATTTTAGCTGCCGGCATCGGCCTTTTGGGATGGCAGGTCTACCAGAAAGCTTCCGCATCCAAGAAAGACTCCAACCGCCAGCGAGGTAACGTGCCGGTTGCCGTAGAGATTGCACCCATCAAGAAAAGCACCATCCAGGACGTGGGAGACTTTACCGGGTCTCTTTATCCATTGTCTGAATTTATCGTGGCGCCCAAGATCGGCGGCCGGCTCGAAAAGATACTGGTTCATATCGGCGATACGGTCAAGAGCGGGCAACTGGTGGCAAGACTCGACGATGAGGAGTATCGCCAGCAGGTCAGCCAGGCTAAGGCGGAGCTGGAGGTGGCCCAGGCCAATCTTCAGGAGCGGAAAAACATACTGGAAAACGCAAAGCGGGAATACGACAGAACCGTTGCGCTTAGTAAAAAGAAGATTGCCTCGGAATCCCAGCTGGACGCTGCGGGATCGGAATACAAAACCCAACAGTCAAAACTGAAAGTGGCAAGCGCTCAAGTCTCACAGAAGGAGGCTGAGCTGAGAATGGCCGATGTGCGGCTTTCCTACGGGGAGATCCGTTTGCCGAAAAACAATGCCTCCGGATTCAGCGTTGTAGGAGAACGATTTGTGGACGAAGGCGCCATGCTGGCGCCCAATACCCCGATTGTCTCCATTATCGACATCGGAAAGCTCATTGCCGCCATATCTGTCATTGAGCGGGATTATACCAAGATTCATCCGGGGCTGGAGTCGATGATCACGACGGATGCCTTTCCCGGGCGCCGGTTTTCCGGCAAGGTGATCCGAGTCGCTCCGCTTTTAAAAGAAAAATCCAGGGAAGCCCGGGTCGAGATTGAAATTCCCAATGAAGAAAAACTATTAAAACCGGGCATGTTCATCAAGGTTCAAATCCGGTTCGATCAACACGAAAACGCCACGGTGGTTCCCGAAGGGGCCATTATCAAGCGAAACGGCGCCCAAGGTCTTTTTCTCGCGGATCTTGAGCAAAGAAAAGCAAAATTTGTGGAGATTACAGTTGGTATTATTCACAACGCCCAGGCCGAGATCATCGCTCCACCCCTGACCGGTGCGGTGGTGACCCTGGGGCACCACCTCCTGCAAGACGGGGGCTCCATCATCCTGCCCGCAGAAAAACCCCGAACCGGGCCTCAGCAGAAAGACGAAAAACCCAGGGCGTCTCAGAAAGAGGATAAACCCGTTGTTCCACAAGACACCGGCAAACCGGGTATCAAACGAGGAAAAGTGCAGTCTGAAGGTAAGAAATCATGAATATCGCGAGTTTTTCCGTACGCCGACCGGTATTGACCATCATGGTTTTTTTGATCGTTATCATCATCGGCGGGGTATCTTTGTCCAGGCTCTCCATCGATTTGATGCCGGATATCACCTACCCGACCCTGAGTGTTTCCACCGAGTACGAAAACGCCAGTCCGGAAGAGGTTGAGGAGCTGATCACGAGACCGATTGAGGAAGCCATGAGCGCAGTTCCCGGGGTGGAAGAGGTTACATCGGTTTCCGCCGAAGGCCGGAGCAGCGTGCGGGTAGCTTTTTCATGGGGAATCGATCTGGATGCAGCGGCAAACGACATCCGGGATCGGTTGGATCGCGTCATCGGCCATCTCCCGGACGATGCCGAACGACCCACACTGCGGAAGTTCGATCTTGCCGCTTTTCCGATCCTGATTTTAGGCGTTGCCAGCAACCTGGATCCGATCCAGATTCGAAGAATTATAGACAACCAGGTGAAAAACCGGATCGAGCGGATTCCGGGGGTAGCGTCTCTGGATATCCGGGGCGGGCTGGATCGTGAGATTCACGTGAATCTGAATGCAGAAAAGATGAAAGCCCTGGGGCTTCCCATCGATCAAATCCTCACCCGGTTAAAGGATGAAAACATCAATCTTCCGGCCGGCACCATCGAACAGGGATCTCTCGATGTCACCATTCGAACACCCGGCGTTTACAACAGCTTGAATGAACTCCAGAACACGGTGGTGGCGATCCGGGATGGGGTACCCATTCAACTCAAGGAGATCGCAACCGTTGAGGATGCGTGGGAGAAGGTTACCCGGATCGTCCGGATAAACGGAAAGCCCGGCGTGCGGTTGTCGGTCAGCAAACAGTCGGGAAAAAACACCGTAGAGGTGGCAGCCGGGGTTCTCAAAGAGATTGAACAGATCAACCGGGACATACCGCAACTAAACATCATCTCCATCATCGACACATCCGATTACATCAAGCGCTCCATTACCAATGTAGGCACCACCATTCTCTACGGCGGCGCCCTGGCCATATTTGTTCTCCTGCTGTTTCTTCGCAATATTCCCAGCACGGCCGTTATCGCCACAACGATTCCCATTTCCGCGGTCGCAACCTTTGCTTTGATGTATTTCGGCGGTTTTACCCTCAACTTGATGACCCTGGGTGGATTGGCCCTGGGCGTTGGAATGCTGGTGGACAATGCCATCGTGGTGCTGGAGAACATCTACCGGCTCCGGGAAGCGGGCCAGGATTCGGAATCGGCGGCTGTAAACGGAAGCCGGGAAGTCGTGGCGGCGGTCATTGCCAGCACGCTGACGACCCTGGTGGTTTTTCTGCCCCTTATTTTCGTTCGCGGCATGTCCGGAATCATGTTTAAACAGCTTTCCTATGTGGTGGGCTTTGCCCTGGCATGCTCCCTGGTGGTGGCGCTGACGCTGGTTCCCATGCTGGCTTCCCGGGTTCGAACACCGGTGATGGTTGATAGTGAGGGCGGAAAGCTCTTTCGAATCACCGGACAGTTTTTCATCTGGATGGAGAACGAATATAAAAACCTTCTCCGCTTTGCCCTCAACCATCGGATATTGATTTTGGGCTCCACCTTGATGGTGCTTATCGGATGCCTGTTTCTGATCCCGCTGGTGGGGGTTGAGCTGATGCCCGCCAGTGATGAGAGCGAGGTTCGGGTTAATGCTGAAATGGCTGTGGGCACGCGTCTCGCACTGGTGGACAACGCCTTTAAGAAGATCGAGGCCATTGTTCAGCAGGAGGTGCCGGAAATCGACAATACCGTCTCCTTCATCGGGGGTTCAACCTGGCAGGCCCGGGGAGGCAATGCCGGTTCGATGCGGATTGCGTTGAAACCGGTGAGCCAAAGAACCCGGTTCAGCGATGAAATTGCAGCAGACCTGCGCAGGAAGCTTGTCTTCATGCCCGGTGTTAAGATTCGAACCCGTGCCGGGCAGGGGCTTTTCATACTCCGTATCGGCACCGGCGGTGATGATAAGGTTCAGGTGGAGGTGCGCGGTTACGATCTTGAAACCTCCGACATCCTGGCCCGTCGGGTCCAGGAAGTCATCGAAAATGTGGAGGGCATTACGGATACCCAAATGAGCCGGGAGACCGGCACCCCTGAAGAGTTGATTATCATCGACCGGCAAAAGGCGGCTGATATGAAGCTTACGGTATCGAAAATCGCCAACATGCTGCAAACGATCCTTTCCGGGACTTCTGCGGGCAACTATCGAGAAGGGGGAAACGAATACAAAATCCGGGTAAAGCTTGAAGGTGCTGAGAAGAAAGATCTTCGGGACATTCTGGATCTTCCCGTTACCAATGCAGATGGCGATCGGGTTGTCCTGCGAAACGTGATCGAGGTCCGACCGCGACGGGGACCGGTGCTCATCCAGCGGAAAGATCAGGAGCGCGTGGTCTATGTAACAGCCAATATCAGCGACCGGGACATGGGTTCCATCCTGGCCGATATCCGGGAGGGATTGAAAACCGTGCCGGTTCCCAGGGACTTCAGCCTCCACTTCGGCGGCGACTATGAAGAGCAGCAGAAAGCCTTTCGGGAATTGCTGCTCAGCTTTGTGCTGGCGCTGGTCCTGGTCTATATGGTCATGGCATCGCTTTACGAATCGCTCAGGTATCCCCTTGTGGTGATGTTTTCAGTTCCGCTGGCGATTATAGGTGTCGTTTTAATGTTGTTCTTGACTGATACCACCTTTAACGTTCAATCCTATATCGGCTGTATCATGCTCGGCGGCATCGTGGTCAACAACGCCATTCTGCTGGTGGATCACATCAATCTTTTGCGCAACCGGGACGGGTTTTCGGTACGAGAGGCCATTGAAGAGGCGGGACGCCGCCGGCTTCGCCCCATCCTGATGACCGCCATGACCACCATGCTTGCCATGGCGCCGCTTGCCATCGGCATCGGGGAAGGAGGCGAGGCCCAGGCGCCCATGGCTCGGGCCATTATCGGCGGGCTTTTCAGCTCAAATATGATCACCCTTTTGGTGATTCCCACCGTATATTCATTGTTTGAAAGGAAGAAGATAAAAGAAGAAGCAGCCGTTTCCCTTGAAACGGCTGCCGCCGTCACATCACTTCAAAAACCGCTTGGTCGGGAGCCGGTATGAGAACCTTCCAGGGCTTCCTAAAGCCGACGATCATTTTGTTGACACTCGGATTTTTTCTGTTGCCGGTTTCCTGTGTATCCTCAAAACCCGGAAAAACAATAGAAAATCTCGTTTCGAAAGACTTTGCAGCAGACGATCCTCCAAAGGTCTCTGAAATCAGACCCGAAATCCCGGAGATTCCAAATATTCCTGAAAAAGGACCGATTGAGATCACCGTAAGGAATGCGATTTTGATTGCGCTGGAGAATAACCGGTCTTTGGTTGTGGAGCAGTTTAATCCTGCCATCCAGCAGACTTTTGAAGACCAGGAGCAAGCGGTTTTCGATCCGGTCACCGGTGCGGAGATTTCCGCCGGGCGAGAGGAACAGCACCGGACCGCAAGCGGATCGGTAACTTCCGAGGTCGACACCTACCTGGGCGGGATATCGTTAGAACAGCTTTTCCCCGCCGGCACCTTCGTGGAAGCAGAGGCTACAAATCGCACCACCGAGTCCTCTCTATATGAAAATCCGCTTTCTTCCACCCGTCTGGGGTTGTCAGTGACCCAACCTCTGCTTCGGGGATATGGCAGAGATGTGAATCTGGTTCGGCTTCGACAGGCGCGACTGGAAACCGATATTACCCGATACGAGCTTCGGGGGTTCAGTGAATCGCTGCTGGCGCGGGTTGAAACCGCCTACTGGGACTATGCCCTGGCCCAGCGACAGATCGAGATCGTCGAAGAATCGTTGAAGGTGGTAAATCAGCAGCTTTCCGAGACCCAAGAGATGATCCTTATCGGGACCATGGCGGAAGCCGAGTTGGCGGCGGTTCAGGCAGAAGTCGCCGCTCAGGAGCAGGACTTGATCAACACGCAGAGCAAATTGGCTTCGAGTCGCCTCCAATTACTCCGACTGCTCAATCCACCGGGTAACAATCTTTGGGATCGCGATATTAAATTGATTTATCAATCTACGATACCGGATATACTGTTGGACAAAGTAACCGATCATGTGGCGATCTCCCTCAGCATACGGCCGGAAATCAACCAGACAAAGCTGAGTATTCAGCAGGACGATCTTGAAATCATTCGAACCAAGAACGGATTGTTGCCCAAAATGGATCTTTTCATTTCTCTGGGAAAAACCGGATATGCCGACTCATTCTCAGGCTCGGTGAGCGATATAACCGGAGATAGCTATGACGTGGAAGGGGGCATCCGCTTTGAGTATCCATTGAAAAACCGAGACGCAAACGCACGTCACCGAAGGGCTGTGCTGAGCCGTGAACAGGCAGAAAAGGCATTGGACAATCTCTCACAATTGGTGGAACTGGATGTAAGAGCTGCCTATATTGAAGTGAATCGCGCCAAAAAGCAGATTGCCGCAAGCAGTGCCACCCGAAAATTCCAGGAAGAAAAACACCGCATCGAAACCGAAAAATTCCGGGTGGGACGCTCAACCAATTTTTTGGTTGCACAGGCCCAGAGAGATTTACTGGTGGCAAAAATATCGGAAGTCAACGCTGTTGTTGATTATTTGAAATCTTTGATCAATCTCTATCGCCTTGACGGGTCTCTTTTGGAACGCCGCGGCATCCTGGCACCCGGAAATGAGCCGGTGAAATCCTCCATCAAACCGCAATCCTAAATCGAGACCGCTCGTTTTCTCATTTTGTATAAGTTCTTCAAAATCCTTTTAAAGTATAGCCTATAGCGGATAGTGGACTGTTCCGGATTTCTATTTATTGCTGTAGTAAAAGGGAATCATTTTTCCATTGGCAAAATTTAACAGCCCCACCT
This sequence comes from Deltaproteobacteria bacterium, assembly GCA_013349495.1. Classification (GTDB taxonomy): domain Bacteria; phylum Desulfobacterota; class Desulfobacteria; order Desulfobacterales; family SURF-15; genus DUZK01. Next base: position 10,811 of record DUZK01000026.1, read on the forward strand.
GAGTCCCACCCGATTTGTCCGCAAAATTGAAGAGTCCTACTTGAATACCTCCCAAATTAAGGGTTCTATTTATTATACTGAATTGAAGCTCTCCTAATTCTGCCGCATAATTAAACAGGATACTCAACTGTGCCCCATCTATTTTATCTGCGTTGTTTCCGCCCACTGCGATCTGCGGGCCATTTATATTTTTAGCGTTGTTTCCGATGATGCCGAATTGTGGTCCATCCATTGATTCTGCAATATTCAGTGCACCAATCTGGGTTCCGTCACCTTTTCCGGTGATTTGTTGAATTAATCCGAAATCTACACCACCCACATTCTTATTGCTGCCGTAGATCAAATTAAGCCTCATGCCGTTTACATTGTCGGCCCCCATGGGTATTGCTATGGGCGTTATTATCGATAATAAGAAAGGAACTTCTTTGTCCTCGGCGGCCGAGGCAGAGGCCATCATCATCAGGGCTACCACTATTATGGCGATTTTTTTAAACATGGGTCTCTCCTTATTTTACTGTTTGAATAAAATCGGCGTCACCCTAAAAATATAGACACCGTGACAGACTTGGTTTAATCGTATTAAAATGAATTTCAGACAATTGCTCCTCTTATAATACTAATCAAAACCCCGATTCTCAACCTAAAAAGAGAAAAAGATGGTGTTGTCCCTAAACCGGTCAGGTTTTTGGAATATTTTTCTTATTTATCTTTTATCAAAACCAATTTTTTGTCATAAGGTCAGTATTCTTAGACTATAAATCAAGGGGGATCACATGTCGATAAACTTTGCAATCATCGGGCTCGGAAGAATCGCCCGAAATCAACTTGCCCCGGCTGTGAATCAAGTCGATGAAGCCAGGCTGTGGAGTGTTTTGAGCCGCGATCGCGACCGTGCGGCCGAATTTGCCGATGCCAATTCGGCTCAATCTCCTGCTCCCGCATATACGGATTTGGAAAAACTGGTTTCCGATCCCGAGTTGGATGCAGTGATTATCGCAACACCGGACAAACTGCATGCTAAAGATGTCATAACCTGTGCAAAGGCAGGAAAACACGTGCTGGTGGAAAAACCCATGGCCACGGATGTGGAAGACGCAACGGCCATGGTTCATGCTTGTGAAGAAGCCGGTGTTCGATTGGGGGTGGCCTATCATTTACACTGGCACAACGGCCATCGATTGCTTGCTGGAAAAATCCGAGCCGGCGCCCTCGGACCGATTCGCCACATGAGAGTTCAATGGACATTTAAGTCGGACGACGCAAGCAACTGGCGTGCATCACCGGAAGTGGGGCAATGGTGGAGCATCGCAGCCGTAGGGACCCATTGTTTGGATCTTATCCGGTGGATCATGGTGCCCTCCTGTGGAGAAGTCGAATCCATAAACGGCATGATCAGTAATAAGACTTGGGGTGGGCCGCACGATGAAACAGCGATTCTTTCCATGCGATTTGAGTCCGGGGCCACCGCGGAATTCTGTTCATCGGTGCTCATTGAAGCCCCCACAAAGGCGGAAATTTACGGTGCGGACGGGTATGCAATTTGTGACGGAACTCTGGGGCCTCATGGGGCCGGTACCATTCATATCAAGGGAAATGAATTGGAATATGAGACCGAGAACCCATATGCCGGTGAGATTCAGGATTTTGTGAATGCCATCCGGGAAGGGAGAAGCCCGGAAGTGGACGGGAAGGAAGGGGCTCGGAATGTTGAACTGCTTGTGATGGCAGCCGGTTAGAAGCGGTTTAAAACCCCCATTTAAAGCACGGCAACCGCATTGCAGGCCGCTTCAAAATGCTCGCATTGTTTTGGTTAAACCATGTCAATAGGGAGGCAAGATGTTAATCGACAAGGAAATCTGTATCGGTTGTGAAAGCTGTGTGCCGTATTGTCCGGTGGAAGCAATCGCCGTTGAAGAAGACCTTGCAGATATCGATCAAGATCAATGCGTTGAGTGCGGTGTTTGTTTGAGATCCTCGATTTGTCCGACAGAGGCCATACTTGAGCCCGACCTCAAGTGGCCCCGCACATTGAGGGCGCTTTTCAGCAATCCCATCACCGTATTTCAGGAGACCGGCGTTGCCGGCCGGGGAACCGATGAGGTCAAGTCCAATGATGTCACGGGGAGGTACAACCGGGGAGAGGTCGGTTTTGGTGTGGAAATGGGAAGACCGGGAACCGGCACCTCGTTTCGTCAGGTACAGCAACTCACAGAGAAAATCGCAGCCATGGGGGTTTGGTTTGAAGAAAGGAATCCGCTTACAACGCTGCTTTCGGAGCCTGACTCGGGAAAAATTCGAGAAGATATTCTCGACGAACGGGTGTTGACGGCCATTATCGAATTCAAAGTTGCCATCGATCGAGTGGGCGAGGTTTTGACAACGTTGAAAAACGCACAGATCGATCTGGATACGGTTTTCAGTTTGGATTATATCCACCGCCCGGATCCGGACGGTGGTCTTCCGGCAGTAGAGGCTTTAAGGCTATTGGGGTATCGCCCGTCGGATCATGTAAAAATATGCACCGGACTGGGTCGTCCGAAAATCGATTAACCGGTTGAAGGGGTTGAAGGCCATGACACATTCACTGCACAGGACGGGATCACATCTGGAAAACGAGATCGTATTCATTCTGACGCCGTCAAAGGGAATCAATTCGGAAGGGGCTGAAGAGAAGATCAAGAAGTTTTTAGACATTATCGTCTCAAACAGGCCGGTTCATTACGGAGATGACCGGGTGGGAAATCAATATACCGCCGGATACCATAAAATCGTCGAGAAAATCGAGGGAATTACAAACATACACGCGGTCTTCAACAACCTTGGAAAAGCTCAAAAAGCACTGAAAGAAATCGTTGAAGCGGATCTCGGATTATCCGTGGTTGTTTCAGGATTGTTTGATAGCGCCAAGGCCTGTTGTGAAGCATCCGGCATACAGTATCACAGCATTGAACATTCTCTGGGGATATGGGGAAATAAATCCAGTCTGCCGGAAGAAAAGCCCCTTGAGATTCTTACCATGTGCGGTCACGGCCTGGTTTCGGCGAACCTGATTCAATTCATGGCCGATGCGGTAAGGGACGATGAAAAGACCGCACAGGAGGCGGCTGAGGAGATGGCCCGGCTCTGCCTTTGCGGAATATTCAATACAGAGAGCGCGGCTTTGATTTTAACCGAACTGGCAGCCATCGGTTGAATAATGAAGGCCCTGTAAACCGGCTCTGCCAAACCTTCTGCGAGTAGAGGATGATATGATTAAAAAGATCATCTTGTTTATCTGGTTATCCAGAAAGTCCAAGTTAAGGTGATTCGGCGTTGAAGGCAACCCGCTACGCAGACGTATGAAACTCGCACATTAGGGGGCGTAACACCGAACAGGGCACCGACTGAACCAAAGCATCCCGTTAAATAACAAATCGTTATGGCTTATAGAGGCTCATTCAAGCTGTTCGATGCAACGCCCCCTAATGCACTCAGACAGTCATACTGCTGCGAACCGGCTCACCTTCACCGCCTATTCCACAAATCAACTTGGTTTTTGTAGATAACCAGGCTTGTTTTTTATTTATGCTTGTCCCAGATACGCCTTCCAATCTCATAGGCTAGTGCTGTATATGCCGGCGCCTCTGTTTTACGGCCGGCATCCATGAGCTGTTTTGCTTTTTCGATATGGACCTTGATATCCTCCACAGCTTTCCTGTCAGCAGCAGGAATGTCCATAATCCCTTCATATATGGCACAGGCCAGGAAAAAATTGTCGTCCGTAAAATCTGAATTCACCCAATCTGTTTCTTGAAAGTGACGGATGCGGTCCGCCAATCCCTTTTCTTCAAACGGGGCGATGTTGACCGCTGCTTTAACCAGTTCTTTCCCCCTTTCCTCCGCATCCGTAAGCGCCTTTTTAAAGTTAAAGGGAGTGGCCGGAACCGGTTTTAAAGCTCTGAAACCGCACGGCAGGAATAACCCCCAGTGGATGGCTCCCAATGATGTTAACGCCCCTTTGCCGGTGCCTCCGGCAATGGTAATGGCAAAGGCGGATTTGCCGTTGGTGGGAAGGTAAATCGTATGAAGCCCTCCGCCTCGTGGAGGGATGCGGACTTTGTCGATAAAATCTTTTGCCAGGCCGTTGATGTCATGGAAGTAGACCGGTGCTCCGAATATAATGCCATCAGCCTCCTTTATTCTCCGATTCCTCGGTTCGGCCGAGTCATCGAGTCTGCAGATCCCGTCTTCCCAGCACTTTTGGACTTTACACCCCCGGCACGGCTGTATGTCTTCCTCTCCCAGGTACATGGCATCAATTTCCGCGCCGGCTGATGCAGCGCCCGCAAGCGCCTTTTCAACCAGACGGCTGGTTCGTCCGCCCTTGTTCGGGCTTCCGACAATGCCTAATATCTTGGTCATTTTTACTTCCTCCCGGATATGATATGAGTGGAGCGATCACGACAATATTCCAATATCAAAAATGCATAGTTGATTAAACAATTAAAAAGCTTTTGGAAAAATAGTATCAGAGCATTCATAATGATTGTCTTATAGTAATTTAATGAAGAAAGGAGATTGTTTGATCCATGACCGATCATATTTCTATTGAGCAGTTGCGGAAGTTTGCAGAAGATTATGTGAAAGCGGAAAAAACCCGTATTCCTTCAGGCGGATGGTGGCAGAGCCCATTGATGGTAAGTGCTGCCATTGACGGAAGATTTGACGATCTTCCCCGAATCGCAGCCGAGGACCATCTGCTCCCGCGGGACTTGTTGTCTACCGCCCGATCGGTCATTGTGTTTTTTATCCCGTTTGTCAAAGCGCTGGTGAAAGAGAATAAAAAAGGAGATCGGCCATGTCGGGACTGGGGGTTGGCGTACGTTGAAACCAATGACTTTATCGGCAGGCTCAGCCAGGCCATTGCCGGTCTGCTGGCTGAGCACGGGTATGAATCCGGTTTAACTCCCGCCACCCACAATTTCGATGATGTCAAACTAATGGCCCGATGGTCCCACAAGCATCTAGCACATCTATCGAATTTAGGGCGGTTCGGGGTTCATCGCTTGCTGATTACGCCTACGGGCTGTGCCGGACGGCTGGGAAGCCTGGTCACGGATGCCGACCTGGGCGACAACCCGCTCATAGAGACGGAAGATGCCTGCCTTCTGAAAGCAGGTAAAGAATGCGGACAGTGTATCAAGGCGTGTCCGGTATCCGCGCTGAGCGAATCCGGATTCGACCGGCGGGCCTGCTGGGATCGACTGTTGGAAAATATCGAATCGCTGGAGTACTTTTCGGATCTTCCCGAGTCTACCCATGTGTGCGGGAAATGTGCGGCGCTCATGCCGTGCAGCTTCAAGAATCCGGTGGTGAATTTAAAGAAGCGCTGACAGGCGTTTTATGCCTTCTTCGATCAGATCCAGAGAGGTGTAGGAAAAGTTCAACCGCAATTCGTTTTTCTTAACGATTCCTCCTGCGTAGAATTTGCTTCCCGGTATAAACGCCACTTTGTTTTCAACGGCTCGGATCAATATGGCGTCAGTGTCCACTTCATCGGGAAACGTAACCCAGATGAACATGCCCCCTTCGGGATGGGTCCACTTTACGCCTGCCGGCATGTTGGCTTCCAATGCATTGAGCATGGCATCCCGCCGCGGGCGGTAAAAATCGTTGATCTTGGCAATGTGTCCCTTCATGTGGCCTTTTTCAATGAAACGCGCGGCAACGCGCTGGGTGGTGCAGTCCGGAGAGACGGTAATCTTCTGGGCCCACTTCACCATTTGACCCACCACATCGGGCGGCCCTATGGTATACCCGAGTCTCATGCCCGGACCCAATATTTTAGAGAAGGACTTGCATATGGTGACCAGATCGGGGTCATTATACGCGTTATTTGCCAACTCCCAAATGGTCGGCAGCGGGTCCCCGTCGTATCGCAGCTCCCGATAGGGTTGATCCTCGAGTATCGGGAGATCGTACTCAAGTGCGATTTCGATGATTTCGCGGCGGCGGCGGATATCCATGGTCCTTCCGCTGGGATTCTGAAATTCAGGTATCACGTAAATGAATTTTATGGGTTCATGCTTATCCGAAATCGATTTCAGCTTTTCTTTCAGCCGATCCGGCATCATCCCCGATTCGTCCATTTCCACTCCGACAAATCTTGCCCCGCAGGCCTCCATTGCGGCCAAAGATCCGGGAAATCCCGGTGCTTCGCTTATGATGATATCTCCGGGGTCGATGAGGGTTCGCGTAAAAAAATAGATGCCGTTGGTGGAGCCGGCGGTGATGATGATTTGATCATCGTCAAGATCCGGCAGCCCTTCCATCTGTTTCAGCGCCGCCTTCAGAATCGTATCACCCTCGCTGGCGCCGTATTGCAATACATCTTCGCCCTCTTGATTGACCACCTGGCGGAAGATATCGGCCAAGAGTTCTTTGGGAAACGATTCCGGATTCGGCAACCCCCCTGCAAAGGAGATGACACCCTCGACACCTTTGGTCAGCTTCAGGATTTCTCGGATAAAAGAGTGCTGCATGGACATGGTGGCTTTTGAAAACATTCGTGAGATGGGCTGTATCATTTTACTCTCCCCCGGAAGTGGATCATCAAGAAAATCTTAAGATCTAGAGTTGAACGTTAGAACGTATTATATGTGCTTTGTCAAGAATTGATGGCTTCGTAAAAGGGGCAGGGGTGATTGACAAACAGAAAACAATATTCTAATCCCGAATCCAGGAGTCAGAATAACACCCTTAAATTTTATTGCGCTTGTCTTCTTCATTTTTTCTTCTTTATTCTGACTTCTGGCTCCTGAATTCTTTGCACCGCATGCTTTGCACGCAAGATTGTCACCGCATATTAAACAGCAAGCAGTGGGGAAATTATTCCCTAAAAAGAAATGACAAGAAAGGACTTGAAGGACATGACAAAAAAAACCATACCGGACCGGAAAGACATACCGGACGGCCATAAATGGGACTTGACCCCGCTGTTTGATGCCAGCGATTCCTGGGAAGCGCTGTTCACGGAAATCGAAGAAGAAATTTCCGGTTATCAGAAATATAGGGGGCGGCTGGGGGAGTCTGCCTCGGCTTTATCGGAAGCCATTCAATTCCATCTTTCGGTATCCAGAAGAATCGAAAAGCTATACACCTATGCGCATCTGAAAAACGACGAGGACAAAGCGAACCAGTTATACATGGGGCTTTTTCAGAGGGCTGCAAACCTCTACACGCGGTCTGCGGAGCTGGCAAGCTTTGTACCCCCTGAAATCCAGTCCATTCCGGATGAGACCATGCAACTCTATTTATCGGATGCTGCGCTTGCTGAGTATCGGTTCTTTCTTGAGAAAATAATCAGGCATAAGCCTCACACCCACAATGAACAGGTCGAACAGATCCTTGCCATGAGCCGTGATGCGACCCAGGCGGTTTCTCAAATATTCGGTCAGCTGGACAACGTGGATTTGAAATTCGGGACGATTGTGGACGAGGCCGGAGCGGAAACCGAACTGAGCCACGGGAATTTTACGACCTTTCTGATTCATCCCGACCGGGAGATTCGAAAGAAGGTGTTTCATCAATACTATAAAACATACGACGATCACAAAAACACCATTGCCACGATATTGGCATACGCCAACAAAAAAGACCATTTCTATGCACGGGCCAGAAATTTTGAATCCTGCAGGTCCGCATCCATGTTCGTGGACGATATCCCAGAAACGGTCTATGATAATCTGATTAGAACCGTTCGTGATAACTTGAATCCGCTGTTTAAATACCTGAACTTTCGCAGAGAGTTTCTCGGTGTCGAAAAACTCCATTTTTACGACACCTATGTTCCCATTGTTCCGGATGTGGAGTTTCAGATGGCCTACGAAGAAGCCGTCGATATTTGCGAAAAGGCGTTGGAACCGCTCGGCAAGTCGTACGTCCTCACCCTCAAAAACGGGTTGCTCGGAAGCTGGGTAGACCGCTTTGAAAACAGAGGAAAGCGGCGCGGCGCCTATTCCTCGGGTTGTTATGATTCCCCGCCTTATATTTTGATGAATTATGAAGAGAAGAACATCAACAGCCTCTATACGCTGACCCACGAGGCCGGACATTCCATGCACTCATATCTGTCCATTCAAAATCAGCCGTATGTGGATTACGAATATACCATTTTTGTTGCCGAAGTTGCCTCCACATTCAGTGAAACCCTGTTGAGCCATTATTTTCTGGATTACTACAAAGACGACCCGAAGATGAAGGCATACATCCTTAACCGGGAGATCGACAACATCCGGGCGACCTTGTACCGGCAGGCCATGTTTGCTGAATTCGAAAAGATCACCCACGGCATCATTGAGCAGAACCAGCCCCTGACCCTTGAAGTGATGACCGCCGAATATCGCAAGCTCCTCGAAGCCTATTTCGGCAATACCCTTCAGATCGATCCCGAACTGGAACTTGAGTGTCTTCGGATTCCCCATTTTTACTCTCCGTTTTATGTATATAAATATGCCACCGGGGTTTCCGCCGCCATCGCCCTTGCAGATAAAGTGATAAAGGAAGTAGCGCCGGCAAGGGAGGCTTATCTCGATTTCCTGAAGCTCGGTGGATCAAGGTATCCGCTGGAGGAGCTTCTGGCGGCCGGTGTGGATATGCGGTCATCAGCGCCCGTCGAAAAGGCTATCGAACATTTCGACAGCCGCGTGGATCAATTGATTGAATTGATTGATAAATAGAAAATCGAGAATATCTGTTGGAGAGATGGCATGACTTCTTTGGCAGCTGAAGTTCAAGAGCCGATTGCTCAACAGGTCTGTTTCCATCTGCAGGTTGCGTATCAATGGGAAAAAGGTTGTTTTCTTTGTGGATACGATTTATCAAAATGGCCTTGATGTATTAAGAATCGATTTTTGATACTCGGAGGTTTTATTTTGTATTTCAAACTCTGCAAAGACATTATTGCCAACATGTCACGGGTGATTGTCGGCAAACAGGATTGTCTCGAATTATTGTTGGTTGCGCTTCTGGCAGACGGTCATGTTTTGCTGGAAGATGTCCCGGGCGTCGGTAAAACACTGATGGCCAAAGCGCTGGCCAAAAGTATTGGCGGAATCTACAAGCGGGTCCAGTTTACACCGGACCTTCTGCCTTCGGATATCACCGGTTTCAATGTCTACAACCAGCAAAATGGCCAATTTCAATTTCAATCGGGTCCGGTAATGACGAATGTACTGCTGGCCGACGAGATCAACCGGACCATACCCCGCACGCAGGCCAGCCTGTTGGAAAGCATGGAGGAACGCCAGGTGACGGTTGACGGACAGACACGCTCTCTGCCGAAACCGTTTTTTGTGATCGCCACCCAGAACCCGATCGAACTGGAAGGAACGTTTCCTTTACCGGAAGCGCAACTGGATCGTTTTCTGCTGCGGTTGAGACTCGGTTACCCGAATCGCAATGAAGAGATGTTGATTCTGGAACGATTCCAGGCGGAAGATCCACTGCCGGAGCTCGAAGCCGTGGCTACCCCTGAACGGTTTGCCGAACTGCAGGCGGCCCGCATGAAAATACAGGTTTCCGATTCCATCCGGCAATATATCGCGGATATTACCCGTGCCACCCGGCAACACGAATCGCTGCGTTTCGGGGTCAGTCCCAGGGGTGCCTTGGCTTTGATGCGAACCGGTCAGGCTCTGGCCGCGTTAAGGGGGCGCGACTACGTACTGCCGGATGATATCAAACAGGTTGCGGTTCCCGCTCTTTCCCACCGGCTGATTTTAAAGGACGCCGAACTTTTGCGGGGTGAAGTGCCGGACCATTTTGTCGAGCAGATCCTTGATCAGGTTCATGTCCCCGTTCCCTCGGAGTAGATCCCGATGATTACTGAAGACTTAGACAGGGTGCCATCTGCTTTTATCATTTCTCTGACCCTGGTCATGGTGGGGCTGTTTTTATTCATAGCCCTTTTGAACGGCCAGGCGTCACTGGCGATTTTATGCGTGCTGGTTTTTTCCATGGCGGCGGGCGCTTGGGTATGGAGCCGGATCAGTTTTTCCGGGATCCATTATGACCTTTCGTTTGACAAAAACCGACTTTTTCCCGGCGAGACTCTCCATCTTTCCGTTCGCCTTGAAAACAAAAAGTTTTTACCCGTGTGGCTCCGGCTGCAAATAGCTCATGGCGGCAGCCTTAAGATTGATTCCGGGGAAACCATGTTGAAAAAAGACTGCGGACTATTATGGTACCAGGCGATTAATTTTGACTGGTGCCTGCGGGCCGTTCGCAGAGGTGTACACTGCATCGGGCCGATTGAACTTGAAGTGGGAGACCTGTTGGGTTTTTATCCGAAAAAGAAAAAAATAAGCCGATCCCATGATATCATCATCTACCCCCGCCGGGTGGCGCTGAATCCGGTCCCCCTGCCTCGGCGTGACTTTTTCGGGATGCCCGGTGCCAAAAGCCCTATTGAAGACCCCGTTTATATCTACGGAACCCGGGATTACCACCACCGGAGTCCGGCCCGTTATATTCACTGGAAAGCCAGTGCGCGACACAACCGCCTGCAGGAAAAGGTCTGTGAGCCCGCTGAACAGGAAAAGGTGCTGATGCTGGTTCGCACGGACCGTTTTGAAACGGATCCATCCGGTGAGACCTTCGAGCGATGCCTCGAAGCAGCAGCCTCGCTCGCAATGAAATTCGTCCGCATGCGCTATGCCTTGGGGCTAGTAACGAACGGACGGATAAACGGCGACGGCCGATCGTTTCTGCCGGTTTCCCGGAACCGCAACCAGATTTCCGAAATTATGGAAACCATGGCGCGGCTGGAAGCCAACCCCCGGGGGAAGCTGCTGGACATACTTCAAAAAGGGATGGCCCTGCCATGGGGGGTGACCAGTGTCTGTTTCCAGTTTGAACCGGATCATGAAAGTCGCGAGCTGAATCAATATTTCAAAAACAGAAATGTCCCGATGGTGACCATTGCCTGTGGTTTATCGGCCGACTTTCCTGAGGCTGAAACAAAAGACAACGGTATGATCTTAAGGCTAAAAGATATCTGCGCAAAAGGAGACCGGCTCGAATGAAACAGATCTCCGATACCGGCTTAAAGCTGGCCTGCGCCGGAATGGAATTTTCCTGGATATACGCCCTGGCCGCTTTTGTTATGTATCCGATCCTGAAGGGGCCTTATCCGCTGCCGGAAGCCATGACCATATTCGCGCTTTCAGGATTCCTGACCGCTTATCCCCGTGGACGGGGGTGGCGGAATATCCAGACCCTGTTGGCCCATGGATTCGGGCTCGCGTTTTTTGCCGCCCGGACAGTTCATTTCCTGTTGTACCGTTCCGAATCCTTCTGGAGTCGAAACTGGGCCATCGATTTTTTCAACCGCTCGCTGGACGTAACGCAAGGGTTCTTTTTGTTTGTCTTTTTGGCTTGGACACTGATTTTCTGGATTGCCGGAGTTCGGCTGGTGATGCGGTCACGGTCTTATCTTTCCATTTGTGCCCGCTTTGACCTGGGATTCGCTTCTTTTTTCATAATCATGATCATCAAGCTGATGATGCGGACCCGGTTCGACGTCCAGTCAGGAGAAGTCCTTTCCGAGTATATTCTGTATTCCTTTTTTATCTTCGCGTTGCTTTCCGTAGCCCTTGCCCGCAATCAGAGCGGAACCCGCAAGGTCTTTCTGGCCGGTTACCGGGGTATCGGCCTTTTATTCAGCTTCAGTATGGGGATGCTGTTTTTCGGAACCGGCCTGATTTTGCTGTTTCTGCCGTATCTGAAAATCGCGTCCGAAGCCGGGTACGCGGTGCTGAAAGTGGCTGCAAAGCCGGTTTTATCCATTTTAACCCGTGTGCTGTTGTTTTTATTCAAGCGCGGGAAAATGCAGCCGGAAGTGCCGGAAGGCCCAGCCGGTTCGACTTTTGCCATTGGCGTGGAAAGCATACCGGCCGGTGAGCCAAATTGGTGGACCGAATTGCTGCTTAACATCACCGTCTGGGGTTTTGCAATTCTGCTGGGCCTGGTGCTGCTCATATTAATTGCTATCGGCATATGGTTTCTGCTGCGCTGGCTTTTTTCGAAAACATGCAAGGATCGTCAAAAAGTGATCGATTATTATTATTTCCTCAGGTGGCTGGAACGGGGGGCCGTGTTGTTGTTTAAAGCGTATGAACGGGTTTTTTCCCGTTCGGACCGTGTCCGTTCAGATTATTTTTATACCGTTCTTTTTAGATGGGGTCGCTGCAGCGGCATGCCGAGACGACCCAGTGAGACTCCTCTGGAATACGGAACCCGTCTGAAACGGCAATTTAGAAGCGTAGCGGATGAAATTGATTCAATTGTGACCGTTTTCAACAGATATGCCTACGGGAAAACGTTGCCGGATAAGGATCAAATGACCGCTGCACAGGCGGCCTTAAGAAAAATGCAAAGCCCGGTTCTGTGGCCGAACCGTTTTAAAACACGGCTTTTGGCGATCCGTTAGGGAAAGTTCAAGGTTCAAAGCTGTATAATGGAATTGGCAGTTTCAAAGGCTTTCCGGACTGCCTGTATCTTGTATGACTTAAGGGTGAATTCAGATTCAAATTGCGCCATGTAGGATAATAACATGATAGGCAATCTGGTAATGTGAGGAGAGCAACCCACCCACAACCAGAAGGAGCCCACCATGTCCTATATACATTTATACATTTGTCATTACAGGAGCGATATGTCATCTATCATTTGGTTCTCCACGGTTTGAGCTACCGAGAAAGCGGCCGGCGGTTGTATCGTCACCATACATCTTTATGTATATAAATATGCCACCGGGGTTTCCGCCGCCATCGCCCTTGCAGACAGAGTGATCAAAGAAGGAGCGCCGGTAAGGGAAGCCTATCTTTTTCCCTACCGCTTTTCTCACAACCTCAATCGAACATACCCTTTTCATGGCTCGCCTGGGCAAGGCAATAAATTCCGGTTGATTTTTATACTATATTGAATTATGGTCCAATTTAGTTAAACTAAAATGGAGTAAGTATCTAAAATGGAAAATATCAAACGAATCCTGAATATCGATTTGCCGCAGAAACAATCGGCGTTTCTGTGGGGACCGAGAAAAACGGGTAAGTCAACCTATTTAAAGGA
>DUZK01000027.1 GCA_013349495.1 Deltaproteobacteria bacterium
GGCCCAAGGCAATCAAAGCAAGCCCGGCGAGGACAACCGGGAGGCGATAGCCAGGGCTGCCTGGGACCGGCTTTCTCAATAATTTGAGAGCGGAAGGCCCCCGAGCTCTCGACCCAAGTGGCGATTGCTTATTCCAACCTACAAGATCGTCATTGGAATTATAATAATGCATTAATGCAAGGCCGTGACTAAAATCGCGCAATCAGAACGGTAAACTGGAAGGGGTGAATATATGGAACTCGGGTGCATCCTTTCCCAGCAATCAGATTTGATTGGAGATAGACTGTCTGCTAAATTTGGATTTTCAGCTCGCGAATATTGTTGGGTCTTCGCTACCGATGGTATTTAATCATTATGCTCTGATTGTAGAGATCTTGTATCGCTTGAATTGATTGTCTCGGGTTGCCAGTGTAAAGCCCTCAAACAATGCCTGGGCGATCAACATTCTGTCGAACGGATCTCGATGATACGCAGGGAGTTCTCCGATGAGATGAGCATGATCGGCGGTAATCGGCAGCATTTCAAACGGCTGTTGTTCCAGAACCTTACGGAAGTTAACAGGGATTTCCAGTTTGCCGAGGGTGTGCTTTATTCTTATTTCCCAGATGGCGGCAGCACTGATAAACACCACATTGCGGCCGTCTGCGATAGCTTCTTTTGCCTTTATCAAGAGGGTGGGGTTGTCATCGAGCCACCATAAGAGGACGTGGGTGTCGAGCAAAAGATTCATGAGTCGATCATCCCAAACGCTTCGGCAATATCATCCGGCAGTTCATCGAAGTCTTCTGCGATTTTGATTTTACCGCGTAATGCCCCCGGCCGACGCGTTTCTTGACTTCGTTCATAGCGAACCAGCTTGGCAACCGGTTTTCCGGCTTTACCGATGATGACCTCTTGCCCGGATATAACTTTTTCGATGAGCGCAGACAATTGTGCTTTGGCTTCTGATATATTCGTTATATGCATTCCGTCCTCCTTATTTATTATAGTCTGACCAGGCCAGACTAGATTGTCAAGGATTATTATCAATAAATGGGGGGGGATTTCAGCGCTTTCTCGAGTTGATACGTCTATGCACATAGAATCTGTGTAACGAACGGTATTGATTCGATATCACGGATTGTTTTTTCCGAAAAAGAAAGGGGGAATTCAAAGCTGGACGGTAAAATCTACGAAGGTTGCCCTCTATGGCTGCCTCTATATTAAGACTCCCAGGCCGCAGCGGGGTTTTGCACGCAAAACTTTCCCCCTGTAATTTCAATGGAGGTTCCGGTGATATAGGAGGCCTTATCGGATGCCAGATATAGCACGGCATCTGCAATTTCTTGAGGCTGGCCCAGGTAATTCAATGCAACCTGGCTCTCTAGAATATCTTTCTTTGCCGCTATGATCTTCTCGGTCATTCGGGTAACGACGATTCCGGGGATATAGCCGACAACGCGAATATTGTAAGGGGCCAGTTCAGCCGCAAGAACTTTAGTGAGGTTGAATACAGCGCCTTTGGAAACCGAATACACACCGTATCCCACAGACGGCATCAGGGAAGAAAATGAGGCGCCGTTGATCAATACGCCGCCGCCGCGTTTTTTCATCTTATCCGCTGCAATCAATCCCCCGAAATAGACGGATTTCACATTGATGTCCATGACCTGGTCCCATAAGTCTTCCGGGGTATCGATCACTTTCATCAACGGGCAGACAGCCGCATTGCTCACCCAGATATCGATGCCGCCGAATTTTTCTTCGACCCGATCGGCAAAGCCGAAAAGACTGTCGCGAACGGAGACATCCACAGACTCTCCGTAGGCAGAAAACCCTTTGTCCTTAAACTGCTGAAGGGCGGAATCAACGCCTTCCTTGCTGCGGGCACAGATGGCCACACTGGCTCCCTCTTTGGCAAAAGCCTCGGCAATACTGTATCCGATACCCGTGGTTCCGCCGGTTACCACAACAGCCTTGCCGTCAAAACGGATCTCCATCTTCCTTCCCTTTATCCCGATGCTATTGCCTATATTTTCTATCCCTTATTCTAAATACAGGAAAACCGAACCGGGATATTGTTAGCTGTTATTATTCTCAAGCGCCCTTTTCAGCTGCTCTCCCAAGGCCCCGAGAGATTGTCCGGAATCTTCGGAAAAAGACTGCCAGTTCTCTTCATCCTTTGCATCCGTGATCCCGAGGGAAATGCGCCGGGCTTCAGATTGGATCTCATCAATAATAACCGTAATAGCGTCGCCCTGTTTTAACTTGTCGATGGCACCGGCAGCAGATGTTTTGCCGACCTTGGATTTTGGAACAAGACCCGTAACACCCGGTTCCAGGGTAACAAAATAGCCGAACTTCTCCTTTTTCTCGAAAATACCCTCTACGGCTTGGCCGATGGAATACTTATCATGAATATCCGCCCATGGATCCCCTTCTGCATCCCTGATGCTCAGTGAAATCCTCCGATTGACGGCATCTACTTCCTTTACCAGCACCCAGACCGTATCCCCTGCGGTTACTATGTCTTCCGGGTGATGAACCCGTTTTACATAGCTCATCTCACTGACATGAACCAAACCTTCGATACCCGTTGAAACTTCCACAAACGCACCGAATTCCATGCAGCGGGTAACCTTTCCCTTGATCCGGTCGCCGTTATGGATGGTATCTCCCAGGGTATCCCATGGATCTCCGGTAGCTTGTTTGGCAGACAGGGAGATTTTTAATTGACCTTCTTTTTTACCCGGTTCCATACCCAATACTTTGACCCGAACCGTATCACCGGGTTTGACAGCCTCATCCGGTTTTTGGAGTCTGGACCAGCTCAACTCGGAGATATGAACCATTCCTTCGAGACCGGGTGTCAGTTCAACAAATGCACCGTATGGCATCAGGCGGGTGACCTTTCCCTCCACGATGGACTCCAAGACAAGATCCTTCAGATATGCCTGCTGGGCCTCTCTTTGCTCTTTTTCCAGGATTTCCCGTCTTGAAATCACAATGTTCCGGCCGTTTTCTTCAAATCGCTTGACCATAAACTGGTAAGTTTCGCCCACGTAATCTTCAGGCGTTTCAACGTATTTGATATCCATCTGACTGATTGGACAAAATGCAGTCCGCTGAAGGACGTCAACCTGAAAACCGCCCTTTATAACCGCTTTAACTTTTCCCTCCACGGGAATCCTGCTTTTATAAGCTTCCTGGAGCATGTTCAAGCCACCGATTCCGGCGATGGCCCTTGAGAGCTTGATTTCGCTTTCATCCACTTTAACCACGTACAGCTCCAATTGATCGCCCTGTTCATACGGAAACGTGTCGCTGTCATCCATTAAATCTTCTTTATCCACCACACCGTCGACTTTGGTCCCGGTATCAACAAAAACATTGGTGGCGTCCATGGCAATGATCCTGCCCTTGATTTTATCACCAACCTTCAGGTCTTCACTCATTCCCGCCTGATAAGATTCGAGCAACTCGGCAAAGCTTTCGCCTTCCTCTTCGGTTTCGAATTCCTCTTCTTGATCATTTTGGTTTTCCATATTCTCCGACATTTTTCCTTCTCCGAAATTTGGATTCTTTAACATTTAATAGGCTAAAAAAGACAATCTCATCAGTCAATGAAGGCTTTTCAGGTTTGTCTTATGATATTCCGTATGTGGGGAGTAACCAGCAGGTAGATTTCGCAGTATATCGTCTCTCGCTCCTTATGCGATGGTATTGAGGAGTAATAAAAGGGTTATGAAAGACTTATCATAACCCCTGCTTTTTATGGTAGCGGGGGCTGGATTCGAACCAACGACCTTCGGGTTATGAGCCCGACGAGCTACCAGACTGCTCCACCCCGCATCAAGTTTCAACCATATAAGTTAATTAAATAAAAGGGTTCTGTCAAGTAGGTTTTTCATAAAGATTTTTCAGCAAATTCTTCAACCGCTGCCGATCCTGCTGGTCGGTTTGACCGTCGAGACTGAGCAAAATCCGCTTGGTACGGCTCGAATGACCGGATATAATCGAAAGACTCGATTTGGAGACACCGAGCTGTTTTGCCAGAAACTCGATGCACATCCTGTTTGCGGCGCCTTCGACCGGCGGGGCGGTGAGTTTGATTTTCAAAGCATCTCTGTAAAAACCGACGATGTTGTTTTTTGACGATCTTGGCTGGATAAAAACGTTAAAGGAGATCCCCTCGGATGTCTCTTTTAATAAAAGCTGCTGCACCACCGTAACTAAGACCCTTTTCGAATATTATCGATAATGCGGGTGGAGGAGATGTCTTCGGTTACGGGAATTAACATGACCCGCCCCCCCGACTGTTCAATGAATTCATGCCCGTAAACCTGATCCGAGGTGTAATCGCTTCCCTTGGTCAAAATCGCAGGCCGCAGTTTCTCCATAATCGTGTTCAAATCATCCGATGAAAACACGACGACGTAGTCGACACTGTCCAGAGCGCTCAGTATTCGAACCCGCTCCCTGGCATTCAATACCGGACGCCCGGGGCCTTTCAATTTCCGAACCGATTCATCATCGTCAATGGCAACCACGAGAACATCACCCAACTGTTTTGAGGCGGCAAAGAGCCGGATATGGCCTGCGTGCAGAAGGTCGAAGCATCCATTGGTCATGACAATCCGCTTTCCCTTCTTTTCAAGCTCCTGTGAAAGATCGGCCAGCTGATGCAAGAATTTCTGCTTGAGCACTGCCGGATCCCGGAAGGGTTCCAGAGCAGCCGAAAGCTCATCAGGCGTCACCGTTGCTGTTCCCACCTTGCCCACAACAATACCGGCTGCGATATTTGCAAGGGTTGCGGCATCTTTTAAGGATGCTCCGGATGCAACAGCCAGACCCAATACGGCGAGCACTGTATCTCCTGCTCCGGACACATCGAACACCTGGCGGGCCTCTGCATGAATTCTAAACGGCTCCGCATCATGCTCAAACAGCACCATTCCGTCTTTACCGCAGGTAACAAGCAGAGAATCGATGTGAGAGCTTTTGAGTATTTTTTCCACTGCAAGACCCAGATCCGACTCTGAATTGATCTCCATGCCTGCGGCCGCCCCGGTCTCTTTCTTGTTCGGAGTCAGAAGGGTCACGCCTGAATATTTATTAAACTCAAGACCTTTTGGATCGGCGATGGTCATCTTGCTGTATTTTTCAGCCGATTTAACCACGTGGGAGAGAAGGGCCGGCGTAATGACGCCCTTTGCATAATCGGAAATGAGAACCACATCCACGGATTCGATTTTGTTTGTGATGCATTCTTTGAGAGCCTTTAATGTTTTTTCGGAAATATCTTTTTTTGTCTCGTGATCGATTCTTAAAACATGCTGATTTGCAGCAATAATGCGTGTCTTGTGTGTGGTGAACCGGCCCGGGTCTTCGATAACCCCATCGGTGTTTACACCAAGTTCATGGAATTTATCCATCAACATCCTGCCGTTGCTCCCCGGACCGATGACTCCCGCGACGCAGACCTCGGCACCGAGGGTCGCCAGATTATGGACTACGTTTCCGGACCCTCCCAAAGTAAATTCTTTATTCTTAACCGCAACCACCTGAACCGGCGCCTCGGGTGAAATCCGGTCCACATCCCCCCAGAGGTATTCATCGACCATTAAATCGCCGATAACTAGAATACGGCACCTTTTGAATTTATTGATATCCATTTTATTCAACCCAAATCTTTTATTTTTGCGATCAGATCCAGCAAAAATTGTGGGGGACGCACCACCTTTCCTTCACCGTTTACA
Source organism: Deltaproteobacteria bacterium (assembly GCA_013349495.1). Classification (GTDB taxonomy): domain Bacteria; phylum Desulfobacterota; class Desulfobacteria; order Desulfobacterales; family SURF-15; genus DUZK01. Next base: position 5,739 of record DUZK01000027.1, read on the forward strand.
CAGGGATGCTTGGTATATCCTTCTGCAACCAGCTGATTGTCCGATTCCCTGTGTAGGCGGTAATTGAACTTGAATCCCCCTTTGACCCCGTTATCCAGACCGGTTTCCACAATCAACGTGTCATCATACCGAATCGGTATGAAATATTTACAATTTGCTTCTGAAACCGGAAGAAATATGCCTTTCTCCTCAATGGCTTTGTAAGAGAGGCCGAAAGACCTCAACAGTTCTGTTCGGCCGATTTCGAACCAGCGGAAATAATGGGCATGGTATGCATAGCCCATTCTATCGGTATCACCGTATATGACCCGACAGGAGGTTTTGTTGTAGAACATGTGTGAGCCCCAATCGCAGATAATAGATCCGCAGCTAATCGGCTGCAACCAGCGTATCCGATATTATGGTTTTCAAAGTGTCATAACCAAAGGAGACTTGAAATTCAGGAAATTCGTCTTTCACGTTCTCCGGGGGATGAAACAAGATTCCCTTGTCCGCCGCTTTCAACATGGATATGTCATTGTAGGAATCACCCGTGGCAATAACTTTAAAATTCAGCCCTTTGAGGGACTCGACCGCTCTCCGCTTGCTCTCTTGCTGGCGCAGGTTGTAGCCGGCAATATATCCATCAGAGTTAATGGATAGGGTATGGCAAAACAGCGTCGGCCAGCCGAGTTTTTTCATAAGCGGTCCTGCGAATTGCACAAACGTGTCCGACAATATGATGATCTGAGTGACCGATCGGAGCCAGTTTATGAACTCCAGAGCCCCTTCCAAAGGCTCCATGGTGTCGATAACTTCCTTAATATCACGTAGTTTAAGATTGTTCGCTTTCAGAATACCGATCCGCTTTTTCATGAGTACATCGTAGTCCGATATGTCGCGCGTGGTTAAACGCAACGCTTCGATACCGGTTCTTTCCGCAACATTGATCCAAATCTCAGGTACAAAAACACCTTCAAGATCTGCGCAGACTATATGCATGGCAAGCCTTACTCCTCTTCGTTTTCATCTTCAATGCGTATGAGCACGGTTTTGTCACTGACCACATCCAGTTGATCGATTTCAGATACGGCTTTTTTCACATTCGATTCCTTCGCCGTATGGGTCATCATCACGATGGGTACGGACCCATCGATTTTTCGTCCCTTTTGATGCACCGATTTGATGCTGATCAGATGGTCGCCCAAAACCCCCGAGATCATCGAAAGAACCTTTGGGCGATCCAGGACAAAGAGCCTGAAATAATATTGGGTCTCGATCTCGTCGATTGACAACACGGGAATGTTTCGTATCTCGTCCTCCTGATAGGACAATAGCGGAATTCTTCCGGCTGACCCACAGATCAGGTTCCGGGCAATATCCACAGTATCGCCGATAACCGCACTTGCCGTAGGCATCATCCCGGCGCCATGACCGTACAGCATAATATCCCCCACCGCATCACCGGATACCGTAATGGCGTTGAGAGTGCCGCTCACATTGGAAAGCGGGTTCTTAAAAGGGATCATGGTGGGATGCACCCGTGCCTCAACACTGTGTCCCAGGTCTTTGCTGATGGCCAGCAGCTTGATTTTATATCCGAATTGGGCGGCATATTCGATATCCAAAGGTGTAATACTCGAAATCCCCTCAATATAGATATCGTTAAGATTCACCTCGGTCCCGTATGCAAGGGATGTGAGAATGGCAAGCTTGTGAGCGGTATCAATCCCTTCTATATCCAATGTGGGATCCGCTTCAGCATACCCCTTTTCCTTAGCATCGGATAACGCATCCTTAAACGCTATGCCTTGCTCCGTAATCTTCGTAAAAATATAGTTGCAGGTGCCGTTGAGGATGCCGGCCATGGATTTTATCCGGTTTCCCACCAGAGACTCTCGGAGCGTCTTGATGATCGGCATGCATCCGCCCACACTCGCTTCAAACGCAAGATCGACCCCGTTCCGGGCAGCAGCCTTAAATATGGTAGTGCCATGTACGGCTAGAAGCGCTTTATTTGCGGTTACAACCGGCTTTCCGTTTTCCAAAGCCTGCAGTATCAATTCCTTTGCAATGGTATCTCCGCCGATCATCTCCAGGACGATATCGATTTCCGGATCGGCTACCACCGACTGTGCATCGGTTGTGAGCACGCCATCCTCAAACGGAACACCTCTGTCTCGCTCGATGTCAATGTCCGCTACCCGTCTCAGATTGAGTTCAACCCCCACCCTTTGCCGGATAATCTCCTTATTTTCGAATAAAATTTTCGCCACTCCCGTACCCACGGTGCCGGCGCCAAGCATGCCGATATTAATTGCTTTCATAAATACAGCTCCTTTAATTGATACTTAAACTCGAAACTCTGAACCTTGAACTCTGAACCCTGAACCCTGAACCCAGAACCCTGAACCCAGAACAATTGTTATTCCATAATCTTTCGAATGCCTCGAATCGCCTGGTTGATTCGCATATTGTTTTCAATCAACGCAAACCGAACATATTCATCGCCGTATTCCCCGAAACCACGCCCCGGTGAGACGGCCACTCCGCCTTTTAGAATCATGAATTTTGAAAATTCCACTGACCCCATATCGACATATTGATCCGGAATCTTGGCCCAGACGAACATAGTCCCCTTGGGCGGATTCACATCCCACCCGACCCGGTTCAAACCGGTAATCAGGGTATCCCTTCGGGATTTGTATGTATCACGGACTTGTTGGACACAATCCTGAGGCCCGTTTAGAGCAATGATCGCCGCGATCTGAATCGGCTGAAAGATACCGTAGTCCAGATAACTCTTGATCCGCTGCAATGCCCCCACGGTCTCACGGTTGCCCACGCAGAAACCGACCCGCCATCCCGGCATATTGTAACTCTTGGATAAAGAAAAGAACTCCACCCCTACATCCTTGGCCCCTTTCGCCTGCAGCATGCTCGGCGCTTCATATTCGTCAAAAACCAGGTCTGCATATGAAAAATCATGAATAAGCATGATGTTATTTTCTTTAGCAAAATCAACAACTTTCTGAAAAAAATCAAGATCGACCACCTCGGTGGTGGGGTTGTGAGGATAACTGAGAATCAACAGCTTAGGCCGGGGCCAGGTCTGCTGTGTCGCATGCATCAAGTTTTCGAAGAAATCAGCGTCCGGTCCGACAGGAATTCCGCGAACATCGCCACCGGCTATAATTGCGGAATAGGGGTGGATGGGGTAGGTGGGGTTGGGTGTAAACACCACATCGCCCGGACGTATGGTCACCAAAACCAGATGCGACATGCCTTCCTTTACACCGATCGTAACAATCACTTCACTTTCAGGGTCAACCGCCACATCAAATCTTCGCTTATACCAGTCGGAAATTGCCTCTCTCAGTTTCGTGATTCCCCTGGATGCGGAATATCGATGATTATGGGGCTTTTGGGAAGCCTCAATGAGTTTAGCCACCACATGGTCCGGTGTTCCCAAATCCGGATTTCCCATTCCCAAATCGATGATATCCTCTCCGGCTCTTCGCGCCTCCATTTTAATCTCGTTCACGACCGCAAACGTATACGGCGGCAATCGGTCGAGCCTAGCGAACTCTTTCATAATCCAAGCTCCCAATAAAATACGGTTAATGAAGCCTAATTAAAGGTCTCAAGAATCCCACAACCTATTGTGAATAAAAGAATATTTTAATGCTTCAATCTTTATCCAAAGCAAGGAATAATGGAATGGTGGAATATTGGAATTCTGATGTCAATAGATGTATTCCAAAACCCATTATTCCATCATTCCAATTTTCCATTATTCCAATGGTGAGCATAGCTAACTAACTTGTTATAATAGGCGGTAGATTATGTCAAAAAATTTGTTTTGACTTTATCACTAAATTCGTCTAATCCTTAGGAAAATTTAACATCGAAGCTACTGCTAATACCTTTTGAACGACATGAAATCCCAGGCGTCCGACCCAAAAAATATATCCCTGAAGGATCGTATTGGTGAGAGATTTTTAAGCTTTCTGGAATGGATTTCAAAGGGGAATCAGAAAAATACGATATGCAAAACATGAGCATCCGGATCCACCGGCGCCCGGCGGGCGCCTCTGGGAAGAGAGAAAGGAATCCAACCCCATAAACAATAGTTGAGGCCGGACCCCATCGCATCGTGTTTGATACCATAAGCGCTGGAACCGGCCGTTTTCATATGATGTAAAAGTTTAAAATTTGAAGTGCCTAATGTGAGCTAAAATTAATGAATTCTATCTGATTTCTATATGCTGGAGCGAAGCGACACCGCAACTTTAGGCACTTTACACTTTAGTTCACTTTAAACTTTTATGCTTCAGCTCATACAGAATGTACTGATGAAAATACGTCGCCATAATTACGAAATAGAGCACGAAGAGTATGACCGGGTAATATTGCGATGAGTTCGCTGTTTAGCCCGATAAATTATTTCTACCCGATTGTATCCTTTATTATCTGCGCAATCGCAACTCCGGTGGTTCGCGTAATAGCACGAAAAAAGGGGTGGTTGGCGCAACCCACGACGGACAGATGGCATAAGAAGCCCACAGCCCTGGTGGGCGGCATTGCAATATATTGCGGGATCGCTGTTCCCCTCTTATTCCTTTCAGATTTTTCATCCATTCTACCGCATTTTCTACCGAACTCGCACCGGGCCTCAATTCCGTCAATAGGCGCCACCATCTGGGTAGGGATTACGTTTCTCTTCGTTTTGGGACTCATCGATGATTTCCGGAGTATCAAACCGTATTCCAAGCTGGTTGGGCAGATACTTGCAGCTTCTCTGGTCGCGTTTCTCGGACACCGCCTGCATTGGCTGACTTCCATGACCCTGGATACCACCTTGACCATACTCTGGATTGTGGGCATCACCAATGCGTTTAATCTACTGGACAACATGGACGGGTTGTGTGCCGGAATCGGGGCCATCGCGGCACTTTACCTCTCATTATTGCTTGGGGGGGTGAATCCGGATGCAGCTGTCGCGGCAACATTATTATTCGGGTCTCTTGCCGCATTCCTTATATACAATTTTAACCCGGCTTCAATTTTTATGGGAGACAGTGGAAGCCTCGTCATCGGCTTCACTGCTGCAGTCCTGAGTCTTTGCTTTCCCGAAGCAGGAGCAAAAAACAGACTCGCATCCTTTGCGGTTCCCATCATGCTGATGATGGTGCCCATTTTCGATACCTCTCTGGTAACCTTTATTCGGATATTGAGCGGCCGGAAAGCTTCTGTTGGTGGCAAAGACCATACCTCGCACCGTTTAGTACTCATGGGATTCAGCGAGAGGCGGGCGGTATTGTTTCTCTATGGAATCGGTATTGTCGCCGGATTGTCCGCCATTTTCGTGAGCACACAGGACACCCTAACCTCTCCGGTGGTTATCATTCCCATCGGTGTCTCCTTTTTGCTCATGGGAATCTATTTGGCCCAGCTTCGGGTATATCCGGAAAAAGAGTTCTCCCTCCTGCGCGAACGATCTTATACACCCATTCTCATTCAATTAACCTACAAGCGGCAGCTCATGCTGGTGATGATGGATTTTTTCCTTATCGGATTCGTCTATTATCTGTCCTACCGGTTGCGATTCGATACGGAATATTTCCCTTTTTATTTCAAAATCTTTCTTAAATCACTGCCGGCAGTGATCGCCTGTAAGTTCATCGCCTTTTTTTCATTCGGTGTATACCGTGGTATATGGGGATTTTTAGGACTGGATGATATCCTGGTACATTTAAAAGCATCGATTATCGCTTCCATCTTCTCCGTGGTGGCGGTCACCTATATTTATCGATTTGAAGACTTTTCAAAAGGTGTTTTCATCATCGATTGGCTGTTAACCACCGGCTACTTGATCGGGACACGGGGATCTTTTCGGCTGTTCATGGACACCATGAAACGAAGAACCCTTTCCGGCGAAGCGGTTCTGATATACGGCGCCGGACGAGGAGGAGAAATCCTGTTGCGTGAAATTCTTCACAACCATCAGCTCAAGATCAAGCCATTGGGATTCATCGATGACGACCCCATCAAGTCGGGCAAAAAACTGCAAGGCTATCCGATTCTCGGAACATCTTCGGATCTCAACAAATTGACTTTAAAACACAAAGTTAGCGGCCTGCTGGTATCCTTCAGACCGGAACATATACATCAGCATGATGACAGGCTCGATTCGGTGAAACGGTTCTGCAAAGAAAACGGCCTGTTTTTGAAACGATTTTCTGTCTGTCTGGAAGATATGGACCTCAACCCATGATTTTGCTCGGCATTGAAACATCATGCGATGAAACCGCTGCCGCCCTTGTGAAAGACGGAACCACCATCCTATCCTCGGTGGTGTCATCCCAAATCCATGTGCATCATCCGTACGGCGGTGTGGTGCCCGAGCTTGCTTCAAGAAAACATATTGAAGCCATAGTTCCGGTGGTGGACCAGGCAATGGAAGAAGCGGGCATTCCGAAAAGCCGGATCGATGGTATTGCCGTAACCCAGGGTCCGGGGCTTGTTGGTGCTTTATTGGTGGGATTTTCCTTTGCAAAGGCATATGCCTATTCACAGGAAATTCCATGGATCGGCGTGGATCATCTCGATGGGCATGTCAATTCAGTTTTTTTGGAGACGGATCCTCCTCCGTTTCCATATGTAGTTTTACTGGCATCCGGTGGACATACCGCCATATATTTTGTCAGGGATTATATTGACATCGAATTGATGGGCCAAACCCGAGACGATGCCGCAGGAGAAGCGTTTGATAAGGTATCAAACATGCTGGAGTTAGGTTACCCGGGCGGACCTCTCATCGGCCGGATGGCTGAAAAGGGCAACCCGAATCGTATCAAGTTTCCGAGAGCCTATTTAACGAAGTCCGACTTCGATTTCAGTTTCAGCGGTATAAAGACGGCTGTAAACCGATACATTCAAACGCATCCGGACAGTTATCATGCCCAAATACCGGACATCGTTGCCGGCTTTCAGGAGGCGGTGGTCGATGTGCTTTCGTTTAAGATTATTCAGGCTGCCCAGGTGAAAAAATGTGAGCACATCGCCATGGTTGGCGGTGTTGCAGCCAACGGCCGGCTCCGTGAGAAGGTGTCAAAGGCGGCCAAACAGAAGGGAATAGAAACCCATATCCCGTCCATCCAACTCTGTGGAGATAATGCCGCCATGATTGCTGCCGTGGGTTATCACCACCTCAGGAAAGGAAGGGTCTCGGGGTGGGATGATGACGTGTACTCGCGGAAAAGGAATTCGTAATTAAGATTTGTGAAATCCTATATTCATAACCCGGATAAACCGGAAATTCCAAATCACAATGACCGAAATTCAAAATCTCAAAAATACTCATGATATGGGAAAACGAAACGATAAAAACTGTTTTGGTCATTGGATTTTGGAATTTGTAATTTATTTGTGATTTGCTTGCCCGTCGTTTTTCTGGTGGGGTGCTTGTTATTTGATATTTTAACAGGTGCTTGTGTATTGTTTTTTGCATAAAACGCAAAGAAATAACAATTAAGACCCTAAATATCTATCTTTCAGCGATAAAATCCGTTCAACCGATCGAACCCCTGTCTGCATATTCTCCGGTGATCGTTTGAGAAAATCCAGGCTCAACCGAAATGCTGTCTCCATTTGATTCAAAGAATGGCAGATGAGCGCAATATCGATCTCGGCGTTCAGAATCTGTTTCAGAATGGTATGAATATCGTAATGATTTTGAATCGCACCCATATCCAGATCATCGGTAATAACAACCCCTTCATAACCCATGGTTTTCCGCAACAAATCGTTTGCCACCCGGGAAGAAAGACTTGCCGGCCACTGTTCATCAATTTGATCGTACATAATGTGCGATACCATCATACCTGCCACATTTTGCTCCACCGCCGCCTTGAATGGAACAAGGTCCGTTTGGTTCAATGTGTTCAGATCAACGGCTACGGTGGGCAGATCATCATGGGAATCGAGGGTGGTTCGGCCGATACCCGGGAAATGTTTTGCCACAGCCATGATATTGTTCTGCTGCAAATGCCTTATCACTTCGGTTCCCAGCCTGCTCACCCAGCCGGGATCATCTCCGAATGCGCGGGTCGCCATCACACTGTTTCCTGTTTCCGGAATAACATCAAGAACAGGAGCCATATCCATGTTGATGCCGAGGCCGGAGAGCTCCGATGCTGTGATCTCTGCAAACCGGACGGCATCCGCTTCGTCGGTCATCGCCGGGTTTCCGGGAAACTGGGTGAAGGGTTCCTTTAGCCGGGCTACTTTTCCCCCTTCCTGGTCTATGGATATGAGCAAGGCGGGTTGACCGCATTTTTCCGCAAAACCTTGTGCTGATTCGCATAACGCTTTTATCTGCTCCGGTGTTTCCAGATTTCTTGAAAACAAGATGATCCCTCCAACCCTTAACTCCCGGATGAGAAACTGAAGCTCATCATTGAGTTTGGTCCCGTTGAAGCCGACCATCAACCGTTGACCCGCCAATTGCTCTTCCGATAACGAATTGATATTCATTGCCATTTTCCTTTGATGACTCTTCTATCATCGGCATGCATGCCGGGCAAGCCATTTATCCCGCAACGCGATTATCAAAAATAAGCCTCCAGATCTATAAACAATAAAACGGAAATTTTAAGAGCTTCAAAAACAATTCAGTTGGAGTGTTGTAAAAAAACGTTCCTTGAGTCATTACGCCATCACTCCAGTGCTCCAACACTCCGAAAATACCGGAATTAATAGCTCCCCAAAAGTCTAGCCTTCTTTTGGTTACAGAACCGTAAGCCTTAAAGCCGTCAATAATTTGGCAACGGCGCCCGGCTCATCAGATCACCCCCTTTTCCGTTTCGCCCCCTTTTCCCGGATAGAACAAATGTATCATACTGTAAATATTAATTCTTCAAGTCATATGGCCAATCGGTGAGATATGTGAAACATTGGCCTGCGGATTGCATCTTTTCCCTTCGGTAAGATTTTTTCAACGTTTCCGGTATCTCCCTTAAATAAAAAAAAGAATCATGCCGATAATGAGATTAATACGAAAGGATCAATAAACCGTCAGAGAGGTATTATTGTATGGCCAATGTTAACGTTGCTCAGATTGAACCGGGTATGGTTCTGGCTGACGATTTAAAAGACCAGAATGGACGATTTCTGTTGGCAAAAGGTGTTGAGCTCTCTGACAAGCACCTTAAGATTATGAAAACATGGGGTGTGGTTGAAGCAGACATCGAAGGTGTCACCGAGCAGGAGATGGGAGAAAAGCAGGCGGCGGATATCGATCCCAAAATACTCGAAAAAGCGGAAGAAATCGAAAAGCAGCGATTTATACTTTCAGATCTCAAACATGAAGCCGTGCATCATCTGTTTCAAATCTGTGTACTTCGAAGGGCCAAAAAAATGTCGATCAACCCTGACCTGATGAAGTCAGACCCCTTCGAAACCGCGACAGCACCTGAAGAATCAGCAGTATCTGAAAATTCCAAGGGTCCTAAGTATGATCCTAAGAAAATCATCCGAAACAGGATCAAACTCCCTTCCCTTCCAACCATATTTCATCAGATCAATGAGGCCATCAACGACCCGAAATGTTCGGCAACCCACATTGCCAATATCATCAGTAAAGACCAAAGCCTATCAGCTCGGTTGTTGCAACTGGTAAACAGCGCCTTTTACAATTTCCCGTCAAAAATCGAAACCATAACAAGGGCTGTGGCCATTATCGGTACGAAGCAGCTCAGTACGTTGTCTTTGGGGACCTGTGCTTTGGCTGTGTTTAAGGATGTTCCGTCGGATCTTATTGATATGAAATCTTTCTGGGAGCACAGTATTGCCTGCGGAATCATTGCCCGGATTCTCGCCAGCTATAAGAATAATACGTTAACAGAGCGGTTCTTTGTGGGCGGACTTCTCCATGACATCGGACGGCTCATCCTTTTTATGAGCATTCCCGAGATTTCAAAGGAGACACTGCTCAAAGCAAAAGAAACCGGATGCATGCTGCATCAAGCAGAAAACGACATTATCGGGTTTGACCATTCAAAAATGGGCGGTATCTTGCTTAAAGAATGGAAACTCCCCATGTCCCTGGAGAACATCGTTCGATTTCATCATATTAAAACTGAGAGTCAAATCCAGCTGGATACAGCGGTCGTTCACATAGCTGATATCATGGCCAATGCTTTAGAAATCGGAAACAGCGGAGAACATAATGTTCCGCCTCTGGTTCCAAAAGCGTGGGCGGAAATCGGTCTTTCAACCGGTATTATCACCGCCACGGTTGATCAGGCCAAGCATCATATCGATGAGACGATGCAAATCCTTTTTAGGAATTGAAATGGAAAATAACGACTCGGAAAATCAGGCGCTGAACCAGCGGATTCAATACCTCGAAGAGGTGAATCGACTGACCTCAGACGCGTTGGAAACAGCGGCGTCAATAGGTGATTTTCAAAAGAGTATCATCAGTCTCGAAAACCAGGACGACATATTGGAGGAAACCAGGTCCCGGGCTCTCAGACTCATTCCATTTAAGATATCGGCCTTCTTCCTCGTGGATGAATCGAACTCAGAATTCTATTTGCACGATAATGAGCCCGAAGAGTACAATCAATACATTCAGGACGAAGTGGATGCCCTCATCGATAATGGCACGTTTGCATGGGTGATTCGAGAAAAACGGCCGGTCATCGTAACGCCAAAAAGCTTTGATCGGCGTTTGATTCTCCATGCGTTAACCACAACATCTCGAACCAGGGGCATGTTTGTAGGTGTTTTTAAAGGAGATGAAAAAGACATTCCGCATACCAGCCTGTCTCTGCTGTCCATCGTGTTGTTGAACAGTGCCAATGCCCTGGAAAGCCTTGAACTCTACAGCATGATCAAGGAGGTCAATGTCAACCTTGAAAAAAAAGTGGCGGAAAGAACACGGGAGCTTATTCACCGTGTCGATTTTGAAAACCTCGTCAGTACGCTTTCGACGACATTTATCAATCTCTCACCCGAAGAAATCGACAACGGCATAAACAACGCACTCAAAACCATTGCAAAGTTTATCAATGCTCATCACGGTTTTATCCTGATTCTTAACGAAGACAACACATTCTCCGACGAAATCTATGAATGGTGCCATGAAAGCAGTCTGCTATCCATAAATGAAATCAACGGGCTCAAATATGATGACTTGCCGCTGATTGCTGAATGTATCTCCCGTTCCAAAAATATTTTCATACCAGCCCTGGCAAAAATTTCCGAAGATATCGGTCGTCACAGCAAGCTACTCCCCTGGAATGGTATCCAATCCGCCATTCGGGTACCCATGATATCCGGAAATTCCGTTATCGGCATATTGGGATTTGATTCCATTACCGAAGAAAAATCATGGTCTGAAAATACGGCGACTCAGCTTAAAATCGTTTCCGATGTGTTTGTGAATGCATTGAAAAGGAAATGGGCCGAGATGGAAAGAAAAGAGCTTGAAATTCAGCTCCAGCATACCCACAAAATGAAAGGGCTCGGCACGTTGGCTGCAGGAGTCGCCCATGAACTGAATCAGCCGTTGATGGTTATTCGAACCTACGTGCAAATGCTTCTGAAGGGGGCAGACGAAACATCCACCAATTTTGAAGAAATGAAAATGATCGAAAAAAATACGGGACGGATGAAACGGATCATCGATCATTTGAAAGATTTTTCACGTCAAACCCCATCGGAAGTCCAACCGGTGGATGTGAATGAAATGATAGACGATGCGTTCCTTATGATGATGGAACAGCTCAACCGTGAAGATATTAGGGTGGAGAGGAACCTTGCCGATAAGCTGCCCAAGGTCAAAGGAAGCATCAACCAGTTGGAGCAGGTTTTTGTCAACCTGATCACAAACGCCATGGATACCATCAGAGACAAGAGAGAAAACGGTGATGCAACCGTGGAAACAGCGCCTGAACAAAAATCTTTGCAAAGCAACGGAAAAGTTAAAATCACCACCCGCCTGGCCGATGACGCCAAGGATGTCGTTGAAATCCTGGTGAGTGACAACGGCTGCGGAATACCAGGGGATATAGCCGCACGGGTATTTGATCCATTTTATACCACCAAGGATGTCGGAAAAGGAACCGGGCTCGGGCTTTCCATCAGCTACGGAATCATAAAAGACCACAAAGGAACAATTGAAGTAACTCAAACCGGTCCCGAAGGATCCACCTTTTTAACCCGCCTGCCAGTTTCTTAATCGATAAGTCTATTTCTTTATCAGCTGATACTTTCGAACCGCACTGTTGTGCTCTGAAATGGTTGTAGAAAATTTATGGGAGCCGTCTTTTTTTGAGACGAAGAACAAAAAGGAAGTGTCATCCGGATACAATGCGGATTCAATAGCTGCGGAGCCTGGATTTGCGATAGGGCCCGGCGGTAAACCCCTGTTTCTGTATGTGTTGTATCGTGTCTGGGTATTGAGATGTTCCCGGGTGAGATTGCCGTCAAACTCTTTAATTCCGTAAATGACGGTCGGATCACTTTCAAGACGCATTTTCTTCTTTAACCGGTTATGGAAAACCGATGAAATAACGGATCGTTCGGAGGGCACTCCCGTCTCTTTTTCAATAATGGAGGCCAGTGAAACGATCTCGTGAATTGAAAAACCGATCTTCTCAGCCTGCTGCTTCCACTCCGGTTTAAACTGAGAATGAAACCGATTGACCATTGCGGCAATAATCTTTTCAGCCGGTATTCCCTTTGAGAAGTAGTAGGTATCCGGGAAAAGATACCCTTCAAAAGAATCGGCATTGATACCGAAAGAATGTGCCAGGTCGGCATCATAAACCGCTTTCATAAACGCTTCCTCGGTGGCGAGACCGGCTCCGGCAACGACGGCGGCAATTTGATTCAGGGAATAGCCTTCGGGAAGTGTAACTTTATATAGATGCACCTTGCCGGAAACAAATTTGTGAAGGATCTCTTTTGGAGACATGGCTGACGATAGCATATATTCTCCGGCTTTAATCCGCTTATCCAGATGTTTGATTCTGGCATATATTCCGAATTTAAACGGCTGTTTTAATATGCCAAGTTGATGCAAATACCCGGGAATGGTTTTAAATTGCTGCCCCGGGTTAATCACCACAACCGCTGTTTTGGATTGCTCGGGGTTGGACGGATGATCGGCAAACTTCATGAGATCCAGATAAAGGAAGGCTGCGGTCGAGATACCCAGAAAAAGAAGAATGAGAAATATGCCGGCCAGCTTTTTCAATTCGATTCAAATCCTTGGATCGGTTTTTTTGAGTATTTCGATGGTCCTCGCTTTTTCACGTTCCAGACAACCATATGCAAAAATAAAGGGACTTGTCAAAGCCCTTGGCATTTGCATGCCGGCCGGTGATGCTTGATTTTATTTCAGTCGGTGGTTATTCTTATCTGACTAAATCAAGCTTGGGGATTACCTTTCCATGACCACGCAAAAAGAAGCAGAAGAATATTCAGGATTTGAGCAGGGACCGATACGTCCGCCCAGTGAGGCATACAGTCTCTTGATTCGGGCAACCCGGAACTGCCCATGGAACCGCTGTACATTCTGTCCGGTTTACAAGGGGTCCCGGTTCTCCATACGACCCGTGACCCATGTCAAAAAAGACATCGATACGGTTCACCGGTATGTAGAAGAAATAAAAGGGCTGGCGGATCATTCTGGAAAAATCACGCGAGATCAGATCCAAAACGCAGAAGTTCGGCCCGGCGAGATTCAGGCCTTTCAAGCCGCTCTCCATTGGCTTGCCGGGGGAATGTCCTCCATCTTCATCCAGGATGCAAACAGTTTGCTCATTAAACCCCCGAATCTCGTTGAAATCCTAACCCATTTAAAAAACCGTTTCCCCTGGGTGGACCGGGTAACCTCTTATGCGCGGTCTCATACCATTGCACGCATTTCGGACGACGACCTGAAGGCCATCGGTGACGCCGGTTTAAACCGAATTCACATCGGGCTTGAATCCGGCTCGGATGAAGTTCTAAAGCAGGCAAGAAAAGGGGTGACCAAAGAAACCCAAATCAAAGCCGGGCTCAAGGTAAAGAAAGCCGGCATCGAACTGAGCGAATATGTAATGCCGGGACTCGGCGGGCAATCCCTGTCTGAAATTCATGCCCGGGAAACAGCGGATGCATTGAACCGGATCAACCCGGAATTCATCAGGCTTCGAACCCTTGCCATTCCCAACACTGTTCCGCTCTTTGATGAATATCGGACCGGTGAATTTGAGAAATGCACCGATCGAATGACAGTGGAAGAAATCCTTCTGTTCATTGAAAGCCTCGATGGAATTACCAGTACGCTGGCCAGCGATCATATCCTCAACCTGTTTCAGGAAGTCGAAGGAACACTGCCCCGGGACAAAGAGAAAATGCTGAACCCGTTAAAAGCATTTCTTCAGATGGAACCCAAGCATCAGACCTTCTGGCAGGTCGGACGGCGGCTGGGATATTTTACGTATCTGAAAGACATGGCAAGTCCCCATCGATTGGCAAAAGTGGAAAAAGCCTGCAATCAAATGGGGATTACACCCGAAAATGTGGACGACACCATCGACGAGTTGATGAAACGGTTTATCTGATCATAACGCTTTATCCGTTTAGCAGTGTATTGCCTTTCCCGTAGAAAATGTCATCGTGCATTTGGACGAGTTCCCGTGCCAGCTTCGCCTTATCCACCGAAAATGCCCATTTAACTGTGTCAAACAAGTTTATTTTAAATGAATTCAAAAGCCGGCATACTTCGAGAGGATCGACCCAAAGGTCTTTCTCTTTGGCCTCTTCGATAATTTCAGGCCAGTAGAATTGAAAATTCTTGGAAGTAAACAGTATATCCGCCACATCTTTCGGCTCCAAACGGCTAATAGCACACAGCTTATTTGAGAGGATATTTCTCCAGCTATCAATTTTATTAAAAAAATCGGCTGTCTTAAACTCACCGTAATGATATTCAACATCATTTACAAAATCTACCTTGACAGATATTTGACCTTTCCGAATCGTCATTCTGATAAAAGATTCAGAAACTGTTCCTGTGTCAAACTCCAAGCCGGCTTTTCTGAATGCGCCGACAACACGTTCAACCTGTAGTTTAAAATCCAGTGCCTTATTTATAAAAAAATCCAGATCATCCGAATACCGATGATTCAAATACCCCCGGCTTAAAGCAGTTCCGCCCGTCAAATAGAAATCAACGTGCTCGTCCTGGACAAGCTTTAGAACCTCATCCTGAGCGGCGTATACCTTACTGTAAAATTTGTTTCCTGGCATACAGGTATCTTTCTTTCAAGTCATTGAAACGGATTCTATCAAGCACGGAATCACTCAGCAATTCGCCGAGCTTTTCCGGGGCAACAATTTTTAAAATGTCGTACCAATTAAGGGTCGTCAATATGCGATAATAAAGGTTGTGGACATCGATATGTCCGATTCTATCCTTTTCTCCGGTCAGCAGTTGATATAGCTGTTCCGGATCAACATCCACATCCCAGTAGAGTCTTGAAAGCAAGGTTTTTGTTTCTTTCTTCGTCAAAAGATTCATTCTTGTTCTCTCAATTCCAACATTCGGAGCTGCTCCACAAACCCGATTGACAGCCGCAAGCTTATTCACAATCCCACCGAAGCATCGCCTCCATCATACACGAAGAAGCGCATTGTTTCAATTTTGAGCCTCGTGTTTCAATCCCTTTCAGGTAATTCTGTTTTTTCCGCGCCGGTTCAACTATATTGAGGGATTAAATATCTACGACTCACATCCAATCTACAGTCGGCCCAACCTCATAAGTATGACCTTCCATATGCTATACGTAACAACATAATGCATGTCGTGAATCGACAATTTTCATACTTTCAAATAGAAATCACAACCGCTGGAGGCCCAGAAAATGGTGGTGATTGGAAACAGCAAATGTAAAATCTGCGAGACGGCATTTGATATGGATATCGCAGGTTTTTGGAGGCATGAAATACCTGAGATTAGTTGGAGGCGTATAATGCCGCAAGAATCTGGAAATGCGAATATCACAACATATTAGATCATCTAAAATTTGGTATACCTGGCCAGATATTAAAGGTCGGAGTCAAGCGAATTTTTGGTAGTAGGCCAGGCTAGAGATTCTGCCATGCAAATTGTAAATCAAGGCCCCTTCAAGGTTTCTGATGGAAATTGAAAATCCTTGAAAACCAAAATCAGGTATGAAATTTGATTGCGAGATCTTTTTTTATTCCTTTTCGATATTTTCTAGAAATTTACGAGCTGATTCATTAGTTGGGTCAATTTCCAATATTTTTTTTAATTGATCGCAGGCCTTTTGTAGATCACCCATATCCGTATATAAGATGCTCAAGTGCATTCGTGCGTCTAAATGTTTTGGATCAATCTTGATAGCCTTTAGATATTCATCTTCTGCTAACTTGAAGTTTATATTTGCTTCATATGCAAGAGCCAAACCAAAATGGCTATCAGCGCTTGTAGGATTAATGTCAATTGCACTTTTGAAGGCAAAGACCGCTTTTGCAGGCATATCCAATTCACCATAAGCCATGCCCAAGTTATAGTAAAGATTATTGTCTTGATTATATCCGTGTGAAATAGCCTTTTCGTAATAATAAACTTCCTGCTTATGATCTCCAATGCACCCAAGTGCATATCCGAGGTGATACATCGCAAGACTATTTTTTGGCTCTGCAGCCAAAATTCGCTGATGTAGGCTAATACCAGATTTATAGTCTCCATTTTTTATTGCACCATTAGCATGCTCGTTACACATCCATGTCTTCGTGTTTTCCGGCTTCACAACCTTGTAATCTTTTGAGCAACCGATAAATGAAATCATTATGATTACACATGTTAATGAATAAAATTGTTGATAATTCAAAAGGTGCTGTGAGTTACGTTCTGACATACTGCTTTAATATTCCATAATGAATTGGTTATAACAATGCATTGGTAAAATTGCTCAAAGATTATAAATTAAAATCCCTCTTTATTATGTAGAAGGTAGAATATGCTGAATATGCGGAAACAGGCGTTTAAATTCTCCAACCGGATTCTTTTTACTCATTTAAGGGATCAACGTGAATAATTACCCGACTAAAGTCCTCTATCTCTGCCGCCAGATGACTTTCCACGACCTTGGCTACGTCGTCGTCGCAACTATAGTACCAACATAGTTCGTCCTGAGTTTTGGGCCATAGCTGAGCAGCCTCCGTGTTGGATATGAGGAGGAAGCTCAAGAGAATCACCAAAAGCATGCCTATAATTGTGGTCAATCTTTTCATGTTTCCCTCCTTCTGTGTCTTCAATGGTTTAAGACGGGTAAGGACGATTGTTCTTCTGCAGAATTGAACTGGAGGTCTTGCTTGAACTTCAACCCAGGTATGGCTGATGAGTTAGAGATTCCGATGAAACAAAGCCGAGATGCAATACGAGATGCAAGATGTGCTTTAAATACCAATATCAGAGAGGTCACACGGTGTCAATCAGGCAAAAGTATGAGTTTACGCATAAAATACCCTTACATGTCCCATCCTATTAACGGGAAGGCGACATTTTGTCGTAAATTATTTAGGAGGTATGGAGGTAGCGATTTGAAACAGAAATCATTAGGTTTTTAATGATCCCAAAGTCAAGACTTCGATACGCTAGCGTTACGAAACTGCCTCAGCATATCATTTGTTGATTCGGTTTCTTAGTTTGCCTGAGCTTTTGAATGTGACGACCCTTCTGGGAGGTAGTATTAGATCCTCATTCGTCACTGGGTTGCGGCCTCTGCGTTCCTTTTTGGATTTAACCTGGAATTTGCCGAAGCCGGATATCATGACATCCTCTCCGGATTCGAGGGATCGCTTGATGATTTCCATCAGGATTTCAGCGACTTCGGAAGCTTGGCTCCGGGAATAGTCATTTTCTTTCCGGATTGCCTCAATAATATCTGCTCAAGACCCCTTCCCTTTTAATCTAAAGTCATCAACATTGATGTGACCCCAACCACCTGAGGAATTATCTACGATCCTGATCTGACCCGTCTTTCCTGCATAGGGAGAAAGGTCCCACTCTACGCGATGCATGGTCTCGGTA